>NZ_DASUNI010000158.1:0-4235 GCF_036277215.1 Microbacterium sp. | reverse complement strand
TGAGGATGATCCAGGGCAGCAGGCCCCACTCGACCAGACGCCATCGCTGCATCACCAGCGCGAGCGCGATGCCCACGACGAGTCCGACGAGCCAGCCGACGGCGGCGATGCCGAGGGTCGTGAGCGCGGCCAGCGCGATCGCCGCCCACAGCGCGGGCGATCCCTCGGCGCGCGTCACCGGTTGCAGCAGTCGGCCGATCATGTCCCAGACGTGCGGCATCGCGAGGTCGGTGGTGCGCGGCAGGATGCGCATGCCCCCGATCACGACCCCGTCCGACGGGCCGAGGAACTTGTACAGCTCCCACACGAGCGCCAGCAGCAGGATGCCCACCGCTCCCCACAGCCAAGCCGAGAGCGCACGCGGCCGAGCCGCGCGCAGAGGCTTGGCGCGCGGAGGCGCTGCGGGTCCGCTGGTCGGCTCGAGGGTCGTCGTCATCGCTTGGCCACCACGTGCTCGGAGAGTGCCGGAATGACCGTCTCTCCGTAGACGCGCAGCGTCTCCTCCTTGTTGTCGTGCTGGAGATACCCGGCGAACTGGGTCACGCCGAGCGCGCGCAGCTTCTCGAGTTTCGCGATGTGCTCCTCCGCCGTGCCCAGGATGCAGAAGCGGTCGACGATCTCGTCGGGCACGAAGTCCACGTGGTCGTTGTCCGCCTTGCCGTGCGTGTTGTAGTCGTACCCGACGCGCCCCTCGATGTAGTCGATGAGCTCGGCGGGCACGCCGCTCTCGTCGGCGTGGTGCCCGTACTTCGCCACGATGTCGGCGACGTGATTGCCGACCATCCCGCCGAACCAGCGGCACTGGTCGCGCATGTGCTGCCAGTCGTCGCCGATGTACATGGGCGCCGCCACGCAGAATGCGATCGAGTCCGGGTCGCGGCCCACATTGGCGGCGGCATGCCGGACGGTCTTGATCATCCACGCGGCGACGTCGAGGTCGGCCAGCTGCAGGATGAACCCGTCGCCCACTTCGCCGGTCAGCTTCAGCGCGAGCGGACCGTAGGCGGCGACCCACACGTCGAGCTTCGAGCCGTGACTCCACGGGAACTGGATCGTGGCGCCGTTGTACTCGACCGGTCGGGAGTTCGCGAGCTCGCGGATGACGTGGATCGACGCCCGCAGCTCGCTCATCGTGACCGGCTTGCCGTTGGTGACGCGCACGGCCGAGTCGCCGCGGCCGATTCCGCAGATCGTGCGGTTGCCGTACATCTCGTTGAGGGTGGCGAAGACGGATGCCGTCACCGTCCAGTCCCGCGTGGCGGGATTGGTGACGAACGGACCCACGGTCACCCGGTTCGTCTCGGCGAGGATCGCCGAGTGGATGACGTACGGCTCCTCCCAGAGCAGGTGCGAGTCGAACGTCCAGACGTGGTTGAATCCGTGGGCCTCCGCCAGCTTCGCGAGCTGCACGGTGCGGGCGGCAGGTGGGTTGGTCTGCAGGACGACGCCGAAGTCCATGGTGCTCCTATCGGTCGATTCGGTCGCGGGGACCGGTCACTCATGTCAGGTACTGGGTCAGGCCGCGCTTGAGGAACTGCCCGTCGCCCTTCGAACCGAGGTACTCGTTGCCGTCGACGATCACCTTGCCTCGCGACAGGACCGTGTCGACGTGGCCGTCGATCTCGAAGCCCTCCCACGCGGAATGGTCCATGTTCATGTGATGCGTCTTGCCCACGCCGATCGAGGTGTGCCCGTTCGGGTCGTAGACGACGATGTCGCCGTCGGCACCTGGCTGGATCACGCCTTTGCGTCCGTACATCCCGAACATGCGCGCCGGCGTGGTCGAGGTCAGCTCCACCCACCGCTCCAGCGTGATCTTCCCGGTCACGACGCCCTGGTACATGAGGTCCATGCGGTGCTCGATCGAGCCGATCCCGTTCGGGATCGCGCGGAAATCTCCGCGACCGAGTTCCTTCTGGTCCTTCATGCAGAACGGGCAGTGGTCGGTCGAGACCATCTGCAGGTCATTCGTCCGCAGCGCCTGCCACATGTGGTCCTGGTGGCCCTCGGCGCGCGAGCGCAGGGGCGTGGAGCACACCCACTTCGCTCCCTCGAAGCGCCCCCACTCCTCGCTGGACGCCCCGAGCTGCTCCTCGAGCGAGAGGTAGAGGTACTGCGGACACGTCTCGCCGAAGACGTTCTGGCCGCGGTCGCGCGCCGCGGCGAGCTGCTCGACCGCCTGCTTCGCGCTCACGTGCACGACGTAGAGCGGGGCGCCGGTCAGGTTCGCGATCATGATCGCGCGGTGGGTCGCCTCTTCCTCCATCTGCCAAGCGCGGGCGATGCCGTGGAAGTAGGGGTCGGTCTTGCCCTCGGCGACCAACTGTGCCGCGAGCACGTCGATCACGGGGCCGTTCTCCGCGTGCATCATCGTCAGCAGCCCGGTGTCGCGGGAGACCTGCATGGCCTTGAGCACCTGCGCGTCGTCCGAGTAGAACACTCCCGGGTAGGCCATGAACAGCTTGAAGCTCGTCACGCCCTCGTCGATCAGGCCGGGCATCGCCGCGAGTGCGTCTTCGTCCACCCCGCCGATGATCTGGTGGAACCCGTAGTCGATGGCGCAGTTGCCCGCGGCCTTCTCGTGCCACGCGGCCAGGCCGTCCTGCACTCGTTCGCCGTAGCGCTGCACCGCGAAGTCGACGATGCTCGTCGTTCCGCCCCACGCGGCGGCGCGGGTGCCGGTCTCGAACGTGTCGATGGCCGCGGTTCCCCCGAACGGCAGCTCCATGTGGGTGTGCGCATCGATGCCGCCGGGGATCACATACTTGCCGGTCGCGTCGATCACGGTGTCCACGGATGCCGCGACATCCGTCCCGAGCAGCTGCGAGCCGGGCGACAGCACCGCCGCGACGGTCTCGCCGTCGATGAGCACGTCTGCCAGCGACCGGCCGGTGGCGGAGACGACGGTGCCGCCGGTGATGAGTGTGGTCGCCATGTCAGGGCTTCGCGATCTCTGTGTAGGTGTCCGGCCGGCGGTCGCGGTAGAACTGCCAGTCGTCGCGCATCTCCTGAACCATGTCCATGTCGAGGTCGCGCACGAGCAGTTCCTCGTGGTCTCCCGAGCCGCGGTCGCCGACGAAATTCCCTCGCGGATCGATCACATTGCTCGTGCCGTAGAAGTTCACCGCCTCGTCGCCGAACTCGTTGTCCTCGCGGCCGACCCGGTTCGGCTGCAGCACGAAGTAGCCGTTCGCGACGGCGGCCGCTGGGCCCTCCACCTCCCACAGGCGGTTCGAGAGCCCGGGCTTGGTCGCGTTGGGGTTGAACACGACGTGCGCGCCGCGCAGGCCGTACTCGCGCCAACCCTCGGGAAAGTGCCGGTCGTAGCAGATGTACGTCCCGATCTTGCCGATCGCGGTCTCGAACACCGGGTAGCCCAGGTTGCCCGGGCGGAAATAGAACTTCTCCCAGAACTTCTCGACGTGGGGGATGTGGATCTTGCGGTACTTGCCCAGAACGGTGCCGTCGGCATCGACCACGACGGTGGTGTTGTAATACACGCCCGTCTGATCCTCCTCGTAGATCGGGAGGATCGTCACGACGCCCAGCTCCTTCGCGATCGACGCGAACCGCTGCACGATCGGCCCGTCGGCCGGTTCGGCGTAGCGGTAGTACTTCTTGTCCTGAGTGATGCCGAAGTAGGGCCCGTAGAACAGCTCCTGGAAGCACATCGCCTGCGCGCCATCGGCAGCGGCATCCCGAAGAAATCCCTCGTGTTTGTCGAGCATCGACTCTTTGTCGCCCGTCCACGTGGTCTGGGAAATTGCCGCGCGTACCGTCGCCATGCCGGTCTCCATCCGTCTCGACTGAACCACTTCGCGCTGTCGCCGACGGGGACCGGTTCGGGCACCGGTGGGGACTGCCCCCGCTGTTCGATCTTGGTCCTCGGACGTTTCCCGTCGATTTCAGCCTGTGTCCGGACAGTAAAGCCTGAGGGGGATGCGCGGCAAGGGGTTCGAGGGGATCGATACGCCCGCGACACAGGACTGGTATACGGCGTCGCCGACGGGCGTGGGATACATCGCTCGACGGATGCCTCGCACCCCGGTTGCCCGTAGCGTGAACCCGTGTTCCGCCGGCTCAAGACCCACCAGCTCGTCACCGACATCGTCGTGGCGGCGGTCTTCTTCGCGGTGGCTCTGCCCGTCGAGCTGATGGACATCCGGATGCCGGTGATGGACGGCATCGAGGCGACTGCCGAGCTGCTGGCGGACACGGATCCGCCGCGCGTCGTG
>NZ_DASUNI010000157.1:0-2345 GCF_036277215.1 Microbacterium sp. | reverse complement strand
TGGAAGGGCTGGGAGTACCCCGACTACCTGCTCGGTTACGCGGCGGAGTACTACGGAGCCGGACTGGACTCCGACGCCCCGCTCGCATACGACCCCACCTACGTCGAGGACTTCTGGAACGCCGACGGCTATCTCGGGACCGAGCAGTCCCCGCTCGGCGAGCGTGTCCGGGCAGAGCTGATCGAGATGGGCGACACGATCGGACATCGCTGGAACATCGCGAACCGCTTCTACTACCGCTATCAGGTGCCCGCACAGACCGAAGGTTGGGTCGGACTCGACCAGTTCCGCAACCCTGACGGAACCCCGCTGTACCCGCAGCGCCCCGTGACCGCTCCCGGCTTCGCGGGCTTCGCCTCAGGCAACGCCGCGTTCGACGGCTCGGTCAACGGCAAGGTCATCGCAATCGCCAACCTGTACGACACCGATGCGCTGGCCTGGCACACGGACTGGTACGGCCAGCGCATCGAGGCGGCACTCGGCGACGCGGCCGCTAACACCTACCGCGTCTACTTAAACGACCACGCCGATCACCAGGATGCGCCCGTCGCGGGAGAGCGGGCGAAGCACCTCATCAACTGGTACGGCATCGTCGAGCAGGCCCTCCGGGACGTCGCCGTGTGGGCGGAAGGCGGCGCCGCCGCTCCCGACTCCACCCGCTATGCGGTCGAGGACGCTCAGATCGTCGTTCCAGAGCTCGCAGGGCAACGCGACGGCCTCCAGCCGACGGTAGAACTCGAGTCCCGGTCGGACCGCGTCGTGAAGGCGAGGGTAGGCAAGCCCGTGAAGCTCTCGGCGGTGGTACGCACTCCGGAAGGCGGCGGTGAGATGATCCGGGTCGAATGGGACTTCGAGGGCGACGGCGCGTACGTCGCCGGAGAGATCAACAAGCCGAAGCAGGTACTGACGGCGAAGGCGACGCACACCTTCACCGAGCCGGGGACCTACTTTGTGGGTGTGCGCGTTTCCGCCGAGCGTGATGGGAACCCGGACGCTCAGTACGCGCTTCTGCAGAACATCGACCGCGTGCGGGTCGTCGTCACGGAGTGAACGACGCCTGGGGGCGATGGGCGCAGCGCGCGGCCGCCCTCCCCGGGTCCGGCGACAGATATTCGACCACCATCAGAAGGATCAGTCATGACCACTTTCCATTCACGCTCCGCGCTCAAGGACGTGCTCGCTCAGCCGGATGCACGCAACGTGGTGAATGAGATCGCACCGGAAGTGCTCGACTCTGCGCTGGCCACCAGCGGTGACCCCTTTCCGCTGGGATTGATCCTCGGCGTCATCCTGGAGCCCTCCGACCCGCGGGTGGCCGAACTCCTAGACCGCCTGACGCAGATCGAGGATCTCACTCCCCGCCCACGCGAAGTCCCGCCGATCGTGCCGCCCGCCGACTACGAGAGCGCGGACACTGAGCGTGCGAGCGCATCGGTCCTTGAGCCGTCCGGCGCCGTCGCGAACCGGATGCTGGAAGTCGCGATCGCGGGACCGTCGCACGGCAACCCCTTCACGGACGTCGAGCTGACCGCTCGATTCTCGGCGGGGGAGAACCATGTCGAGGTCGGCGGCTTCTACGACGGCGACGGTCGCTATGCGGTGCGCTTCCTTCCGAGCGAGGCGGGCACGTGGGAGTACGTCACGAAGTCCAACGCGCGGTCGCTCGACGGATTGTCCGGTTCCGTCGCGGTCGCACCGTCCGATGCCCGAGGCCCCGTCCGCGCCGACGGGTTCCACTTCTCCTACCCCGACGGCACCCCGTTCACCCCGCTCGGCACCACCGCGTACGCCTGGACTCACCAGGACGACGCACTCCAGCAGCAAACCCTCGAGTCGTTGGCGAAGACCTCCTTCTCAAAGCTGAGGATGAGCCTGTTTCCCAAGCACTTCCTCTACAACGCCAACGAGCCCGACCGATTCGTCTTTCCTCGGACGGACGACGGTTGGGACCTCGAGCGGTTCGACCTGGAGTATTTCCGTGCCCTCGAGCAGCGCGTCGAGCAACTCGCCGACCTCGGGATCGACGCCGATCTAATCCTCTTCCACCCGTACGACCGTTGGGGCTTCGCGCATCTCGGCAAGGCAGCCGACGACCGCTACGTCAGCTACGTCGTCCGTAGACTCTCCGCGTTCCCGAACGTGTGGTGGTCCCTGGCCAACGAGTACGACCTGCTGCTCGACAAGAGCCCGGAGGACTGGGACCGTATCGGGCGGCTCGTGCGCGCCAACGACCCCTACGGACATCCGCTGTCCATCCACAACTGGGTGGAGATCTGGGACTACGCGTCAGAATGGGCGACCCACTGCAGCATCCAGTACGGGGAAGGCTTGGGTGGTCAGGTCCG
>NZ_DASUNI010000156.1:0-2550 GCF_036277215.1 Microbacterium sp. | reverse complement strand
GCGTAGATCTTCTCGCGGTCCGCCGCCGAGAGGTCCAGCGACTCGAGGTTCTCGATCGTCGAGCGGATGTAGCCGGGGCCCTTCTCGGGGTCGAACGGCGTGTCCGAGGCGAACAGGATGCGGTCGACCCCGAAGAACTCGATGCAGCACTGGATGGCGTGGGCGGCTCCGAACATGGCGGTGTCGGCGTAGAACATCTTGACGTAGTCCAGCGGCCGCTTGGAGAGCGGAGGGTGCTCGACCTCGTGCCGGCGGTCGGGCGGCGTACGCGCGCCGAGCTGGTCCCAGCCCGGTCCGACGCGCCCCGCGAAGTGCGGGACCATGCTGCCGCCGTGGTGGATGAGGATCTTCAGGTCCGGGTGGCGCTCGAGGATCCCGGAGAACACGACCCGCGCCATGAACGCCGCCGTGTCGTACTCCCAGCCGAACACCCACCAGATCTCGTACTTCGAGACCTCCTCGGTGGGGTAGTCCGACCAGCTCGCGTTGCGGCTCGGGTGCACCCAGACGGGCTTCCCGAGCTCCGCCATCCGCGCCCAGAACGGCTCGAAACGCCCCTCGTCGAGCGGGTGGCCGTTGACGTGCGTGTAGATCTGCACGCCGAGCGCGCCGAGCTCGCCGCAGGCGTGGTCGATCGCCTCCAGCGTGCCCTCGGGGTCGTTCATCGGCAGCTGCGCGACGAAGCCCGCGAAGCGGTCGGGGTGCTCGGCGCACAGCCGCGCCAGGCCCTCGTTCCCGATGCGGGCGAGCTCGCGCCCGCCTGGGGGCGGCCCGAGATCCTCGATCGGCGGCGCGGGCAGGCTGACCACCTGCCGGTAGTCGTCGCCGAACTCGTCCATCTGCGCGAAGCGCACGTCGAGGTCGACCATCGAGGGAATCCCGGCGATCCGGTTGCGGATGTTGGCGGCCGCCGGCGCGTCGCCGACCGCCTCCAGCCGCTCCGCGTACTCGCGCGGCATCACGTGGCAGAACGCGTCGATCTTCACGTCAGCCTCCCTGCAGGAGCTTGGAGGGGTCGACGTCGTCCTCGACCAGGCCGTAGCGCCGCATCAGCTCGGCGGTCTTGGCGACGGAGTCCGCATCGACCTCGCCCGTCCACTTCGGCAGCACGATCTTCTCCGCCAGCGCGGGCGGCATGTCCGCGTTCTCCGACAGGAAGGTCCGGAACTCGTCCTCGTGGCCGCCGACGTAGTCCGCGGTCTCCTTGACCGCGGCCTGGAACGCCTTCACCGCCTCGGGATCGGACTCGGCGAACTGGTTGGTGACCGCGTAGGCGCCGACCTGCATGTTCGGCTCCGTGTCGACGTAGGAGTAGCCGAGCACCTTGTCGCCCTTCTCGACGCTCTGCGTCACGAACGGCTCGATCGAGAACGCGGCGTCGACGGAGCCCTTGGCCAGCGCCGGCTCCATCTCCGGGAACGGCACCTCGGAGAGCTCGAGCGAGTCGGGGTCCACGCCCTCCTTCTCGAGCCCCGCCTTCACCACCACCTCGGCGATGTTGTTGAGCGTGTTGACCGCGACCGTCTTGCCCTCGAGGTCGGCGGGTTCCGAGATCCCCTTGCCCTTCGCCGCCAGCAGCGCGCCGAAGTCCTTCTCGCCCGACGCCTGGGCGGTGGTGCCGCCCGCGATCGCGCGGATCGGCAGGTCCTTCGAGCTGGCCAGCAGCAGCGACACCACGTTGGAGCCGCCGACCTGGATGTCGCCGCTCACCAGCGCCGGGATCGTCGCCGCGCCGCCCTGCGTCGGCTGCAGGTCGATCTCGAGCTTCTGCTTCTCGAACAGGCCCTTCTCGATCCCGAAGGCGACGAACGCCGACGGGACGCCGGCCGTCTCCTGCACGGCCAGCTTGGTGGTGCCGCCCTCCCCCGCGGGGGCGGCGCCCTCGTCGCCGCCCCCGCAGCCGGCGAGCAGCAGGACGAGCGCGATACCCAGCAGACTTCGTCTGCGGGCACAGGCGATCCCTCCCGTGATCGCGCGCATCTAGCCCCACACCTCATCGGCGGTCTCGACGATCAGCCGCAGCTTTGCGGCCTGCTGCTCCTGCGTGAGCTTGTTGCCCTCGACGGTGGAGGAGAAGCCGCACTGCGGCGACAGGCAGAGCTGGTCGAGATCCACGTACTGCGTGGCCTCCTCGATGCGTCGCTTGAGCACGTCCTTGTCCTCGAGCTCGCCGCGCTTGGTCGTGACCAGGCCCAGCACGACGACCTTGCCCTTCGGGACGAAGCGCAGCGGTTCGAAGCCGCCGGAGCGGGCGTCGTCCCACTCCATGAAGAAGCCGTCGACGTCGAGCTCGCCGAACAGCGCCTCCGCCACGAAGTCGTAGCCGCCCTCGGCGACCCAGGACGAGCGGAAGTTGCCCTTGCACATGTGCGTGGTGATCGCCATGCCGTCGGGCCGGTGCTCCAGCGCCTCGTTGATGTGGCGGATGTAGAGCTCGTGCTGGTGCTCGGCGTCGCCGCCGATCGAGCGCACGTGCTCGCGCTGCTCGGGGTCGTTGAGGTAGGCGAGGCTGGTGTCGTCGAACTGGAGGTACCGGCAGCCCAGCTCGCC
>NZ_DASUNI010000155.1:0-2862 GCF_036277215.1 Microbacterium sp. | reverse complement strand
CGGTGCTTGGGGTGATGTAGAGCTCGCTGGCGATCTCATTGTTGGTGCGGCCTTGGGCTACAGGCACGAGGACTTCCTCCTCGCGGGCGGTGAGCGGTTCTATCGGCTGCCTTGGTGGTGAGGTCTGTGCGTGGGCGAACGTTGCGAGCAGTCGGACAGTCACGCTGGGTGCGATCAGTGCGTCTCCGTCGGCGGCGGCGTGGATGGCCTGGGTCAGCAGGGCGGGTCCGGCGTCCTTGAGCAGGAACCCGCGGGCGCCGGCTTTGAGCGCCCCATGGACATACTCGTCGAGGTCGAAGGTGGTGATGACCACAATCGGCAGAGGGTCGGTGACGTCGGGGCCGGCGAGGCGTCGGGTGGCTTCGATGCCGTCCATCAGCGGCATCCGGATGTCGAACAGGCCGACGTCGGGGCGCAGCTGGAGCGCTAGGCGGCCTGCCTCGCGCCCGTCGGCGGCCGCGCCGACCACTTCGATGTCGGGCTGGGCGTCGAGCAGCATCGTCAGCCCGCTGCGCACGATGGGCTGGTCGTCGGCGATGAGCACCCTGATGCTCATCGTGGCGTCCCGGTCCGGGGCAGGACCGCCTCTACCCGCCAGCCCCGCTCGGCGGCGGGGCCTGCGTGGAAGGTGCCGCCGAGCAGTGAGGCGCGTTCCCGCATGCCGACCAAGCCGTAGCCCGCTGGGGCGCGGCCGCCGGCGGCGGAGCCGTCGTCCTCGATGGTCAGCCGTACCTGGTCGGCGTTGCCGGTGACGGCGACGGTGACTGGGGTCGCGTGGCGGGCGTGCCGTCGAGCGTTGGTGATGGACTCCTGGGCCAGGCGGTAGATCGCGGCCCCGACCGCCGGGCTGAGGTCGTCGAGCTTGCCGAACAGCGTCACCTTGACGCAGGGACGCGTCTGGCCATCGGTGGCGAGCTGCTCGACCTCGGCCACGCCGGGCTGCGGCGCGAACTCGGTTTCCTCTGTGGCGCGGAGCACGCCGACGATGGCGCGCAGCTCGGTGAGGGTGCGGGTCGCTGCGTCCTCGATGATGGCCAGGGCTTCGACGGCACGCTCGGGGTGGGAGGCCGCGATGGCACGACCTGCCTGGGCCTGGATGGCGATGCCCGAGACGTGGTGGGCGACGGTGTCGTGGAGCTCGCGGGCGAGCTGCTCGCGTTCGCGGGCCTTGGCTCGATCGATGTCGCGCATGCGGATCTTCGCGCGATAGCGGATCGCGGCGCCGAGCGCGGCGGCAAACAGGAAGAACGCGTACCCTGCGACCGTTTCCGCCAGGCTCACGGGGTCGACGACGTAGGTGATGGTGATGGTCAGCCAGAGCAGGATGACGGCGAGGCCGCTTGCGGCTTCCCGTCCGGAGCCCCACCGGAACAGGGCGTAAGCCAGGATCAGCGTCGCGGAGGTGCTGTTCAGCAGGTCGCCTTGCGACCCGGTGAGGATTCTGACGATATCGACGATCGTCAACGTGCCGAAGGAGACCGCAACGGCGACGAGCGGGTGGGTGCGTCGCCACAGCAGGGGGCCGAGGACCGCGAGCACTGCGATCAGGAGCAGCGGGCGCGGCGCCAGGTCCTGGCGAAGCACCACTTCCACCATCGACCAGCCGGCCAGTGCTGCGACCAAGGCCCAGTCCCGCGGCCCCCGGTCCGGGGCATTCGTGGGTCGAGGTTCGGCCCACAGCGAGCGGAGTGCACCGGTGGCCATCTGATCAGCCTAGGCAGCCCGCGTCCTCGATGTATCCGCCGAAAGTACGAGAGCCCGGCTGTGCCAACGGCCAGGTCGAATCAGGCTCCGGGCTGATGTGCCCACCGCCGGCATCCGTGATGGTGGAAGCACCCACCCAATCAAGCCAAGGAGCACTGGAATGAGATCACCTCAATCCCACATCGCGCCAGAGATTCCGCCGTACCGGAGCACGCTGGAAGTTCTGCGCATGCCCGTGCAGGCCAAACTTGCAGCGGCCTGGACCAGCTTCATGTTTCTCTACATCTACACCGACTACTTCCACCTCTACCAGCCCGGCGCCATCGACCAGATCCGGGGTGGCGACATCTTCGTGTTCGACATCAGCCCGACGTTCTTGACCGTTGGACTCGCGTCCGTGGCGATCCCGGCCTTGATGGTGATGCTCTCCACGACGCTGCCCGCCCGGGTGAACCGCGCCACGAACCTCGTCGTTGCCTCGCTCTACATCCCCTATTCGATGGTCAACGCGGCAGGGGCGTCCTGGGACTGGGCCTCCTTCTATGGCCTCTCCATCGGACTCGAGGTGCTGCTCCTCGCCTTCATCTTGCGCTCCGCCTGGACCTGGCCACGCCGCACCGCGTCACCGGCGACCCTGGCAGCCAGCGTCGACAGCGAGCCACTCCGCACGCCGCAGCAGGCATGACTGCCCGCCCCGCACGCGACCATCCTTCGCTCGCCCCACCCGCGGGCACGGTCACCTGCCTCAGCGTTCGCTGTTGATCACTCCGTCGCACCCCATCCCCAGAACGGTCCCGGTCATGATCGAGGCACGCGAGATCACCAAGCGCTACGGCGACACCACCGCCGTGCACTTCCACAGCTTCACGATCGCGCCCGGGACCGTGACAGGGTTCCTCGGCCCGAACGGTGCCGGCGTGCGGGGCCAGGTCCAGGCGGAGCGCAGGATGAAGGCCAGGAGCAGCACTTCGAGTCCGATGGAGAGGCCGTAGAAGTAGGTCCAGGACTCCCCTACCGCGTTGAACATCGAAACGGGGATGTACAGCGATGCCACGACGAGGTTCGTGGCGCGGTTCACCCGGGCGGGCAGCGTCATGGAGAGCATCACCATCAGGATCGGGATCGCCATCAGCGTGAGGAAGGCGGTCAACAACGTCT
>NZ_DASUNI010000154.1:0-18656 GCF_036277215.1 Microbacterium sp. | reverse complement strand
GAAGCAGGAGGGCATGGGCGCGATCGCCTTCACGCCGCTGGCCCAGGGCCTGCTGACGGCGAAATATCTCGGCGACGGCACCGCCGAGCGGGCGCAGAACCGCTCGTCGCTGCCGCAGACCACGCTGTCGCCGACCGGACTGAAGACCCTTCGGGGACTCGATGTGATCGCGAAGGAACGCGGGCAGAGCCTGGCGCAGATGGCCATCCAGTGGGTGCTGCGCGACCCGGTCGTGACGTCGGCGCTGATCGGAGCGTCGCGCATCGAGCAGCTCGACGAGAACCTCGCGGCGCTCGAGGGCCCGGGGTTCTCCGCCGAGGAACTCGAGATGATCGACACCCTCTCGGACGGCATCGACGTGGACATCTGGGCGGAGTCGGCGCAACTGTGAGCCATTCCGTCGTCGCCGACCGCATCCACGTGCGGGCGCCCGGCAAGCTGAACCTCTTCTTCGAGGTGGGCGACGTGCAGGACGACGGATATCACGATGTGGCGTCCGCCTACCAGGCGGTCTCACTCTACGAGGATGTCTGGGCCGAGCACGCGGCGGACTTCTCCGTGACGGTCTCGGGGACGGTCGACGTGTCCGGTGTCCCGGCCGACGACCGCAACCTGGCGATGCGCGCGGCCCGCCTCGTCGCCCAGAAGATCGGGCACTCGGGAGGCGTGCACCTCGACATCGTCAAGCACGTTCCGGTGGCCGGGGGGATGGGGGGCGGTTCAGCGGATGCCGCGGCCGCTCTGGTCGCGTGCGACGCGCTCTGGGGCGCGGACCTCGGAGCGTCGCAGCTGAGTCAGCTCGCCGCCCGGCTGGGGGCCGATGTGCCCTTCGCGCTCATGGGCGGCACCGCGATCGGGACCGGCCGTGGTGACGAGCTGAGCCCGGCGCTCGCGAAGGGCCGCTTCGACTGGGTCGTGGTCCCCTCCGACGTCGGGCTGTCCACCCCCGAGGTCTACGCTCACCTGGACGCGCTGCGCACCACGCCCGACATCGTGCGCGCGGCGCGCGTGCCGACCGTGCACCTCGGAGTGCTCCAGGCGCTGCGCGCCGGCGACCCGATCGCACTCGCCGAACGTGCGCGCAACGACCTGCAGGCGGCTGCGCTGTCCCTGCGGCCGCAGCTTCGCGACGCGCTCGAACTCGGCGAGCAGGCCGGAGCGCTCGTCGGCCTGGTGTCGGGATCCGGTCCGACCCTGGCGTTCCTGGCGAGCGATCCGGAGTCGGCGCTCGAGCTGCAGGTCGTCTTGTCGGCCGCGGGCTACCAGGCACTGCACGTGCACGGCCCGGTGCACGGCGCGCGGGTCCTGTAGACCCCCTACGTCGCCGCGGACGTCCGCGGCACGATAGCGCGCGGCGCAACGTGGCGCAATGATGCGACTTTTCGGATCCCGTGTCCGAGGGGTTCGCTACGCTCGAATGCGGTCGGGGCGCCCGGCTGTTGTGACGAGGCGAGAAGCGCCGCCCTCCCGAGCGATCGGGCGCTTCCCGGAAGGAATCCATGCAGGTGCGACCCAGCAGGACTCTCATGCCGAACGCCCGATTCGATGCGGCCGAGAGCAGGTCCGAGCGATGATCGAATTCACCTCCGTCACCAAGGAGTTCCCCGACGGCACCCGCGCCGTCGAAGACTTCAACCTCGTGATCCCGTCGCGCAAGACGACGGTCTTCGTGGGGTCGTCGGGCTGCGGCAAGACCACGCTGCTGCGGATGATCAACCGGATGGTCGAGCCGACAGGCGGCGACATCGAGATCGACGGCGACAGCATCCTGCGAACGGATGCCGTCAAGCTGCGTCGCAGCATCGGCTACGTGATGCAGAACTCCGGGCTCATGCCCCACTTCACCGTGATCGACAACGTCGCCACAGTGCCGGTGCTCAGCGGAGTGCCCAAGAAGCAGGCACGCGAGCAGGCGCTCGGGCTGCTCGACACCGTCGGCCTCGATCGATCGCTCGCCAAGCGCTACCCCAGTCAGCTCTCGGGCGGTCAGCAGCAGCGCGTGGGCGTCGCACGCGGGCTCGCCGCCGACCCCAACATCCTGCTCATGGATGAGCCGTTCGGGGCGGTGGACCCCATCGTCCGCGCCGATCTGCAGCAGGAGCTCATCCGGTTGCAGCGCGAGCTGGGCAAGACGGTGGTATTCGTGACCCACGACATCGACGAGGCGTTCCTCCTCGGCGACCAGGTCGTGATCCTGCAGAAGGGCGCGCAGATCGCCCAGGTCGGATCCCCGAGCGACATCATCGAGAACCCCGCGGACGATTTCGTCGCGAGCTTCATCGGCTCCGACCGGGGTCGGCGTGCACTCTCGCTCAAGGAGACCGACCGCGGCACCGTGGTCGTCGACAGTGAGGGCCGCACCCAGGGCGCGATCGTCAGGACCAGCCCGTGAACTGGGTCGCGAACAACCTCGATCTGATCTGGGAGCTCACGCTCGTCCACCTGCGTCAATCGATCATCGCGATCATCCTGGGCTTCGTGCTGTCACTTCCGCTCGGATGGCTCGCCTGGAGGTATCGCGCGGCACGCGGCGGCATCCTGACCGTCACCGGTCTGCTCTACACGATCCCGTCCCTCGCGCTGCTGCCGATCCTGCCCGTGCTGCTGGGCACGCCGATCTTCAGCGAGGTCAATCTGATCCTCGCTCTGACCATCTACGCGATCGCGCTCATGGTGCGCTCGGTCGCCGACGGGCTCGGATCCGTCGACACGTCGGTGCGGCTGTCCGCCACGGCGATGGGCTACGGAGCCGGTCGCCGCTTCTGGGCCGTCGACTTCCCGCTGGCCGCGCCCGTCATCCTCGCAGGCCTGCGCGTCACCGCCGTGAGCACGATCGCCCTCGCGACCGTCGGTGCGCTGATCGGCGTGACCAACCTGGGCTATCTGTTCACCAACGGCTCGCAGCGCCGCATCATCCCCGAGGTTCTCGCGGGGATCGTGGCCGTGCTGCTCATCGCCCTCGTGATCGACGGTCTGCTGATCGCCGCCGGCCGCGTGCTCATGCCGTGGACGCGGGCTCAGCGACGCCGCGTGCGGCGCGCCGAGCTTCCGTTGGAGGTGCGCGTCGCATGAACCTCATCGGCCAGGCGATCGCCTGGATCTTCTCCGGTGACACCGGCCGGCTGGCGCCGATTCCGGTGGCGCTCTTCGAGCACCTGCTCTACACGTTCTCCGCCGTGCTGGTCGCGGCGCTCATCGCCGTGCCGGTCGGCTGGCTGATCGGGCACACCGGCAAGGGACGCGACTTCGCGGTGGCGGTCTCGGGCGCAGCGCGGGCGATTCCGTCTTTCGGCCTGCTGATCCTGCTGGTGCTGCTCTTCGGCGTGCTGCGCACGTTCGAGGCTGCGCTGATCACCTTCGTGCTGCTGGCGATCCCGTCGATCCTCGCCGGCGCCTACACCGGCTTCGAGGCGATCGATCGCAAGGTCATCGACGCCGCCCGGTCGATGGGCATGACCGAATGGCAGATCCTGTGGCGCGTCGAGGTTCCGCTCGGGCTGTCGCTGCTCGTCGCCGGCATCCGCTCGGCCACCCTCCAGGTGGTGGCGACTGTGACGATCGCTGCGTACGTGAATCTCGGCGGCCTGGGTCAATACATCCTCGCCGGCATTCCGCTCCGCCGCTTCGACATCGTCCTGGGCGGAGCGATCCTGGTCGCGGCGCTGGCGCTCGTCCTGGACGGCGTCTTCGCCCTGCTGCAGCGCGCGTCGGTCCCTCACGGCGTCCGCGTCGCGCAATCCGAACATCGCCCCTCTCCGAAGAGATCGGCGGCCGCTCGCACGGCGGCCACCGCTCGCGCATGACACTCGATATCCCAACCCAGAGGAAGAGAAATCCCATGTTCACAGCAAGGAAGACCCGGCTCGCGCTCGGCGCGGCCGTCCTGACCGGTGTCGCGCTCGTCGCCGCCGGCTGCGCGTCCGGCGACCCGCTGGCAGCCGACACCGACGCGCCCGCTGCCGACGGCGAGACCATCGTCATCGGCTCGCAGGCGTACTACTCGAACGAGATCATCGCCGAGATCTACGCCCAGGCGCTGGAGAGCGGCGGCTTCGAGGTCTCGCGCGACGCCTTCAACGCCGGCCAGCGCGACGCGTACATCCCGGCGCTCGAGGCGGGCGAGATCACGCTGTTTCCGGAGTACACGGGCAATCTGCTCCAGTTCTTCGACCCGGAGACCCCCGCGCGCACCTCCGAGGATGTCTACGCGGCGCTGCCGGATGCGCTGCCCGAGGGCCTCAGCGTCCTCGACCAGTCCACGGCCACCGACCAGGACTCGTACACGGTGACCGCCGCGTTCGCCGACGAGAACTCCCTCGTCGAGATCGGCGACCTCGCCAAGGTGACCACGCCCCTCACGCTCGGCGGCAACGCCGAGCTCGCGGAGCGTCCGTACGGCCCCACCGGCCTGCTCGAGGTCTACGGCGTGACCGTCGGCTTCGACGACACCGCCGACACCACGGTAGACGCCCTCGTGGCGAACGAGATCCAGGTCGCGAACGTCTACACCGCCGACCCGCGCATCCAGACGAAGGACCTCGTCGTGCTCGAAGACCCCGAGGGGCTCTTCCTGGCGTCGAACGTCGTCCCCGTCGTCAGCGGCGAGCTGCCCGACGGTGCCGCCGAGATCATCAACGCGGTAAGCGCAGCGCTCACCCCGGAGGGTCTCGTGGCCCTCAACGTGCAGAGCACCGAGGACCAGGAGTCGACGCCCGACATCGCGAAGGCGTGGCTCGAGGAGAACGACCTGCTCTAAGCCGGCTGGTCGGGCCGCACCGGCCCGCCTACCTGGCCGCGAGACTGCAATGGCACGTCGAGACTGCGGGGTCCACCCGCAGTCTCGATCACCCGTTGCAGTCTCGCGGTCGTTGCGGGTCGTACCATCGGGGGATGCCGCGCGCTGAGGACATCGTCCGCTTCGACGACGCGCCCAGCCCGCCGGGCGAGAGCCCGTGGGTCCCGGGCGCGGCGCCGTCGCGGGAGATCGCCATCGTGGATGCGGATCCGGGTTGGCCGCAGGTGTTCGGCGAGCTGGAGCGGCGCGTTCGGGCGGCGCTCGGCGACGCGGCGCTGAGCATCACGCACGTCGGCTCGACGTCGGTTCCGGACCTGCCGGCCAAGCCCGTGATCGACATCGACCTGATCGTCGCCGATTCCGCCGACGAGCGCGCGTATCTTGCGCAGCTCGAAGCCGCCGGGTTCACCCTCACCATCCGGGAACCCTGGTGGTACGAGCACCGCTGTCTGGTCCTCGCTGATCCGCGCTGCAATCTGCACGTGTTCTCGCCGGACAACCCGGAGGCAGCACGGCATGTGCTGTTCCGCGACTGGCTGCGCCGGCATCCGGATGATCGTGACCGCTACCGCGACGCGAAGCTGCAGGCATCGGATGCCGCCAACATCGCCGGCGAGCACGCCATGCAGTACAACGCCCGAAAGCAGCCCGTGATCCGCGAGATCTACGCGCGGGCCTTCCGCGCCGCCGGCTTCCTCCCCTGATGCCCTTTCCCGACCGCGAGACTGCAACCGCGCGTCGAGACTGCGGGGCTCACCCGCTGTCTCGCCGTCCCGTTGCAGCCTCGCGGACGGGGAGAGTCGGAGGCCAGGGGGAGATGCGCGGGTCAGTGCCCGAGCGACTCGCCGACCTCGAACCAGCGCTCCTCGAGCGACGCGACATCCTTCTCGAGGGTCTGCAGCTCGGCGTTGAGCTTGCCGATCCCGACGTAGTCGGACTGGTCGTGCGTCGCGAGGTCGTCGTGGGCGGCTTTGATGCGCTGCCCGAGCTTCGCCAGCTGCCGGTCGATCGCGCTCAGCTCCTTCTCGGCTGTGCGCCGGTCGGCCCCGGTCAGTCCGTCGGCGAGAGGCGTAGAAGCCGCCGCAGCGATCACCGGCGCATCGCGAGCCGCCGCACGCCGACGCAGGTATTCGTCGACGCCGCCGGGAAGATGCCGCAGCGCCCGATTCTCGATCGCATACTGCTGGTCGGTGACGCGCTCGAGAAGGTAGCGGTCGTGCGAGACCACGAGCAGCGTGCCCGGCCACGAGTCCAGCAGGTCTTCGAGAGCCGCGAGCATGTCGGTGTCGAGGTCGTTGGACGGCTCGTCGAGGATGAGCACATTCGGCTCGCCGAGCAGCACGAGCAGCAGCTGCAGCCGCCGCTTCTGCCCGCCCGACAGGTCGCGGACCGGGGTCGACAGCTCCGACGACCGGAAACCGAGACGCTCGAGCAGCTGAGTGGGGGTGAGCTCCTTGCCGCCCGTGACGTACGAGGTCTTCTGCAGCGCGAGCACATCGCGCACGCGCTCGTCCGCGTACTGGTCGAGCTCGGTGAGGCGCTGGCTCAGCACGGCGACCTGCACCGTCTTCCCGCGCTTCACGCGCCCCGACGTCGGCTGCACAGTGCCCGACACCAGGCCGAGCAGCGTCGACTTGCCCACTCCGTTGGGTCCGAGGATGCCGGTGCGCTCGCCCGGCGCGATACGCCATTCGACGTCTTCGAGGATCGGGCCGGCACCGTAGTCGACGCCCGCATCGAGCAGGTCGACGACGTCTTTGCCCAGGCGGGCGGTAGCGAGCTTGGCGAGCTCCACGTTGTCTCGGGGAGGCGGCTCGTCTTCGATGAGCTGGGTCGCCGCGTCGATGCGGAACTTCGGCTTCGAAGTGCGCGCCGGAGCGCCGCGGCGCAGCCAGGCGAGCTCTTTGCGCAGGATGTTGCGGCGCTTGGTCTCGGCGAGGTTCGACTGCCTCTGACGCTCGACGCGCTGCAGGACGTAGGCCGCGTAACCGCCCTCGAACGGGTCGACCGTGCCGTCGTGCACCTCCCACATGCGTGTGCACACGGCATCCAGGAACCAGCGATCGTGCGTGACGAGCAGCAGGCCGCCGGCGTTGCGGGCCCACCGGTCGGCGAGGTGTGCCGCGAGCCAGGCGATGCCCTCTACATCGAGGTGGTTCGTGGGCTCGTCGAGCGCGACCACGTCCCATTCGCCGACGAGCAGGCGGGCCAGGCCCACCCGGCGGCGCTGCCCGCCCGACAGGGATGAGACGACGGTGTCGAGCGGCACGTCCCGCAGCAGCCCGTCGAGCACGTCGCGCACGCGCGCATCCCCGAGCCACTCGTGCTCGGGGCGGTCGCCCACGATCGCGTGGCGCACCGTCTCGTCGTCGGGCAGATCGTCGTCCTGGGCCAGCATCCCCACGCGGACTCCGCCGCGGGAGGTGACGCGTCCGGAGTCGGGATCGAGGCGGCCGGTCAGCACCTTCATCAGCGTCGACTTGCCGTCGCCGTTGCGGCCGACGATGCCGATGCGATCGCCGCCGTCGACGCCGACGGTCACGTCATCGAGCACGACTTTCGCGGGGAACTCGACGTGCAGATGCTCTCCGCCGAGGAGGTGGGCCATCCGTCAAGCCTAAGCGCGGCTCCGCGAGTCCCGAACCCGCGCCTTCCCTGCGAACCCATGCGTTCCGGTGCCGGGTAGCGTGTGGACTCGCGCCGAAAGGATGGGTTCGGCACCAGAGCGCCAGAGCGCAGCCTCACCGAGCGACGCGCGGCGGCGGAGGGGGCGGGACTTCCTTCGCGGCGATCACCGTCGAAAGCGCCACCGAATCCGGCCCGCGCTTGGTCTCCACGACGACATGCTCGGCATCCCGCGCGCGGAGGTGGCCCAGCGCGTCCGTCGCCCGACCGTCGTCGAGCCGGTACCTCACCACGACGCGGGTGCCGATCGGGATGCTGCGCAGGAACTCGTCCGGTGTCACCAGCTGCCGACCGAGTAGTCCTTCAGGAACACCCCGAACACGTCTTCGCCCGCCTCGCCGCGGACGATCGGATCGTAGACCCGCGCCGCCCCGTCGACGAGGTCGAGCGGAGCATGGAAGCCCTCCTCGGCCAGCCGCACCTTCGTGGGGTGAGGTCGCTCATCCGTGATCCACCCGGTGTCGACGCTGGTCATGAGGATGCCGTCCGTCTCGTACATCTCCCGCGCGCTCGTACGGGTGAGCATGTTCACGGCCGCCTTCGCCATGTTCGTGTGCGGGTGGCCGGGACCCTTGTAGCCGCGACCGAAGACGCCTTCCATCGCGCTGACGTTCACCACGTAGGTCCGGCGCGCCGCACTCGCGGCCAGCGACGGCCGCAGGTGCGACACCAGCAGGAAGGGCGCGGTCGTGTTCGCGAGCTGGACCTCCAGCATCTCGAGCGGATCGACCTGCTGGACGTGCTGCGTCCACGAGTTCGAGTCGTGCAGGTCGGGGAGCAGGCCGCCGGCGTCGATCGCCGTGCCTGCCGCGAGTCGATCGAGCGAGCTCGACCCGGCTGCCATCGCCTGCTCCGTCAGCTCCTCTGCGCGTGACGCCGCCGCGGCCAGAATCGGATGCGCGCTCACCGACTGCGCGAGCGCGAGCGGGTGGGCGTCGTTCGTGTGACCGAACGTGACCAGCTCGGGGAGCGGCCCGTCCGGCAGCGGCGCCAGCTCAGCGTCGACGAGGGGCTGGTACGCGCCGGGCGAGCGGCGCACCGTCTGAGTGGCGTTGTTGATCAGGATGTCCAGGGGACCCTGGGCGGCCACCGATTCGGCCAGACCGATCACCTGAGCGGGGTCGCGCAGGTCGATTCCGACGACGCGGAGCCGGTTCATCCACTCGGGTGAATCGGGAAGGCCGGTGAAGCGGCGTACGGCGTCGCGCGGGAAGCGGGTGGTGATCGTCGTGTGCGCGCCGTCGCGCAGCAGCCGCAGCGCGATGTACATGCCGATCTTGGCGCGACCGCCCGTCAGCAGCGCGCGGCGCCCGGTCAGGTCGGTGCGCGCCTCGCGCTTGGCGTGGCTCATCGCGGCGCACGCAGGGCAGAGCTGGTGGTAGAACGCGTCGACCTGCGTGTAGGACTGCTTGCAGATGTAGCACGGCCGGGCCTTGATCAGCGTGCCTGCGGTCGCCGCGCTCGCGCGCGTTCCGAGCGGGATGCCGCGCGTCTCGTCGTCGATGCGGTCGGGTGCTCCGGTCGCCGTCGCCGCGACCACCGAACGATCGGCTTCGGCGATGCTCGCCCTCTTCTCGAGCCGCCGCTCCCTCTTGGCCGACTTGAACATCTTCGCGGTCGCTCGACGCACGGTCGCATAATCGGGATGCGTCGGGTCCACGGCTTCCATCTGAGCCAGAACCTTGAGGGTGATCTCGAGCTCGAACGGGTCGATGCCGCTCGGGATCAGGGGACGGGGATCGTCGGAGGGCACACGGAATTCTACGCCGAGGCGGATCCGAGCCCGCTGTCAGGCGTCGAAGCCCAGGCTGAGCTTGCGCAACAGTCCCGCCAGCCGCTCCCGATCCGAGCGTGACAGCGTGTCCAGCAGCAGTGCTTCGGCATCCACGAGGCGGGTGATGGCCGCATCGACTCGTGTGCGTCCATCGCCGGTCAAGGTGACCAGGATGCTGCGCCCGTCGTCCGGGTCGGCCTCGCGTCGCACGAGCCGGCGGCTGACCAGCCGGTCGATCCGGTTGGTCATGGTTCCGCTCGAGACGAGCGTCTGCTGCAGCAGCGCCTTGGGACTGAGCTGGAACGGCTCCCCGGCGCGGCGCAGGGCGGACAGGACGTCCCACTCCCAGGGCTCCAGGTCGCTGCGCCGGAACGCGTCGCGTCGCGCGCGGTCCAGGTGGCGCGAGAGTCGGTCCACGCGGGAGAGCACCTCGAGGGGCGAGAAGTCGAGGTCGGGTCGCTGCGCGATCCACGCCTCGACGATCCGGTCGACCTCGTCCGTCTCCTGCGCCATGGGCCCATTATCGCGGGCGGGCGGCAGCTGCTCGCGCCTCCGCCGATCGGACGCGAAGTGCCGCGTCGAAACCCGGCGCGAGCGGCGCGTTGCGGCCGTTCACCATCCACGCCCGCGAACGCTCGGCACAGCGGTCGAAGGGCAGCGGGGCGCGGGCAGCCGTCTGGCAGACTTGACGGGCGGCCGGCAGGCGGAGGCCGCGGTCCGCCGTGGTGTAATGGCAGCACGACAGCCTTTGGAGCTGTTAGGTCTAGGTTCGAATCCTGGCGGCGGAGCATGTCTGAGAACATCACCGAAACCCAGTTGGCTGTCGTCATCCTCGCCGCGGGCCAGGGGACGCGCATGAAGTCGACGCTCCCGAAGGTGCTGCACCGGATCGGCGGCCGACCGCTGCTGGGCCACGTGCTCGACACGGCGCGCGCGCTGAGCCCGCAGAGCGTTCTGGTCGTCGTCCGGCACGAACGCGACATGGTCGCCGACGTCGTCCTGGACATCGCGCCGGAGATCGTCGTCGTCGACCAGGACGAGGTGCCGGGCACCGGGCGTGCCGTCGAGATCGCGCTCGCACAGGTTCCCGACTTCACCGGTGACGTGCTGGTGCTCAGTGGCGATGTCCCGCTCCTGGACGGAGACACGCTGTCGCGCCTCATCCGCCGGCACCGCGAGAGCGGGGCGGCCGCGACCGTCCTGAGCGCCGTCGTGGACGACGCCACCGGATACGGTCGCGTCATCCGCGATTCCGCCGGCGGCGTCCAGCGGATCGTGGAGCAGAAGGATGCCACCGACGACGAGGCATCGATCACCGAGATCAACGCCGGGGTCTACGTCTTCCAGGCGGCGCCGTTGCGCGCCCACATCTCGCTGGTGGGCACCGCGAACGCCCAGGGGGAGCGGTACCTCACCGA
Organism: Microbacterium sp.; assembly: GCF_036277215.1. Classification (GTDB taxonomy): domain Bacteria; phylum Actinomycetota; class Actinomycetes; order Actinomycetales; family Microbacteriaceae; genus Microbacterium. Next base: position 7,984 of record NZ_DASUNI010000154.1, on the reverse strand, counting down.
CGTGGTGGCGCTGCTGCGCGATTCGCGCCTCGCGGTCGGGGTGTCGCAGGCGACGGACGCCACGGCGGCACTCGGCGTGAACGACCGCGTCCAGCTGTCCGAGGCCGCGCGGCTGCTCAACGCCCGGACGGTGCGCCGCTGGCAGCTGGAGGGCGCGATGATCCTCGACCCGGCGACCACCTGGATCGACGTGACCGCCACGCTCGCGCCGGATGTGACGGTCCTTCCGAACACGCACATCCTGCGCTCGACCAGCATCGCGGAGGGCGCCACGGTGGGGCCCGACACGAGCCTCGTGGACTGCGAGGTCGGCGAGAACGCGACGGTCACTCGCACCGACGCGACCCTCGCCGTGATCGGTGCCGGCGCCACCGTCGGGCCGTTCGCCTACCTGCGGCCGAATACCATCCTCGGAACCCGCGGGAAGATCGGGACCTTCGTCGAGACGAAGAACTCGACGATCGGCGACCGCAGCAAGGTGCCGCACCTGTCCTACATCGGCGACACCACCATCGGGACGGGTGTCAACCTCGGAGCCGGCGCCATCACCGCCAACTACGACGACATCGCCAAGCACCGCACCGAGATCGGCGACGAGGTCCACACCGGCTCGCACAACGTCTTCGTGGCGCCCGTTAGGATCGGAGCAGGCGCGAAGACCGGGGCCGGGGCGGTGATCCGCAAGGATGTGCCCGCCGGTGCACTGGCGCTCAGCGTGGCCCCTCAACGCAACGTCGAGGGTTGGGTCGAGACGAACAGACCGGGGACCGGCGCGGCAGAGGTCGCGGCGAAAGCTCGGTCCGCACAGAAGGCGGACGATGGCGCGCAAGAGGAAGACGGTTGATCTCGACCGCGAGAACGACATCGCCCCCGGACTTGTCGCCAAGACCAAGAAGCGGCTCGTCGTCGCCGGCGGACGATCTCACCCGGCCCTCTCGGCAGACGTCGCCTCCGCCATCGGCACCGAACTGGTGCCCACCGAGTACCGCACGTTCGCCTCGGGTGAGATCCTCACGCGCTTCGAGGTTTCGATCCGCGGCTGCGACTTCTTCCTGATTCAGAGCTTCGGGCCGCCCGTCAACGAGTGGCTGATGGAGACGCTGATCATGCTGGATGCCGCGAAGCGGGCGTCCGCCAAGCGCATCACCGTCGTCGCGCCGTACTATCCGTACTCCCGGCAGGACAAGAAGAGCCGCGGACGCGAGCCCATCAGCGCCCGACTGGTCGCGGACCTGCTGAAGACCGCAGGCGCGGACCGCGTCATGAGCGTGGATCTGCACGCGGCCCAGATCCAGGGGTTCTTCGACGGGCCCGTGGATCACCTGTTCGCGAAGCCGGTGCTTCTCGAGTACTTCGAACGGACGCTCAGCTCCGACGACCGTGCGAAGCTCACCGTCGTCTCGCCCGACACCGGCCGCGTCCGCGTGGCCGACACCTGGTCTGACAGCCTCGGGGCGCCGCTGGCGATCATCCACAAGCGCCGCGACCCGAATGTCGCGAACCAGGTCACGGTCAATGAGATCGTCGGTCAGGTCGACGGTCGCGTATGCCTGCTCGTCGACGACATGATCGACACGGGCGGCACGATCGTCAAGGCCGCGGAGGCGCTGAAGAACAACGGCGCCGAGCGGGTCATCGTGGCAGCGACGCACGCGATCTTCAGCGACCCTGCCCCGCAGCGCCTGCAGTCCGACGCCATCGACGAGGTCGTGGTGACCGACACCGTCCCCATCCCGAAGAGCAAGCGATTCGCATCGCTCACGATCCTGCCCATCGCGCCGCTGCTCGCCCGCGCGATCCACGAGGTCTTCGAGGACGGGTCGGTCACGAGCATGTTCGACGGCGCCGCGTAGCCTGCAGGCCCGTTCGGTTCATAGGTTCTTCATAGTCGACACCGGCGAGTTGCCGGGACACGGCGTTTAGCGTGGAGGCAGACCTCGCAGCGAGGCACCGCAGAAGGAGGACCATCATGATCCGCACCGCCGCAGTACCCCGCCCCCTCCGCATCGGGGCAGCCGCCGTGGGCGTGGCCGGGGCCCTCGCCCTGGCCGGATGCGCGGCATCCGATACCGCCGCCGAAACCGCGACCGAGACGGACGTCACCACCGCCCCCGAGCCCAGCGCCACGACCACACCGGACTCGACCGCGACCGAGTCGTCCGCCGCTCCGGCCTCGGACAGCACCTACGTCGACGGAACCTACACCGCCGAGGGCTCCTACGCGACACCCGAGTCGGTCGAGACGATCAGCGTCACCGTCACGCTGGAGGACGACATCGTGACGGGCGTGGAGGTCGTCGGGAACCCGCAGAAAAGCGAGTCCGAGCGTTACCAGGGCGAGTTCATCGGCGGTATCGCCGATGTGGTCGTCGGACAGGACATCGACACGCTCTCGGTGAGCCGGGTCGCCGGGTCTTCGCTCACGAGCGGCGGATTCAACGAGGCGATCGAGACGATCAAGTCCGAAGCGACCGCCTAGCGAGACGTCGATGGCTGCCCCGACCGACGCGCCCGCATCGTCCCTGTGGCGCTTCGACGCCATCGGCACGGTCTGGCAGATCGAGACGACCGCGCCGGTGGCGGATGCCACCCGGGCGGCGGTCGCGAAGGCGATCGACGCGTTCGACCGCGAGTGGTCCCGGTTCCGGCCGGACTCGCTGGTCGCGGCGCTGGCAGGAGGTGCCGGCACGGTGCCGTCGCCGTCGGACGCGGCAGACATGCTCAACGCCTTCGTCGCTCTCGACCACGCGACGCGGGGAGCGGTCAGTCCGCTCGTCGGGGCTTCGCTGGAAGCCCGCGGCTACGACGCGTCGTACACGTTCGTCGATCACGGCGCCGTCCCCGCACCCCGGGCCTGGCAGGAACGCCTGCGCTGGGCCGACGGCAGCCTGACGCTCACCGAGCCGGCCGTGATCGACGTCGGCGCGCTGGGCAAGGGCCGCCTCGTCGACCGCGTGCTCGCCGTGGTCGCGGCGGACACCGACGGTGACCTCGTCGTCGACGCGAGCGGCGATCTGGCGGTCCGAGGCGGCGCTCAGCGCATTGCGCTCGAGCATCCGTACGACGCACGGCGCGCGATCGGCGTCGTCGAGGTGACGGATGCCGCGCTCTGCGCGTCGGCCACGAACCGGCGCGCGTGGGGGGACGGGCTGCACCACGTGCTCGATGCGCGCACCGGCGAACCCGTCCGCACCATGGCGGCGACGTGGGCGATCGGAGCGGACGCCATGCATGCCGACGCGATCGCCACCGCGCTGTTCTTCGACGGCGGGCCGGAGCTCGCGCACGACTGGGGCGTGGAGTGGGTTCGGATGACGACCGACGGCCGCGTCGAGTGGTCGCCCGGGAGTACGGCAGAGTTGTTCGTGTGATCGGAACCTTCACCTCGCTCTGGAACCGCGTCTTCGCGGTGCTCGGCCGAGTGTCCATGTATCGCCTGGTCCTCCTTTCGCTCGCGACTCTCGCGCTCGTCGCCTTCGTCCTGTCGTTCTTCGGGCTCGTCGTCCCCGGTCCCTGGGATCTGCTCGTCAGCGCGGCGGTGCTCGTGGTGGTGTGCGCGGGGACGGATGCTGCGGCTCAGCGCATCCTCCGGCTGCCGTGGCGGCTGGAGTCCTCGCTGATCACGGCGGGCATCCTGCTGTTCGTCCTGCGCCCCACGCTCGAGCCGCTGGGGCTCGTCGGGATCGCGCTCGCCGGTGCCGCGGCATCCCTGTCGAAGTACGTGCTCGCGTGGCGCGGCCGTCACGTTTTCAACCCCGCCGCGGTGGGAGCCACCGTCTTGACGCTCGTCAGCCTCGCCGCTCCCGCTCTGGGCGCATCGGCGTGGTGGGTCGGCAGCCCGGTTCTGGCCGGGCCGGTGATCGTGCTGGGGCTCGCCGTCCTCATCCGCACCGAGAAGGTGCGGGTCATCGCGGTGTTCGTGGTGACCGCCGTCGCCGTCGGGGTGCTGCGAACATCGGCGCAGTACCAGGCCGCGGGGCTCGCGGTGGAGGTCGGCGACGTGGTGTGGCCGGTACTGCTGTCCTCTCCCATCCTTTTCCTCGGGGCCTTCATGCTCTCCGAACCGCTGACGATGCCGCCTCGACGCTGGCAGCAGTTCACCGTGGCGATCGTCGTGGGCGTCCTGGTCGGCTGGCCCATCGACCTCGGCGTGATCAGCCTCGGTCAGGAGAGAGCACTGCTGATCGGGAACCTCCTGGCCTTCGCGTTCGCCTTCTCGGTGCGCGCTGCGGTCGGTCTGACCCTGGAGTCGCGCGCCGATCTGACCCCGACGGTGAAGGAGCTGACGTTCCGTGCGCGCCGTCGGGTGGCGTTCACACCCGGGCAGTACCTCGAGCTGGATGTGCCGCACCGGCATCCCGATGCCCGCGGGACGCGTCGCGAGTTCAGCATCGCATCCGCGCCCGAGGACCTGCCCACGCTCAAGGTCGCGTTCCGCGAAAACCCCGCGACCAAGACGCACAGCTCCTACAAGAAGGCGCTGGCTCAGGTGTCCGCGGGCGATGCGCTCGCCGTCACGGGTGTGTGGGGGGACTTCCTACTGCCGAAGAAGCCGGTGAACCCGGTTCTGATGGTCGCGGCCGGGATCGGCATCACGCCGTTCGTGTCGCAGCTGAGGCATATGCGACTTGCCGGCGAGGAGCGCGACATCGTCCTGGTGTACGTGGCCTCGGAGGCCTCGGAGTTGGCGTTCCGCGACGAGCTGGAGGCCTCAGGCGTGCCGGTCGTCGTCTTCACGCGGGACCGGCCGCCGGACCTGCCGCGGCACTGGCTGTGGGCGCGCGGCGTTCGCCTGGACGCCGAGGGCCTGCTGCAGGTGGTGCCCGACATCGCCGCCCGGCACGCGTACATCTCCGGGCCGGCGGCGCTCATCGCCGATCTGGCTCCCGCGCTGGAACGCGCGCGCTCGATCACCACAGACGCGTTCAGCGGATACTGAGCCTCAGGCCTCAGGCCTCAGGCCTCAGGCCTCAGACCTCAGGCCTCAGGCCTCCGGCCCAGCCGGCGCAGCGGGCAGGCGCACTTCGAAAGTCGTGTCTCCCGGCTCGCTGCGCACAGACAGGGTTCCGCCGTGGGCGGTCACGATCGCCTGCGCGATCGACAGTCCGAGGCCGGTGCCGCCGGTCTTGCGCGCACGGGACCGGTCCGCTCGCGAGAAGCGCTCGAACAGCTCGTCCGCCACGGCCGGATCGACACCGGGTCCGTCGTCGCTCACGCGGAGCACGGCGTCGCCGTCCTCGCGAGCGGCGCTGAGCGTCACGTGCGTACCGGGCGGCGTGTGGGTGCGGGCGTTGGCGAGCAGGTTGCCGACGACCTGGTGCAGCCGGGCCGCGTCGCCCGCGACGACGACGGGCTCCTCGTCGAGGTCGAGCTCCCAGTCGTGGTCGGGTCCGGCCGGCCGCGCATCGGCGATCGCCTCGATCGCGAGGCGCGAGAGATCGACGGTCCCGTACACCAACTCCCGTCCCTCATCCAGACGCGCGAGCAGCAGAAGGTCCTCCACGAGCCCGGTCATACGGATCGACTGCGCCTGGATGCGCTCGAGCGACGACTCCGTGGTCTCGACGATCCCGGGTCCCTGAGCCTGTTGCAGGGCGCGCAGCGACAGCTCGGAGTACCCGCGGATCGAGGCCAGCGGGGTGCGAAGCTCGTGGCTGGCGTCAGCGACGAATCGCCGCATCCGCTCTTCGTTGCGCTGCCGGGCATCCAGGGACTCGCCGACGTGATCGAGCAGGGTGTTCAGCGCGTGGCCGACGCGTCCGATCTCGGTGCGCTCGTCGGTCTCGTCGTCGGGCACGCGCTCGGTGATGGAGACCGCGCCCTCGGCGAGGGGGATCGATGCGACTCGGGTCGCGGTGTCGGCGACGGCGCGCAGCGGCTTGAGTCCGGCACGGATCACGAACGCGATCGCGGCGGCCAGCAGCAGCAGGCCACCGGCGGTGACGAGGGCGATCGTGGTCAGCGTCGCACCGATAGTGCTGCGCACCTCGGACACGGGAAGCCCCGCGATCCCCACGAAGGTGTCGCCCTGCACGAGTCGGATCCGGTAGTCGCCGACGCCGTCCCCCAGCGACACGGTGCTGAACGCCCCCTTCCGTACGGCGTCGCCGACCTCGGTGATCTGAGCGTCGGTGAGCCGGACGACCTCGCCCTCCGCGTCGATGTAGGCGCCGGAGACGGCGCCGTTCACGGACTGCGCGATGAAGAGGAAGCCCGGTTCCTGAGGTCCTTCGCTGAGCACATCGAACGCGTCTCGCGAGGGGTTCGGGAACTGGCCCATCTGCAGCGCGCGGCCCGCCTGGCCTGCGGCGTCCTCCAGTCGGTTGTCGAGATTCTGCTCCAGCACCCTGCCGAGAGCTGCACTCGTGGCGATCGCGACGATGATGAGGATGAGCGACACGATCCCGATGACCGTCGCCATCAGGCGGGTCTGCAGACTCCAGCGATGCCGGAACCGGCGTCGGGGAGGAGCGGGCTCCGGTGCAGGCGCCTCAGGTGCCGCGTCCGCGCTCGGATCGATGTCCGCGGCGGTGCCGGTGGGGGGAGCTGCGGTCACTGCGGCGCCTTGATCATGTAGCCGACGCCGCGGACGGTGTGGATGAGCGGCTCGCGGCCGGAGTCGATCTTCTTGCGCAGGTACGAGATGTACAGCTCGACGACGCTGGAGCGACCGCCGAAATCGTAATTCCAGACGCGATCGAGGATCTGCGCCTTGGACACCACGCGGCGCTGATTGCGCATGAGGAATCGCAGTAGTTCGAACTCGGTGGCCGTCAGCTCGAACTGATCGCCGCCGCGCTCGACCTCGTGGCTGTCCTCATTCAGCGACAGGTCGCCGACCCGCAGGATCGGCTCGGCGTCCGCCGACTGGGCGGTCCCGGCTCGCCGCATGAGGCCGCGAAGTCGCGCGACGACCTCCTCGAGGCTGAACGGCTTCGTCACGTAGTCATCGCCGCCGGCGGTCAGACCCGCAACGCGGTCGCCGACGGCATCCTTCGCAGTCAGGAAGAGCACGGGCACGTCGTTGCCCGAGTGACGCAGGCGCTGCAGCACGGCCATGCCGTCGAGGTCCGGCATCATGATGTCCAGGACGACGGCGTCGGGCTCGAAGTCGCGCGCGGCCTGAAGAGCATGGAATCCCGACCCGGCGGTGCGCACCTCCCACCCTTCCATGCGCAGCGCCATCGACAGGAGGTCGGTGAGCATCTGCTCGTCGTCGACGACGAGAACCCGGAGGGCAGAGCCGTCCGGGCGACGGAGCGAGGGGGCGGGAGCGGTAGCGGTCATGGCCCCATTGTGCGCCAGTTCCTATGTGCTTCCTATGGAGCGAGCTATGCGCTCGCTGTGAGATCTCGACCGCCTGCGCATATCCGTTTCGCTGGTCGCTCTGGGATGCCGACGAGCGCATGCGCGACGAGATCCTGGCCGTGCTGGAGACGTTGGACGCCGAAGGGCTCACGCTCATCATCGTCACGCACGATTCCGCGGTCGCGTCACGCGCCCGCCGGCGCCTGCGCCTGCACAAAGGCACGGTGCGCGAGGTGCGCTGACCCTGCGCGATCAGCCGGCGGAGCGCGCGTAGGCGGCGAGCCGGTCGAACAGGGCGTCTCGGCTCGCGTCGACCTTCTGGTCGGCAGGGTGCGCGTCGAAATGCTCGACGATGCGGCGCGCACCTTCGTCGAAGGTGATCGTGGTGCGGAACTCGGGGACGAGTGCCGCAACCTTGCTCACGTCGAACGTGACCGAATGGGACTTGTCGCCCAGCAGGCCGGGACCCAGCTCAGGCGAGAATGCGGCGATCGCCTCGGACGCGACATGCACGAAATCGGGTTCGGGCACGCCGGCGGCATCCGCCAGCCAGCCGTAGATCTGGTTCCACGTCGGCGCGTGCGTGCCCGTGATCGTGAACGCCTCGCCGATCGCGGCCGGGTTGCCCAGCAGGCCCGCGAAGGCGACCGCGAAGTCGTCGCTGTGCGTCAAGGTC
>NZ_DASUNI010000153.1:0-4078 GCF_036277215.1 Microbacterium sp. | reverse complement strand
GACTGCATCCGCAGGTCGAGACTGCGGGCAATACCCGCAGTCTCGCCGTCCCGGTGCAGTCTCGCGGCCAGGAGAAGCCCGGGATCCCGAAATTCTGGTTGCGGCCGCCAGAAGCCGGGGGATAGGCTGGAGGGCTTTCGTCCGCCTTCGCGCGGACACCCGTCGAAGGAGGATGCCATGAACACGATCGCCGTTGCCGTCACGCCGGTCGCCGCCGTCCTCCGCGACAAGTTCGGGACTCCCGCGCTCCTCGGCTGAGCCGAGTCGGCATACCGCCGACCCTCCGCGCGTTCCGTACGACAGGCGCTCCCGCCGGTCGCCGTCCTTCGGCGACCGCCCTCACCACGATGTCCACCATGCGCGACCTCTTCCATCAAGGATCATGATTTCCACCGCTTCCCAGCACGACGGCCGCATCTCGACCATCCGAGCACTGGCACGCCTTCTTCCGTTCGCGCGACCGGTCCTCGGCCGCCTCTCGCTCGGCGCGGTGAGCGCCCTCGTCGCGAGCCTCCTCGCGCTGTCCATCCCGCTCGTCCTCGAGGCGGTCGTGCGCGGCCCGATCAGCTCGGGCGATCCGATGCTGCTGATTCTCGGGTCTGTCGCGATCCTCGTCCTGGGGCTGCTCGAAGCGCTCATGGTGTGGCTCCGCCGCTTCTTCGTGATCGGGCCGGCGACGAAGGTCGAATACGACCTGCGCACCGAGTTCTACTCCCGGCTGCAGCGGCTGCCGGTGTCGTTCCACGACCGCTGGCAGTCCGGACAGCTGCTCAGCCGCATGATGCAGGACATCAGCATGCTGCGGCGCTGGATGGCCTTCGGCCTGCTGCTGCTGATCGTCAACGTGGTGACGGTCGGCGTCGGAACCCTCCTGCTCTTCCGGTGGCACTGGCTGCTCGGCACGATCTTCCTCGTCTGCTCGCTGCCGCTGTGGTTCACCGGGTACCGGTTCGAGAAGACCTACGGGAGCCTCGCCCGGCAGAGCCAGGACCAGGCGGGTGACCTCGCGACCTCCGTCGAAGAGAGCGTGCACGGCATCCGCGTGCTGAAGGCGTTCGGGCGCGGCAAGCATGCGCTCCACAAGTTCACCGCGCAGGCGGAGTCGCTGCGGCAGACCGAGCTGCGCAAGGCCGGCGCGATCGGCGTCATCTGGTTCTGGCTCGTCCTGTTGCCCGACCTGGCATTCGCGCTGTGCCTCGGTGCGGGCATCTACCTCGTCCAGCTCGGCCAGCTCGGCGTTCCCGAGCTCATCGCCTTCTTCGCGATGGCCACCGTGCTGCGGTGGCCGATGGAGTCGATCGGCTTCCTCTACTCGTTCACCCTCGACGCGCGCACCGCGACCGACCGCATCTTCGAGGTGTTCGACGAGCACAACACCATCACCGACCCGGCCACCCCGGTCACCATCGGACAGCCGCGCGGAGAACTCGCGTTCGAGGGCGTGCACTTCCGATACCAGGATGCCGCGCCCGATGAGCGCGATCTGCTCGACGGCATCGACCTCGTACTCCGCCCGGGCGAGACGATGGCGCTGGTGGGCCTGACCGGCTCGGGCAAGACCACCCTGACGACGCTGCCCTCTCGCCTGTACGACGTCACCGGCGGGCGGGTGACGCTCGACGGCGTCGACGTGCGCGACCTGACGCTGCGCGAGCTGCGCCTGCACGTGGGAATGGCGTTCGAAGACGCGACGCTCTTCTCGCAGACGGTTCGCGACAACGTGCTCCTCGGACGGGAGGACCTCGAGCCCGGGAGTCCCGAAGCCGAGGCGGTCCTGCGCGAGGCGCTCGATGTCGCCCAGGCGTCATTCGTGGACGACCTGCCCGACGGCGTGGACACCGTCATCGGCGAGGAGGGGATGAGCCTTTCGGGCGGGCAGCGTCAGCGACTCGCGCTCGCGCGCGCCGTCGCGGCCCGACCCGCGGTGCTCGTCCTCGACGACCCGCTGTCGGCGCTCGACGTCGACACGGAAGCGCTCGTCGAGGACGCACTCCGCGAGGTGCTGCACGCCACGACCGCACTCGTCGTCGCGCACCGGCCGTCGACCGTGACGCTCGCCGACCGCGTCGCGCTGCTCGAGTCCGGCCGCATCACCGCGGTCGGAACGCACTCCGAGCTCCTGCGCGACAGCCCGCACTACCGGCACGTCATCTCGAGCCTCGAGGACGAGCAGAACCGCGTGCGCGCCCTTCGATACGAGCCCTTCGGCTCGGCTGCCACGCCGGAGGTGAACCTGTGAGCAACACCACCGTGGAAGGAACCAGCGGCGAAGACCGCTCGGACTACACGCGCGACGAGAGCCGCAGCATCCGTCGCCGGTCGCTCCGCCTGCTCGGGTCGCTCGTCTCGCCGCTGAAGTGGCAGCTCGTGCTCGCCGCCGTCGTGCTGATCGTCTCGACGGCGCTGCGCGTCGCCGGGCCGGCCCTGATCGCGTACGGAATCGACACGGCGCTGCCGGCCGTGATCGACGAGATGGACTGGATGCCCACCATCGGCGTCGTCGTGGTCTACCTGCTGACGGCGCTCGGAGGGGCCGCCCTCATCGGCTGGTACGTGGTGGTCGCGGCGCGCCTGACGCAGGCGGTGATGCTCGATCTGCGCAAGCGGATCTTCCTGCACACGCAGCGCCTCAGCCTCGAATTCCACGAGTCGTACACCTCGGGCCGCATCATCTCGCGCCAGACGAGCGACCTCGACACGATCCGCGAGCTGCTCGACGGCGGACTGAATGAGCTGGTCTCCGGCATCCTCTACGGCGCCTTCACCCTGATCGCACTGCTCCTGCTCGACTGGCAGTCCGGTGTCATCCTGGCCGTCATGGGGGTGCCGCTGTTCCTGCTCATGCGGTGGTTCTATCTGCGCTCGCAGGTGGCCTACCGCGAGTCGCGAGTCGTCAGCGCCAAGGTGATCGTGAAGTTCGTCGAGACGATGACCGGCATCCGCGCGGTCAAGGCCTTCCGCAAGGAGGTGCGCAACGACGACGAATTCGGGGGAGTCGCCGGCGACTACCGCGCCGTCAACATGCGCACGATCCGCCTCTTCGGCATCTTCGAGCCGGGGCTCATGGCGGTGGCGGCGGTGACCGTCGCCCTCGTCCTGCTGTGGGGCGGCATCCGCGTGGTGGACGGATCGATCCTCATCGGAACGCTGATCGCGGCCGTGCTGTACGTGCGCAACTTCTTCGCGCCGATGCAGGAGGTGGCGTTCTTCCTGAACTCCTACCAGTCCGCCACGGCGGCCCTGGAGAAGGTGTCGGGCGTGCTCGAGGAGGAGCCCACGGTTCCGGACCCCGTCGAGCCGGTCGACCTCTGGCAGGCCCGCGGTCACATCCGCTTCGAGGACGTCCAGTTCGGCTACAGCAGCGGCCGCACGATCCTGCCCGACTTCTCGCTCGACATCCCCGCCGGTGAGACGATCGCCCTGGTCGGGACGACGGGTGCGGGCAAGTCGACGCTCGCCAAGCTCGTGTCGCGGTTCTACGACCCGACGCGAGGCCGCGTCACGCTCGACGGCGTGGACCTGCGGCGGCTGCACCCGAAGGACCTGCGGCGCGCGATCGTCATGGTCACCCAGGAGGCGTACCTCTTCAGCGGCACGGTGGCCGACAACATCGCGCTCGGCAAGCCCGACGCGACGCTCGACGAGATCCGCACTGCAGCGCGGGCGGTCGGCGCGGACGCGTTCATCGAACGCCTCCCCGACGGATACGGCACCGATGTGAACAAGCGCGGCGGGCGCGTCTCGGCGGGTCAGCGGCAGCTGATCTCGTTCGCCCGGGCGTTCCTGGCCGATCCGGCGGTGCTGATCCTCGACGAGGCGACCGCATCGCTCGACATCCCGAGCGAGCGGCAGATTCAGAACGCGCTGCAGACTCTGCTCGCCGACCGCACCGCGATCATCATCGCCCACCGCCTGTCGACGGTGGCGATCGCCGACCGCGTGCTCGTGATGGAGCACGGCGAGATCATCGAGGACGACGCTCCCGACAGCCTCATCGGAGGCGACGGGCGCTTCGCCCGCCTGCACGCGGCGTGGCGGGAGTCGCTGGTCTGACGTGGGCCACCGGGTGCCGCGGCCT
>NZ_DASUNI010000152.1:0-22358 GCF_036277215.1 Microbacterium sp. | reverse complement strand
GATACGTCCATGAGCCGCGAAAGACGCGGCCATGTCGTTTTGGAAGGACACATCCGTGCCCACGAAGTCCCAGGACCGCCGCAAGGTCCGCCTCTCCCGCGCGCTCGGCATCCCGCTGACGCCGAAGGCCGCCAAGTACCTCGAGAAGCGTCCGTACGCTCCGGGTGAGCACGGCCGCACCAAGCGCAAGCAGGACAGCGACTATGCGGTCCGCCTCCGCGAGAAGCAGCGTCTGCGCGAGCAGTACGGCATCCGCGAGAAGCAGATGCGCAACACGTTCAACGAGGCGCGCCGCACCCAGGGCCTGACCGGTGAGAACCTGGTCGAGCTCCTCGAGATGCGCCTGGACGCGCTCGTGCTGCGTGCCGGCTTCGCCCGCACCACGGCGCAGGCCCGCCAGCTCGTCGTGCACCGCCACATCCTCGTCGACGGCCAGACCGTCGACCGCCCGTCGTTCCGCGTGAAGCCGGGTCAGCTCATCCACGTCAAGGCCAAGAGCGAGGGCACCGAGCCCTTCCAGGTCGCAGCCGCCGGCGGTCACGCCGATGTCCTGCCGCCGGTTCCCGGCTACCTCGAGGTCGAGCTCGACAAGCTGCACGCGCGACTGCTGCGTCGTCCGAAGCGCGCTGAGGTCCCCGTCACCGGCGACGTCCAGCTCGTGGTGGAGTACTACGCGGCGCGCTAGCGCCGCGGCGGAACGCTGCGCGCCAGCGCACGCGTCCCATCGGTACTGCGCGCTAGCGTTTCGCCTCGCTTCGCTCGCTCAACGACCGAATAGTCTCTTCGCTCGCTCAACGACCGAAGCGGAAGGGCGTCGGGGCAACCCGGCGCCCTTCCGCGTCGGGGGCCTACGATGGGGGCATCCCGCGGCCCTGCGGATGAGGAGTGGTGACATGAGAAACCTGCTGTGGTTCCTGCTGGGTGTGATCGGCGGATTCGTCGCCGCGCACCTGATGAACAAGGATCCCCGCGGCCATGAGGTGCTCGCCGACGTGGACGCCCGGATCACGGAGTTCACCGACCGCATCGGCGACGCGTACCGCGAACAGGAGGCGCGCTTCTCCGGCATCGTCGACGGCGTGAAGGATGCCGCGAACGACGCGTACGGTGCGGCGAAGCCTGCGACGTTCGACGTCGTGGACATCCCCAAGAGCGCAGCACCTGACACGGTCGACGCCGCGAAGCAGCAAGTCGCCGATGCGGTGCAGAGCGTGGAGAGCGCCGCAGTCGACGCTTTCGACGCAGCCGATCCGGCGGTCGACGACGCAGACGTTCCCGCGGCTGCGACCGCCGCCGGCGCGAACCGGTCGTCCGATGCCGGCGCAGACGAGACCGACACCCCAGGATCGGCCGAGAAGAAGCTCACCGACTGACCGACCCGTTCGGCGGTGTCCCTGCGGGGGCACCGCCCTGCTTCGAGGACTTCCATGCAGACCGCAGAGCTCGCCGACCGATTCCTCCGCTACTTCGAGAAGCGCGACCACACGATCGTGCCGTCGGCGTCGCTGGTGACCGACGATCCCGCACTCCTGTTCACGGTGGCGGGAATGGTGCCGTTCATCCCTTATCTGAGCGGCGTGGTCCCCGCGCCGTATCCCCGCGCCGCCGACATCCAGAAGTGCATCCGGACCAACGACATCGAAGAGGTCGGCAAGACGCCGCGGCACGGCACGTTCTTCCAGATGCTCGGCAACTGGTCGTTCGGCGACTACTTCAAAGAGGGCGCGATCACCTACGCGTGGGAGCTGCTGACCACCTCCGAGACGGACGGCGGACTGGGATTCGATCCCAAGGACCTGTGGGTCACCGTCTACAAGGACGACGACGAGGCCGCCGCGCTGTGGCGGCGGATCGCCGGGCTGCCGCAAGAGCGCATCCAGCGGCTGGACAAGGACACGAACTACTGGAGCACCGGTCTTCCGGGTCCGGCCGGACCGTGCTCGGAGATCTTCTTCGATCAGGGCCCGGCGTACGGCGTCGACGGCGGACCAGCGACCGACGACGATCGCTACGTCGAGATCTGGAACCTCGTCTTCATGCAGTACGCGATCGACGACGTCACCTCGAAGTACGACTTCCGGATCGTCGGCGAGCTGCCTCAGAAGAATATCGACACCGGCATGGGCCTCGAGCGCATCGCGTTCATCAAGCAGGGCGTCCAGAACATGTACGAGACCGATCAGGTCCGCCCGGTGCTCGACCTCGCCTCCGAGCTGAGCGGCCGGCGGTACGGCGCCGACCACGGCGATGACGTGCGCATGCGGATCATCGCCGACCACATCCGCTCCTCGCTGATGCTGCTCTCCGACGGCGTCACGCCGTCCAATGAGGGCCGGGGCTACATCCTGCGGCGCCTGATGCGGCGCGGCATCCGCTCGATGCGGTTGCTGGGTGTGGACGGCCCGACGTTCCCCGAGCTGTTCGCGGCCTCCCGCGACGCGATGAAGGCGTCGTACCCCGAGTTGGAGACCGATTATCCGCGGCTGTCCGCGTACGCCTTCGCGGAGGAGGAGACCTTCCTGCGCACGCTCGCCGCGGGCTCGGCCACTCTCGACCTGTCGGTGGCTCAGACGAAGGATGCCGGGGGCACGACGATCGCCGGAGCCGAGGCGTTCCTGCTCCACGACACCTACGGCTTCCCGATCGACCTGACGCTGGAGATCGCCGAGGAGGCCGGCCTCACGGTCGACCGTGGGGCCTTCGACACCCTCATGCTCGAGCAGCGCACGCGGGCTAAGACCGACGCCAGGTCGCGCAAGCGGGCCCTCGCCGACCACAGCGTCTATCGCGAGTTCCGGGCGAAGGGCGAGACGGTCTTCACCGGGTACACCGACCTCGAGACCGAGTCCACCGTCCTGGGCGTCCTCGTCGACGGCGTGTCGGTCGATCGCGCCACGACCGGGCAGATCGCCGAGGTGATCCTCGCGGACACCTCTCTGTACGCCGAGTCCGGCGGTCAGGTCGCCGACAAGGGCATCATCGTCGGACCCGGCTTCGAGCTCGACGTCCTCGACGTGCAGCGACCCGTCGCGGGTCTGACCAGCCACACCGTCGAGGTGACCTCCGGCGAGGTCGGCGTCGGCCAGGCGGCCACCTCGGTGGTCGATGCCGTGAACCGCCGCGCCGCACGTCAGGCGCACTCCGCAACGCACCTCGTACACGCCGCGCTGCGCGACACGCTGGGCAAGAGCGCGACGCAGGCCGGATCGCTCAACCGTGCCGGCTATATGCGCCTGGACTTCACGTGGGGGCAGGCGCTGTCGCCCGAGACGCGGTCCGAGATCGAGGAGATCGCGAACAACGCGGTGCGCGACAACCTGGAGGTGACCACGCGGATCGTCTCGCTCGACGAGGCGAAGTCCCTGGGCGCTATGGCGCTGTTCGGCGAGAAATACGGTGACACCGTCCGGATGGTCGACATCGGCGGTCCCTGGTCGCGAGAGCTCTGCGCGGGAACGCACGTCGGCTCGAGCGCCGAGATCGGTCTGGTCAATCTGGTCGGAGAGTCGTCGGTGGGCGCCTCGAACCGCCGCGTCGAGGCCCTCGTCGGTCTCGATGCGTTCCGGGATCTTGCGGCGGAGCGAGCC
This sequence comes from Microbacterium sp., assembly GCF_036277215.1. GTDB lineage: Bacteria > Actinomycetota > Actinomycetes > Actinomycetales > Microbacteriaceae > Microbacterium. The sequence continues at coordinate 18,771 of NZ_DASUNI010000152.1, read as the reverse complement.
ATCGTGTCGCAGCTGACGACGACGCTGAAGACTCCGCGCGACCAGCTGCCGGCGCGGATCGCCGAGCTCGCCGCGAGCCTGAAGGCGGCGGAGAAGAAGATCGCCGCGTTCGAGGCCCGCGCGGTCACCGACCGCATCCCCGCGCTCGCATCCGGAGCTGTCGCGGTGGGTCCGCATCGCGTGGTCGCCGAATCCATCGGCTCGGCCGGATCCGCAGACGATGTGCGCTCGCTCGCTCTCGGGGTGCGCGATCGGCTCGGTTCGGAGGCGGGGGTCGTCGCGATCGGCGCCGAAGTAGGCGGCCGACCGGTCGTCGTCGTCGCCACGAACGAGGCTGCGCGCGCCGCAGGCGCACGAGCGGGCGCGCTGGCCAAGACCGCGGCGGCGGCTCTCGGCGGCGGCGGAGGCGGCCGGGACGATGTGGCACAGGGCGGCGGCACTGATTCGTCCGCGCTGCCTGCCGCCTTGAGCGCCGTCAGGGACGCGCTCGCAGCCCGGTGACAGGCTTCCGGCGGGGCGTGCGTCTCGGAATCGATGTCGGCAAGGCCCGGGTGGGGGTGGCGCGGTGCGATCCGGACGGCCTGCTCGCGACTCCGGTCGAGACCGTTCCGCGCGACGACGGGTCGATTGCGCGGATCGTCGCGCTCGCAGCGGAGTACGACGCGAACGAGCTGCTGGTCGGACTGCCGCTGAACATGCGCGGTGAGGACACCGCCTCGACCACCGACGCGCGCGAGTTCGCCGCTGCCCTGGCGCAGGCATCCGGAGTTGCGGTCCGCCTCGTCGACGAGCGGCTGAGCACGGTCTCCGCGCACGCGGCTCTGCGCGATTCGGGCAGATCCCAGCGTTCATCTCGTAGCATTGTTGACCAGGTCGCGGCCGTCGTTCTGCTTCAGCACGCACTCGATGTCGAGAAGAGCACCGGCCGGCCCGCCGGATCACCCCAACCCCCGGCCCAGGAGCCCACCTGACATGCCCGATTCCCCGTCGCCGTTCGACGATCCGTTCGCGGATCTGTTCGGGAAGCTGCCCGATCCCCGTGAGCGGCGTTCGGCCGGCGAGGACGGGGCGCGCGGCACGGCGGAGCCGGGCAGACAGAACTCGACGGCACAGGCCGGTACGTCAGTGCCGATGTCGCGTCGCGAGGCGCGCGAAGCGGCAGCGCGACAGGCCTCGGCGCCTCTCTCCTCCGCTCGTCACCCGGCCGCGCAGGGGGCTTCCTCGGCTGACACGGCGTCTGCGCCGGGAACGGATGCCGCGCGGGACACGACGCCCGCACCGCGCGGAGCCTCGGCACCCACAAGCCCGACCTCCCCTGATGTCGAGGACGACGAGTGGCCCTTCATCGGCGGAGGATCGGCACCCAGTGCCTCGCTCAGCCAGAACGGCGATGCGACGAGCGGCGGCTCGGTGGCGACGGCCACTCTGGAGGATCTCTTCACCGGAGAGCACACGGTCGAAAGCCTCGGCGAGGCCCCGCCGCCCAAGGACAAGCGCAAGCGTCGGATCGGCGGCTGGATCGCGCTCGGCGTCGTGCTCCTCCTGCTCGGCGGCGTCGCAGGCGCCGGCTTCTGGGTCTGGAACACCTACGAAGAGCCCATCCGTGAACTCATGGGGTGGGAGGAGCCGAAGGACTACGAAGCGGGCATGGCGACCGGCGAGGCGCTCGTGACCATCGCATCGGGCGACACCGGTGGCCCGATCTCGGAGACCCTCTACAACGCCGGGGTGACCAAGACCCCCGAGGCGTTCTACGACTACCTCATCGACACCGGCCAGAATCCTCCCTTCGTGCCGGGTCTGTTCAAGCTGCAGCAGCAGATGACCTCGGCCGCCGCGCTCGAGGCGCTGATGGATCCGGCCAACAAGCTCGAGAACACCGCGCAGCTTCGCGAGGGCCTCACGGTGGAGCAGTCTCTGCCTCTCCTGGCGGATGGCACCGGCCTGCCTCTGGAGGACTTCCAGGCGGCCGTGGCGACGCCTGCCACGTTCGGCGTCGCGGCAGACAGCCTCGAGGGATGGCTGTTCCCTGCCACGTACACGTTCGACCCGGGCGCGACGGCTACCGACGTCATCGCCACGCTCGTGAACCGCGCGGTCGAGTCCCTCGACAACGCCGGCGTGCCCGTCGAGGACCGGCAGCGGGTGCTGACGGTCGCATCGATCATCCAGCGCGAGGCACGCTTCGAGGAGGACTTCTACAAGGTGTCGAGAGTCATCGAGAACCGACTCGATTCGTCGAACCAGGAGACGTTCGGGCTGCTGCAGATGGATTCGACCGCGCAGTACGGCTACGGCGAGCTGCACGATGGCACGGTGAGCTCATCCGGCGAGGCGCTCACCGACGACAACCCCTGGAACACCTATGTGCATCCCGGACTGCCGATCGGCCCGATCGCCAATCCGGGGGACACCGCGATCGACGCCGCGATGCATCCGGCCGACGGGGACTGGCTGTACTTCGTCACGGTGAACCTCAACACCGGCGAGACCGTCTTCACGACCAACGTCGACGACCACAATCGCGCCGTCGCGCAGTGGCAGGCGTGGTGCACCGACAACCCCGACGCGGGATGCTGAGGCCGAACGGCACGCGACTGGAGGTCTGGGGCGATCCCGTCTCGCACAGCCGCTCACCACAGCTGCACTCCGCGGCGTATCGGGTGCTCGGGCTGGATTGGACCTACGAGCGCCGGCAGGTGTCCGAAGCCGCGTTCGCCGGTGAAATCGCCGGGCTGTCGCCGCAGTGGCGCGGCCTGTCGCTCACGATGCCGCTGAAGCGGGCGGCCTTCGAGGCGTCATTTTGGCGGGATCGGCGCGCAGAGCTGACCGGTGCTGTCAACACGCTCGTCTTCGTCGAGGACGGTCCACGAGGGTTCAACACCGACGTCGGCGGTCTCGCGCGGGCGCTGCGCGAGGAGGGTGTCGCCGCCATCGATCACGCCCGCATCGTCGGAGCCGGCGCGACGGCCACCTCGGCCGTCGTGGCGCTGGGAGAGCTCGGCGCGACGCGCATCGAGGTCGTGGCCCGACGCGTCGCGGCCGTGGCGCCCCTCGCCGAACTCGGAGCGGCGATCGGAGTCGACGTCGTCGGAGTGTCGTTCGACGACGCGCAGCACACGCGAGTCCCGGTGACGATCGCGACGCTGCCGGGCGACGCGCCGGTTGCGGATGCCGCCGCCGACGCTCTGGCGGCGCAGGGGGGCCTGCTGATGGACGCCGTCTACGGTCATTGGCCGACCGCGCTGGCGAACGCGTGGGCACGCCGCGGGAATCCTGCCGCCTCGGGGCTGGGCATGCTGCTGCACCAGGCCCTCTTGCAGGTGAGGATCTTCGTCGCGGGCGATGCCGACGCACCGCTGCCCTCCGAGGCCGCAGTGCTCGCCGCAATGCGCCTGGCGGTCGTGGGAGACTAGACGAATGCTCCGCGTGCTCACGGCCGGCGAATCCCACGGCCCCGAACTCGTCGCCATCATGGAGGGCCTGCCCGCCGGCGTCCCTGTGACGCGCGCCGCGATCCAGGCCGATCTCGCCCGCCGCAAGCTCGGCTACGGTCGCGGTTCGCGCATGAAGTTCGAGGAGGACGAGCTCACGATCTCGGGCGGCGTGCGCCATGGTCTGAGTCTCGGCAGCCCCATCGCACTGCGCATCGGCAACACGGAGTGGCCGAAGTGGGTCGAGGTGATGAGCCCCGAGCCGGTTGACCTGACCGACATGTCCCGCGGACGCGGGGCCGCGCTGACCCGGCCGAGGCCGGGACACGCCGACCTGGTGGGCATGCAGAAGTACGGATTCGACGAGGCCCGCCCGATCTTGGAGCGCGCCAGCGCCCGCGAGACGGCAGCACGCGTCGCCCTGGGTGCCATCGCGCGCGGATTCCTGTCCGAGCTCGGCATCCGGCTGGTGAGCCACACGCTCTCCATCGGCCCGGTCCGCGTGCCCGAGGGCGCCCCGCTGCCCACGCCGGATGACGTCGACGTGCTGGACGTCGACCCGCTGCGGTGCTTCGACGCCGCCACCTCGGCGCGGATGGTCGACGAGGTCGACGATGCGCGCAAGGAGGGCGACACCCTGGGCGGCATCGTCGAGGTGCTCGCGTACGGCCTCCCGCCCGGCCTGGGCTCGCACGTGCACTGGGACCGCCGCCTCGACTCCAAGCTCGCACAGGCCCTCATGAGCATCCAGGCCATCAAGGGTGTGGAGGTCGGCGACGGGTTCCTCACCACCACGCGCCGCGGCTCGGCAGCGCACGATGAGCTTTTCGCCACCGAAGGCGGGATCACCCGATCCAGTGACCGCGCGGGCGGCACCGAAGGCGGCATGTCCACGGGCACGGTTCTGCGCGTGCGCGCCGGCATGAAGCCGATCGCGACGATCCCGCACTCCCTGCGCACCATCGACGTCGCGACCGGCGAGACGGCATCCGCGCATCATCAGCGCTCCGACGTCTGCGCGGTTCCGGCGGCCGGAGTGGTTGCGGAGGCGATGGTCGCACTGGTGCTCGCCGAGGTCGTGCTCGAGAAGTTCGGGGGCGACAGCGTCGCCGAGACGCGCCGCAATCTCGAGGGCTACCTGGCAGCGATCCCAGAGACGCTTCGGACGAAGAGCGCCAGCGACCCGGCTCTCATCGAGCATGACCTCGCCCGGTAGCGCGCTTGTCCTGATCGGCCCGATGGGTGCGGGCAAGACGAGCATCGGCCGCAGACTCGCCCGCGCGCTCGGACAGACCTTCACCGACACCGACAAGGTGATCGCCCGCGAACACGGTCCGATTCCGGAGCTGTTCGCCCGGTACGGCGAAGCTCACTTCCGCACCATCGAGCGGGCAGCGGTGTCGGGAGCCCTCGCGAACGGCGGGGTCGTAGCCCTCGGAGGCGGGGCGATCCTGGATGCCGAGACGCGCGGGGATCTGGTGCAGCACCGCGTGATCCTCCTGACGGTTTCGCCGCACATCGTGGCCGGACGCATTCACGGCGGGGATCGGCCGCTGCTGGACGATGCGGATCCAGTGGACCGCTGGCGGCGCATCTACGCCGAACGCCGCGGACTGTACGAGGAGGTCGCCGACGTCACCTTCGACACATCCAGCGGCCCGCTGGCGCGCGTCGTCGCCGACATCGTCGCGTGGGCGCGCACCCAACAGGACGCCGAGGAGCACGCATGACCGCAACGACGACGATCACGGTCAGCGGCGACGCCGGCTACGACATCCACGTGGGCCGCGGCATCCTGAATCGGGTCGGCGATGCCCTGGCTCCCTCGGTCCGCAAGGTGCTCATCATCCACCCGCCGACTCTCGGAGCCGCCGCGGCCCAGCTGCGCGAAAGGCTCATGTCGGGCGGGACGCGCGAAGTCCTGCTGGCCGAGATACCGGACGCCGAGCAGGGCAAGCGGGTCGAGGTCGCCGCGTTCTGCTGGCAGGTCATGGGCAAGGCCGACTTCACCCGGACGGATGCGGTGATCGGGTTCGGCGGGGGAGCCGTGACCGACCTGGCCGGCTTCGTCGCTGCGACCTGGCTGCGCGGCGTGCAGGTCGTACAGGTGCCGACGACCGTGCTCGGCATGGTGGACGCGGCGGTCGGCGGCAAGACCGGGATCAACACCGCTGAGGGCAAGAACCTGGTCGGCGCGTTCTGGGCGCCCCGAGAGGTCGTCTGCGACCTCGACCTGCTCGACTCGCTGTCGCCGAACGAGACCGTGGCCGGCTACGCCGAGGTCGTCAAGGCCGGCTTCATCTGGTACCCCGAGATCCTCGACCTGATCGAAGCCGATCCCGCAGCCGCGGTCGATCCCGCCACCCCCGCGTTCCGCCGGTGCGTCGAGCTCGCGATCGAGATGAAGGCGCGCGTCGTGGGGGAGGACTTCCGCGAGGGCGGCCTGCGGGAGGTGCTCAACTACGGCCATACGCTGGGGCACGCCATCGAGCACGCCGAACGGTATCGCTGGCGTCACGGCGCGGCCGTGTCGGTCGGGATGATGTACGCGGCCGAGCTGTCGCGCCTCGCGGGCCGGCTTCCGGATGCCGCGGCCGCACGCCACCGCGACGTCCTCGAGCTCCTCGGCCTGCCCACCACCTACCGCGCGGGAGCGTGGCCGCAGCTGCTGGCGACGATGCAGCGCGACAAGAAGTCGCGCGGCGGGATGCTCCGCTTCATCGTCCTCGACGACATCGGGCGCCCGACCGTGCTGCAGGCCCCGGACGAGTCGCTGCTGTTCGCGGCGTATCAAGAGGTATCCGGCTGACGTCGAGCGGCGGCATCCGCGCGGGTACCCTGCGAACGTGAGCAGGTTCTCGCGTTCCATCGCGGTCCGGCGCGTCCGCGCCGACGAGTGGCCCGCCGTGCGAGCGCTGCGGATGGAGTCGACCTCCGATCCGGACGCGACGGTCGCCTTCCTCGAACGCCCAGAAGAGGTTGCGGCCCGCCCGGACGAGTTCTGGATCGAGCGGACGAGGATCGCCGCCGCCAGCGATTCCGCGGCGACGTTCGTCGCGACGCTCGACGATCACTGGATCGGCGCCCTGACCGTGATCGTGCGGCAGGAGGGGTCCACCGACCACCTCGGTCGTCCGGTCGCGGAGCGTCGGGCCGATGTCGTCGGCGTGTACGTCCGCCGCTCTGCGCGCGGCCGGGGCGCGGTCGACCAGCTGATCGCGACCGCCGCGCGATGGGTGTCAGCCCAGGGGCTCGCGAGCGTCACGCTGGACGTGCATCGGGACAACGGCCGGGCCCGGGCCGCCTACCGGCGCGTCGGCTTCCGGCCGACGGGCATCGTGACGACGAGCGCGATCGGCGACGAGATCGGGATGGAGCTGGCGCTGACGCCGCCCGACTCCGAGCCGGACGACACGTCGGCCGCTGGTATGGTTCCGACGTGACCGCGCCCCGCCGCCTGCTGCTCGTGAACGGCCCGAATCTCAACCTCCTCGGTACCCGCGAACCCGGGATCTACGGGTCCCAGACGCTGCAGGATGTCGAAGCCCTCGTGTCGGCGACCGCGGCCGTGCTGGGCTTCGAGGTGCGCGCCGTGCAGAGCAACCACGAGGGCGTGCTGCTCGACGCTATCCACGCCGCGCGGGACGACTGCTCGGGCATCGTCATCAACCCGGGAGGGCTGACGCACACGTCGGTCGTGCTGCGGGACGCCCTGTCCGGCGTCGCCCTTCCCGTCGCCGAGGTGCACATCAGCGATGTGTCCCAGCGCGAGCCGTTCCGGCATCACTCGTACGTGAAGGATGTCGCGGTGGTCCATGTGGTCGGCGAGGGCGTGGCCGGATACGCGACGGCGACGACCCGCCTGATCGAGGTGATCACCGGTCAGGCGGACGGCTGACCTGCCTCCGCGAAACTGCTACGGGGAGCCCAGACAGCGGGGGAGCCCCGCAGTCTCGTCGAGCCGTTGCAGTCTCGCGGACTAGAATCGGATGTCGGTCCAGCGCGCCAGCGCCCTTCGACCCGCACACTCTCACGAACGGAACTCTCTGAGCCATGGCATCCACCGCAGACATCAAGAACGGCGTCGTCCTCAGCATCGACGGACAGCTGTGGAACGTCATCGAGTTCCAGCACGTCAAGCCTGGCAAAGGCGGCGCGTTCGTGCGCACCAAGCTGAAGAACGTCGTGACCGGCAAGACCGTGGACCGCACGTACAACGCCGGGGCGAAGATCGACATCGAGAACGTCGACCGACGCGACTTCACCTACCTGTACAACGACGGCGAGGCGTTCGTCTTCATGGACGTCGCGGACTACGACCAGCTGACCGTTCCGGCCACCGTCGTCGGCGACGCCGCGAACTTCCTGCTCGAGAACCAGCAGGTGCAGATCGCGCTGAACAACGGCAACCCGCTGTACGTCGAGCTTCCGGCATCGGTCGTGCTCGAGATCACGTACACCGAACCGGGCCTGCAGGGCGACCGCTCATCGGCCGGCACCAAGCCGGCGACCGTCGAGACCGGGTACGAGATCCAGGTGCCGCTGTTCCTCGAGACCGGAACGAAGGTCAAGGTCGACACCCGCACGGGCGACTACCTCGGTCGCGTCAACTAGCGCGTGAGCGCCCGCACCAAGGCGCGCAAGCGCGCCCTCGACATCCTCTTCCAGTCCGACATCCGCGGCGACGACCTCGCGATGACGCTGGCGGCGGAGGCTCAGCGCGCGGTCAACGAACCGGCGCGCGAAGCGTCGTGGCTGTATGCGCGCGAGATCGTCGACGGCGTGATCGACAACCGCGACGAGATCGACGAGCAGATCACCACGTTCGCCAAGGACTGGTCGCTGGCTCGGATGCCGGCGGTGGACCGGGCGCTGCTGCGCATGGCGGTCTGGGAGATCCTCTACAACGACGAGGTGCCCACGGCCGTCGCGATCGATGAGGCAGTTGACCTGGCCAAGGAGTTCTCCACCGACGACTCCGGCGCCTTCGTGCACGGCGTGCTGGCGCGGATCGCCCGCTCGTCCTGAGCAAGCGACGCCCTCGGCCCGGCGCGGCCGGTCCGACGGGTCCTCGACGCGTCTCGCCGTAGAATCGGGGAGTTCACAAGACGACGGCTTCGACAGGATTGGGAGCGATATGAGGATCACCGGTCTCGGCCATGCGGGCATGTTCATCGAAACCCTCGGCGGCAGCATCCTGTGCGACCCGGTGATCGGTCCGACCTTCTTCGGATCGTGGTTCCCGTTCCCGGACAACCGCGGGCTGGACTGGGAGAGGTTCGGCAACGCCGACTTCCTCTATGTGTCGCACCGGCACCGCGACCACTTCGACCCCGCGCTGATGAACCGGTACGTGCGCAAGGACATCCGAGTCCTGCTGCCCGAGTACCCCACCGATGATCTCGAGCAGGATCTGCGCCGACTCGGGTACGACGACATCATCCACACGCAGGCCGGCGTTCCGCTGGAGTTCGGTGATCTGCGGGTGATGGTGACGCCGCTTCGCGCGCCCAGCGACGGCCCGATCGGCGATTCCAGCCTGTCGGTCGACGACGGCACCGCCAGCATCCTGAATCAGAACGACTCCCACCCGCTCGACCTGGAGAAGCTGCTGGGCTTCAGCAAGCCGGAGGCGTACTTCACACAGGTCTCCGGCGCGATCTGGTGGCCCATGGTGTACGACCTGCCGCAGGATGCGAAGCGCAACTTCGCTCGCCTGAAGCGGGATGCGCAGAACAAGCGGGCGATGTACTACATCGAGAAGGTCGACGCGGAGCATGTCTTCCCGATGGCGGGGCCGCCGATGTTCCTGCGCGAGGAGCTCTTCCGGTACAACGGCTTCGGCATCGACGACGATGCGATCTTCACCGATCAGCGGCAGTTCCTCGAACACATGCAAGAGCTCCGGCCGCAGCAGAAGGGCTATCTGTATCTGCCGGGCACGGTCGTCGAGCTCGAGCGGGGCGAGATCTCGGTGACGCAGACGCTGTACTCCGACGAGGAGATCGAGCGCATCTTCGGCGACAAGTGGGACTACCTGGCCGAGCAGCGCGATACCCGCCAGGACGAGATCGCCGCCGAGGAGGCGTCCCGCGCGCCGATCCTGCCGCCCGACGAGATGCTCGCGGCGCTCAAGGAGTGGTGGGAGCCGCTGCTTCGGCGCGGACGGATCTTCCGAGACGGCGTCGGGGGACCGGTGCGCTACACGATCGGCGAGCTGGACATGGTGGTCGACTTCCCCCGGGCGAAGGTACGCGAATACGCGGGGGAGGAGACCAGCTACTGGTTCACGATCCCGGCTGACCTCGTCTCGACGAACATCCGCGACCATGAGATCGACTGGTCGAACTCGATCTTCCTGTCGATGCAGTTCCAGGCCGGCCGTGTCGGCAAGTTCAACGAGTTCATCTACACCTTCATGAAGTGCCTGTCGCGGGACCGTATCGAATACGTGGAGAACTGGTACGCCGAGCAGTCGGACGTCTCGGAGGACGTGCAGCTGGCGGACTGGGTGGTGCAGCGGCGCTGCCCGCACCTGCGGGCCGACCTGTCCAAGACCGCGAAGATCGAGGATGGCGTGCTGACCTGCAGCCTGCACGACTGGAAGTGGGATCTCGCGAGCGGCAAGTGCCTGACGACCCACGGACACCCCATCCGGTCTCATCACGTCGAGGACGCCCTCGCGCGCGGCGCCACCGCGCCGGCGGCCGTCTGACCGGGTCTCGCATTCGATCCGAACCCTCACGCGGCAACCGCATGGGTGCGCGCCGTTCCGGGCTCACCTTGTAGAGACTCCACAATCGGTACGACGCATCCTCGCCGCTCGCTGTCGGACGACTCCGCAATCCGCAGCGCGCGGTATCAGCGCATCAGTCGCGCGGTCTTGATCGACAGGCCCGACCACACGGGCGTTCCATCGATCAAGGAGCCTCGCATGACCACCGTTCCCATCCGAAACGGCGCTGCCGGCGTCGTCCCGTCCTCGCCGCGCACGTCGCCGCTCCGGCGCGCACTCGATGTGGAAGTCCGCGCCGAAGCCGCGCTGAAGGTCTTCCTCCAGCGCTGGAGCATTCCCGCCCTCCGCGTCGCCCTCGGCGGCATCTTCGTCGTCTTCGGCGCGCTCAAGTTCGTGCCGGGGATGAGCCCGCTCGAGCTGCTCGTCCAGTCCACCTGGGAGCGCCTCACCTTCGGCATGGTCACCGGGCAGACCGCGATGGTGCTCACCGCCCTCATGGAAGTCAGCGCGGGTGCACTCCTTCTCGCGGGCGGCGCGTTCGCCCGCATCGGCCTGGTCGTGCTCGCGATCGCGTACGTCGGCATCCTGTCGCCGATCGTGCTGCTCCCGGGTGAGGTCTTCGGCGCCGCCGGGCCGACCCTGACCGGTCAGTACATCTTCAAGAACGCCGTGCTCATCGCCGCCGCCCTCGTCGTGGCATCGCGGGTCCTGAAAGGACCCGACGCCAGGCGATGACGCATCTGGACCTCTGGCCGGCTCCGTGAGGGGCCGGCCAGAGCTCTGTCACTCGACGCCGCGGCGGATCGCGCGTCCGGTCAGGATGCCCGCCAGGGGGCCGAGCACCAACAGCGTCGCCCAGGTCAGTTTGCCCGCCGTCGCACCCCACGTCATCGCGACGGGAATCGAGACGAGGAACACCAGCGGGCTCACCAAGGCGCCCGCCGTGTCGAGGAGGTTGCGGCGGGAGGAGGTCGGCACCCTCTCGAGCCCGCGCACCCGCGCGAGCTCGAACATCACGGTCTGACAGAGCGCGACCAGAGCGATGTTGGCCGCGTAGAACGCCGTCGGCAGGGGGAGGTCGGCGGTCGACGGATCGCTGATCCCCTGCGTGGTGTACGCGATGAGGATCACGAGTCCCGCCGCGACGAGGTTCACACCCGTGGTGATCCCGTCCAGCCCGCGGAGGCGCCGGACCAGGCGGACGTTCACGCGCCAGAACACGCAGATCACCGTGAAGCTGAGCGCGAACCCCAGCGCCTGGCTCGCCACCCCGGACTCCGAGAGGGCCTGCAGGCTGGTCCACGCCGCGGCCGGCGGCGCATCCACGTTCGCGATCAGCAGCGTCGCGGCGAACCCGTAGATCGCATCGAAGAAGGAGATGCCGCGGCCGAATTCGTTCGACGAACGCGAGGAGTACGAGTCCGGGTGCGCACGAGGATGCGTGCTCGTCGCACTCCCGGGATCGGACGGCACCTGCTCGGCCACGGCTTCAGCGTGCCATTCCCCGCACCGCTCCCGCGGAGGCGCACCGCGATCCACGTCGGGTAGGATCGATCGGAGCAACCTTTAACACCGTCCCGTGAGGCGGAGAAGGGAGCGGCGGATGAGCGCGCGAACCGTGCTGCATGAGGCCGACATCGCCCGGGCCCTGACTCGGATCTCCCACGAGATCCTCGAGTCCAACAAGGGACCCGATGGCCTGGTGCTCCTGGGCATCCCGACCCGCGGCGTCACTCTGGCGAACCGCATCGCCACGCTCATCGGTGAATTCAGCGGTGTGGCAGTACCGGTCGGCGCCCTCGACGTGACGATGTACCGCGACGATCTGCACCGCCACCCGACCCGATCGCCGCAGCGGACCTCGATCCCCGACGGGGGGATCGACGGGAGGGTGGTCGTCCTGGTCGACGACGTGCTCTTCTCCGGCCGCAGCATCCGCTCCGCGCTGGACGCGCTCCAGGACATCGGCCGCCCGGCGGCGGTGCGGCTCGCGACCCTGATCGACCGCGGGCACCGCGAGCTGCCCATCCGGCCGGACTTCGTCGGGAAGAACCTGCCGAGTGCGTCCGACGAACGCGTGAACGTGCGCCTCGCCGAAGTCGACGGCGAAGAGTTCGTGACCATCGAGGGAGCCGGCTCGTGAGGCACCTGCTCGACACCAAGAGCCTCGCGCGCGCCGACGCGCTCGAGATCCTCGACGTGGCCGAGGACATGGCCGACACCCAGCAGCGCGAGGTGAAGAAGCTCCCGACCCTGCGCGGCAAAACGGTCGTGAACCTGTTCTTCGAGGATTCCACCCGCACCCGCATCTCGTTCGAGGCCGCCGCGAAGCGACTGAGCGCGGACGTCCTGAATTTCTCCGCGAAGGGCTCGAGCGTCTCGAAGGGCGAGTCGCTGCAGGACACCGCGCAGACGCTCCAGGCGATGGGCGCGGATGCCGTGGTGATCCGCCACGGAGCGTCCGGGGCGCCGCGCACCCTGGCGACCAGCGGCTGGATCACCGCGGGCGTCGTCAACGCCGGGGACGGAACGCACGAGCACCCCACGCAGGCGCTGCTCGACGCGTTCACCATCCGCAAGCGGACGTTCGGCGGCGACAGCCGCGGGCGCGACCTGTCCGGTGTGAAGGTCACGATCGTGGGCGACATCCTGCACTCTCGCGTCGCCCGTTCCAACGTGTGGCTCCTGAACGCGCTCGGAGCGGAGGTCACATTGGTCGCCCCCCCGACCCTTGTGCCGCAGGATGTCTCGGCGTGGCCGGTCCGCGTGCTGTTCGACCTGGACGACGCGATCGCGGACGAGCCGGACGCGCTCATGATGCTGCGCATCCAGCTGGAGCGCATGAACGCCGCATATTTCCCGACTGAACGGGAGTATTCCCGCCGCTGGGGGCTCGATGCCCGCAGGCTCGCCGCCCTCACCCCCGATAGCATGGTGATGCATCCGGGCCCGATGAACCGAGGCCTCGAGATCTCCGCGGAAGCCGCCGACTCGACCCGATCGACCGTGCTCGATCAGGTGACGAACGGCGTCTCGGTGCGGATGGCGGTGCTCTACCTGCTGCTGGCCGGGGAGCGCGGCGAGCGGAATCACGACGAGAAGGGCGACGCACGATGACAGAGGTCCTTCTGATCCGCGGCGCCCGAATCGAGGGCGGTGACACGGCCGATCTCCTCATCGAGGGCGGCGTTCTGGCGGAGGTCGGCCGTTCCCTCAGCCGCGTGGGAGCGACCGTGGTCGACGCCGACGGTCTCATCGCGCTCCCGGGCCTCGTCGACCTGCACACCCATCTTCGCGAGCCCGGGTACGAGGCCTCCGAGACGGTGCTGACCGGCTCCCGAGCCGCGGCGGCGGGGGGCTTCACCGCGGTGTTCGCGATGCCGAATACCTCGCCCGTCGCAGACACCGCCGGCGTGGTCGAGCAGGAGCTCGCGCTGGGCGAGGCGGCCGGATTCGTCACCGTGCAGCCGATCGGCGCCGTGACGGTCGGTCAGAAGGGCGAACGCCTGGCCGAGCTGGGCGCCATGGCCGATTCGCGCGCCCGCGTACGGGTGTTCAGCGACGACGGCTTCTGCGTGTGGGACCCGCTGATCATGCGGCGAGCGCTCGAGTACGTGAAGGCGTTCGACGGCGTGATCGCCCAGCATGCCCAGGATCCGCGCCTGACCGAGGGCGCGCAGATGAACGAGGGCGCGGTCTCGGCGGAGTTGGGGCTCGCCGGCTGGCCCGCAGTGGCCGAGGAATCGATCATCGCGCGCGACGTGCTGCTGTCCGAGCATGTCGGCTCACGGCTGCACGTCTGCCACCTCTCGACCGCCGGGTCCGTCGACATCATCCGCTGGGCGAAGCGGCGGGGCGTCGACGTCACCGCCGAGGTCACCCCGCACCACCTGCTCCTCACCGACGAGCTCGCGCGCGGCTACGATGCGTCCTTCAAGGTGAATCCGCCGCTCCGGCGGGAAGAGGACGTCCGAGCGGTGCGCGAAGGCCTCGCCGACGGAACCATCGACATCATCGCCACCGACCATGCCCCGCATCCCGCGGAGGCGAAGGCGTGCGAGTGGCCGGCCGCCGCGAACGGCATGGTCGGGCTCGAGAGTGCCCTGCGCGTCGTCCAGCTCGCGATGGTCGACACCGGCATGCTGACCTGGCGCGATGTGGCGCGAGTGATGTCGCGCACCCCGGCGCGGATCGGGCGGCTCGCCCGGCACGGCACCCCGCTGACAGCCGGGGAGCCGGCATCCCTCACGCTGTACGACCCCGCACCGACCCGTACCTTCTCGAAGGCGGACCTGCGCGGCCGCAGCGTCAACTCGCCGTACGTGGGACGGGAGCTGCCCGGCGAGGTGCGCTGGACGCTGCACCGCGGTGCGGTCACGGTCGCCGACGGATCCCTGCTGGACCGACCGGGGGTCCGCGCGTGAGCCGCGAAGGAGCGCTCGCGATCACGATCGCTGTCACCGCGGCGGTGCTCGCGGTGCTGGCGTGGGCGTGGTGGCGCCGTACGCGGCGCGACTCCGGCCTGCGGGCGCCGGTCGGAGAGGTCCCTGTGGATGCCGCACCGCTCAGTCACCACGAAGCGCTCTACGTCGCGACCACCCGCCACGGGGAGCCGCTCGAACGGCTGGCCATCCGCGGCCTCGGATTCCGCTCGCGAGCCGACCTGACGGTGACCAGCGCCGGCGTCGCCCTGGACCTCACGGGGCAGCCGCGATTATTCATCCCGACCGAGCAGATCGTCGACGTCGCGCAGGCGACCGTGGCGATCGACCGCGTCGTCGAACGCGACGGGCTCGTCCGGATCGCGTGGCGACGGGACGGCCAGACCGTCGTCGACTCGTACCTCCGCCCCCAGGATGCCTCTGCCCGCGCCGTCGCCGACGAGATCGGCGCACTTCTGACCCCGACAGGAACGGACGAATGACTGTCCCCGCCGACACCCGCGCTGTGCGCGCTGCCAAAGACCCCGCCGTCCTCGTGCTCGAGGACGGCACCCGTCACGTCGGACGCGCCTACGGCGCACGCGGGACGACCCTCGGAGAGGTCGTCTTCGCGACCGGCATGACCGGCTACCAGGAGACGCTGACGGATCCGTCGTACGCCGGTCAGATCGTGCTCCAGACCGCGCCGCACATCGGCAACACCGGGATGAACGTTCAGGACCCCGAGTCCCGGCGCATCTGGGTCTCGGGCTACATCGTGAGAGACCCCTCCCGCGTCGTGTCCAACTGGCGTGCCGACGAGTCCCTCGACGACGCGCTGGTCAGCGACGGCGTCATCGGCATCAGCGGGATCGACACCCGCGCGGTCACACGTCACATCCGCGCCGCCGGCAGCATGCGGGGCGGGATCTTCTCGGGCGACGCCGCGGACCTCCCCGCCGACGAGCAGCTGACCATCGTGCAGGGCGCGCCGGAGATGTCGGGGCGGAACCTGTCGGCCGAGGTCTCGGTCTCGAGCGCCCAGGTCACCGAGGCCGCGGACGACGTGGCGCGCATCGGCAACCTGGCCGTGCTCGACCTGGGCGTCAAGCAGGCCACCATCGACAACCTCGCCGCGCGCGGATTCGAGGTGCACGTGCTGCCACAGGATGTCGACATCGACGGCATCCGCGCGATCGACCCCGTGGCGGTGTTCTACTCCAACGGGCCGGGCGATCCTGCGGCCTCCGGCGATCACGTCGAGCTCCTGCGCGGCGTGCTGGACGACGGCCTGCCGTTCTTCGGGATCTGTTTCGGCAACCAACTGCTCGGGCGCGCGCTCGGTCTGGGCACGTACAAGCTGCCCTTCGGGCACCGCGGCATCAACCAGCCGGTGCTGGACAAGTCGACGGGGCGCGTCGAGATCACCTCCCACAACCACGGCTTCGCCGTCGAGGCCCCGCTGGAGGGCGACTTCGACAGCCCGAACGGCTACGGACGGGTGGAGGTCAGCCACGTCGGTCTCAACGATCAGGTGGTCGAGGGCCTCCGGGCGCTGGACATCCCCGCCTTCTCGGTGCAGTACCACCCCGAGGCCGCGGCCGGACCGCACGACGCCAACTACCTGTTCGACCGGTTCGCGGATCTCGTACGCGATCACCTCGGCAAGAAGGACGCGAATGCCTAAGCGCGACGACATCAAGAGCGTCCTGGTGATCGGCTCCGGCCCGATCGTGATCGGCCAGGCCTGCGAATTCGACTACTCCGGGACGCAGGCGTGCCGCGTGCTGCGCGAGGAGGGCGTGCGGGTGATCCTGGTCAACTCGAATCCGGCGACGATCATGACCGATCCCGACTTCGCTGACGCCACGTACATCGAGCCGATCACATGGGAGGTCATCGAGACGATCATCGCCAAGGAGCGACCCGACGCGATCCTGCCGACACTCGGCGGCCAGACCGCACTGAACGCCGCGATCGAGCTGCACAACCACGGCATCCTCGAGAAGTACGACGTCGAGCTGATCGGGGCGAGCTTCGAGGCGATCAACAAGGGCGAGGACCGCCAGATCTTCAAGCAGCTCGTCCTGGATGCCGGGGCGGACGTCGCCGCATCGCGCATCGCCCATTCGATCGAGGACTGCCTCGCCGCCGCCGAGGAGCTCGGCTACCCGCTCGTCGTCCGTCCCAGCTTCACCATGGGCGGGCTCGGATCGGGGTTCGCGTATGACGAAGCAGACCTGCTGCGCATCGCCGGCGCGGGCCTGCACGACTCGCCCACGCACGAGGTGCTGCTCGAGGAGTCGATCCTCGGGTGGAAGGAGTACGAGCTCGAACTGATGCGCGACACGGCAGACAACACCGTCGTCGTGTGCTCCATCGAGAACGTCGATCCCGTCGGCGTGCACACCGGAGACTCCATCACGGTGGCGCCGGCCCTCACCCTCACCGACCGCGAGTACCAGAAGCTGCGCGACATCGGCATCGACATCATCCGCGCCGTCGGCGTGGACACCGGCGGATGCAACATCCAGTTCGCGGTCGACCCGGCCGACGGGCGGATCATCGTGATCGAGATGAACCCGCGCGTGTCGCGTTCGTCGGCTCTGGCGTCCAAGGCCACCGGGTTCCCGATCGCGAAGATCGCCGCCAAGCTGGCGATCGGCTATCGCCTCGACGAGATCCCCAACGACATCACGAAGGTCACTCCCGCCAGCTTCGAGCCGACCCTCGACTACGTCGTGGTGAAGGTGCCCCGGTTCAACTTCGAGAAGTTCCCGGCCGCCGACACCACGCTCACGACGACCATGAAGTCCGTCGGCGAGGCGATGGCCATCGGTCGCAACTACGCGACCGCTCTGCAGAAGGCGCTGCGGTCGCTGGAGAAGCGCGGATCCAGCTTCCACTGGGGCGACGAGCCGCGCTCCGTCGAGGAGCTGATCGAGGCGGCGAGGACGCCCACGGACGGTCGCATCGTGGTCGTCCAGCAGGCCCTGCGCAAGGGGGGCACGATCGAGCAGCTGTTCGAGGCGACCGGGATCGACCCGTGGTTCCTCGACCAGATCGTCCTGATCAACGAGGTCGCCGCCTTCGTCCACGGCGCTTCCGAGCTGGATGCCGAGACCCTGCGCGTCGCGAAGGAGCACGGCTTCAGCGACGCGCAGATCGCACAGCTGCGGGGAGACACCGAGACCGAGGTGCGCGGCATCCGTCACGCGCTCGGCCTGCGACCCGTCTACAAGACGGTCGACACGTGCGCCGGGGAGTTTCCGGCGCTCACGCCGTACCACTACTCGAGCTACGACTTCGAGACCGAGGTCGCACCGTCCGACCGCAGCAAGGTCGTCATCATCGGCTCGGGTCCCAACCGCATCGGGCAGGGCGTCGAGTTCGACTATTCGTGCGTGCACGCCTCGTTCGCGCTGTCGGCGGCCGGCTACGAGACCGTCATGGTCAACTGCAACCCCGAGACCGTCTCGACGGACTACGACACCTCCGACCGGCTGTACTTCGAGCCGCTGACCCTCGAGGACGTCCTGGAGGTCCTGCACGCCGAGGCCCAGTCGGGAGAGATCCTCGGAGTCATCTGCCAGCTGGGCGGCCAGACGCCGCTGGGCCTGGCGAAGGGCATTCAGGATGCCGGCTACCGGATCCTCGGCACCAGCCCCGCGGCGATCGACATGGCCGAGGAGCGGGAGCTGTTCTCCGGGCTGCTGGATGCGGCCGGCCTTATCGCGCCGCGTCACGGGACGGCGATCGACGTCTCGGGCGCGGTCGCGATCGCGGAGGAGATCGGCTACCCCGTGCTGGTGCGTCCGAGCTTCGTGCTGGGCGGGCGGGGAATGGAGATCATCTACGACACGGCGAGCCTGCGGGATTACTTCGTCCGCATCCACGACCAGGCGATCATCGGGCCGGGGATGCCGCTGCTCGTGGACCGGTTCCTCGACGACGCCATCGAGCTGGACGTCGACGCGCTCTACGACGGGCACGAGCTGTACATCGGCGGGGTGATGGAGCACCTCGAGGAGGCCGGCATCCACTCGGGCGACTCGAGCTGCACGCTCCCGCCGATCTCGCTCGGGCGCACCGAGGTCGACCGCGTCCGCACCGCGACGCTGGCCATCGCGAAGGGCGTCGGCGTGCAGGGGCTGATCAACGTGCAGTTCGCGATCAGCGC
>NZ_DASUNI010000151.1:0-6618 GCF_036277215.1 Microbacterium sp. | reverse complement strand
GATGCTGCGCCCGGCGCGTCGTGGACACTCAACGGGGGGTGGCGTCAGCGGGCGCCGAGCAGGTGCTCGGTCGCGAGCTGCTGCAGGCGGACGAAACCGAAGCCCTTGCCGCCGAGGTACACCGACGGGTCGAAGTCCTCGTAGGCGGAGCGGTCGGCGAGGAACTCGTCGTACGTCTCCCCCTCGTTGAGCGTCGGCACCGCCAGCTCGGGCACCCGCGCGGCCTCCAGCGCCTCTTGCACCTCGGGGTCGGCGCGGAACGCCGCGGCTCGCTCCTTCAGCAGCAGGTAGGTGCTCATGTTCGCCGCCGCCGACTCCCACACGCCCTTCTCGTCTTCCGTGCGCGAGGGCTTGTAGTCGAAGTGCCGCGGGCCGTCGTAGGCGGGCACCCCGCCGGGGCCGCCGTTCTCGAGCAGGTCGACGAGCGCGAACGCATTGTGCAGGTCGCCGTGACCGAAGACGAGGTCCTGGTCGTACTTGATGCCGCGCTGGCCGTTGAGGTCGATGTGGAAGAGCTTGCCGTGGTACAGCGCCTGGGCGATGCCGGCGGCGAAGTTGAGGCCCGCCATCTGCTCGTGGCCGACCTCGGGGTTCAGACCCACGAGTTCGGGTCGCGCCAGCGAGTCGATGAAGGCCAGCGCGTGGCCGAGCGTGGGCAGCAGGATGTCGCCGCGGGGCTCGTTCGGCTTCGGCTCGATCGCGAAGCGGATGTCGTAGCCCTTGTCGGTGACGTAGTCGCCGAGCAGGTTGACGGCCTCGCGGTAGCGCTCGAGCGCCTGACGGATGTCCTTGGCCGAGTCGTACTCGGCGCCCTCGCGGCCGCCCCACATCACGAAGGTCTTCGCGCCGAGCTCGGCGCCGAGGTCCAGCTGGCGGAACACCTTGCGCAGTGCGAACCGACGCACGTCGCGGTCGTTCGAGGTGAACCCGCCGTCCTTGAAGACCGGAGCGCTGAACAGGTTCGTCGTCACCATCGGCACGATCATGCCGGTGTCGGCCAGGGCGCCCTTCAGACGGTCGATCTGCGTCTGACGCTCGGCGTCGGTCGAGCCGAACGCGAACAGGTCGTCGTCGTGGAACGTGAGGCCGTACGCGCCGAGCTCGGTGAGCTTCTCGACGACGTGCACGACGTCGAGCGGGTGGCGGGTCGGTCCACCGAACGGGTCGGTGCCGTTGTAGCCGACGGTCCAGAGTCCGAACGAGAATTTGTCGGCAGTTGTGGGGGTGGGCATGGCGCTCCTTCGCGGGAATTGTTGCGTAAGACAACCTATAACAGATCGGATGCCGCGTCCAGCGCTCAATGCGATCGAACGCACAATGCTCTACCAGCCGCTTCGAAACTCTCGGCTGCGCGATCGTATGATCAACGCATGGAAGCTCAGCCTCGCGTCACCCTCGCCGAGATCGCAGCCGAGGCGGGCGTCTCGCTGGCGACGATGTCGAAGGTGCTCAACGGCCGGACGGATGTCTCGCCGGGCACTCGCGCGCGGCTGGAGGAGCACCTCGCCCGTTACGGCTATCGGCGGCGCAACGTCACCCAGCGCACTGAGATCCTCGAGCTGGTGTTCCACGAGCTCGAGAGCAGCTGGTCGATGGAGGTCATCGAGGGGGTTGAGGAGGTCGCGCACGCGGCGGGCCTGTCAGTGGTGTTGACCGTGAGCGGCGACCGCCACTCGCCGGCAGCCGACTGGATCGACGGCGTCCTGCGGCGGCGGCCGGTCGGAGTCGTGCTGGTCTTCTCCGATATCGCGGCGCCTCATCGCGACAAGCTGCGCTCGCGCGGCATCCCGTTCGTGATCGTCGATCCCGCCGGCGATCCGTCCCCCGACGTGCCGTCGGTCGGCTCGGCGAACTGGTCGGGCGGGCTCATGGCGACCCGGCACCTCATCGAGCTCGGTCATCGTCGCATCGCCGCCATCACGGGCCCCGAGGACATGATGTGCTCGCTCGCGCGAGTGGACGGCTATCGCTCGGCGATGAACGCCGCGGGTCTGCCGATCGAGCCGGAGTGGATCCGCTTCGGCGACTTCCACCCGGGCGGCGGTGAGGCGCACGCACGAGACCTGCTCGCGCTGCCCGACCCTCCGACCGCCATCTTCGCGGGCAGCGACCTGCAGGCGCTCGGCGTGATCGCCGCCGGAACCGCCGCCGGGCTGAGCGTCCCCGAAGACCTCTCGGTCGTGGGCTACGACGACATCGCCCTCGCGCGGTGGATGAGCCCGCAGCTGACGACCGTGCATCAGCCGCTGCGGCGGATGGGCGAGGAGGCGACGCGCCTGGTGCTGCGCCTGGCCGACGGAGCGTCCGTCGACACGCTGCGGATGGATCTCGCGACCCACCTCGTGGTGCGCGGAAGCACCACCGCAGCAACCACCTGAAACCCGGCCGCCGGACGACTGCCGCGCCTGCCCGTACGCGCGCGAGCGCCATTCTGTGAGCGAGAGTCTTGAGCTGCGGATCCCGGTCTGCGAGCGACAACACACTGACGCCGCGTCGCGTGGCAGCCGGCGATATGCGCCTGCCGTCATCAGTGGTCGCGCGTCGCGTCAGCGTACCCGCAACACGACCGGCTGGGGGTCGCGCACGGCCCCGACGGTCACCTCGACGCTGATGCCGCCGGATCGGGCGACATACGTGCCTCGGAATCCCGCGATCTCCACCTGTCCGTCGGCATCAGCCTGGACCGTCTGCGGCTGAGCCCACCACTCGCGCTTCACGAGGTCGTGCAGCGCAGCGTAGGAGGGCTTGGGTGATCCGTCCGCGCGCACCAGCCCGATCGGGGCTCCCAGCCACGCCCCGCGGTCGGTGATCCCCCAGTACGTGATGGACTCGACCGCAGGATGCCCCACCAGCGCGCGGTAGTGACGCACCAGCTCGTCGGCTTGCCTGGCCTCGCCCTCCGGAGTGGACGGCCACGTGTCCACCCGGTAGTCGTTGAGATCCTCGATGTCGGGCGGCATGAGCGATCCGGAGACGAGTGATGTCTCAGTCATGTGGATCGGTAGGCCGAATCGCGCGAACCGCTCCACCGTCGCGAGAATCTCCTCCTCTCCCCGGAAGCCCTGGTGCATGTGCGTCTGCAGTCCGACCGCGTCGATGGGCACGTCGGCTTCAAGCAGCCCCTCCAAGAGGATCTCGTAGGCGGATGACAGGTCGAAATCGTTGATGAGCAGCGTGGCCTCGGGATTGGCCGCCTTTGCCTCCTCGAAGGCCATGCGCACCATGTGGATACGTCCCCGGTCGAGTGCCAAGCGCGTGACCGCGTTGTCCTCGCGATCGAACACGGGCATGATCACGACCTCGTTGATCGCATCCCACGTGTCGATGAGCCCGGCGAAGTCCGCCACGTCCCGTCGGATCCGTGCTCGCTGGGTGCGCTCGACGGTGTCGAGGTCGTGACGAAGCAGCCATGGCGGCTGCACCGTGTGCCAGACGAGCGGGTGGCCCTTGAGACGCACACCGCGCTCGGCAAACCACTTGGCCGTCGTGCGCAGCCGTTCGGTCCGAGGCTCACCCTCAGTGGGCTCGAAGTCGCCCCAGTAGAACGGCAGCGTCGCGGTGTCGAAGAGGTCCAGCCAGAGCGCCGCCAGCCCCTCGTCGGCGGCGGTTGCGCGCCCGGCGGCGAGGTCGTCGAAGTCGAAGCCGATATTGCCGAACGAGAACTCGTGCCGGGTCTGGGCGATCTCGACTCGTGCATGCGGAAGCGGCCGGCCCTCGGCGTCGCGGACGAGGACGGTGGCCGATCCCTGCCGGTGCGCCAGGGTCGCCGGACCGGGCATCATGCCTCCTCGGCTGCGTCGACGATGACCGTCGCGTGCAGCGCCCGGGTGTGGTCGACCAGCCGTACCGGCCCTTCGATCTGCACCGCGCACGTCTCGACGATCTCCGCGCTGGACCGCCCGAACCCGAGTCCGACCATGCCCGGCTCGACGATCCGCCGTCCGGAGGCGTCGGTGAAGCTCGCCAGATCCGCGGGCACCTGGAACGACACACGCGACCGCTCCCCGGCCGCAACCGGCACGCGCGCAAAGGCGATGAGGCGTTGGGTCGGTCGCACGACGGAGGCCACCGGGTCGGAGAGGTAGAGCTGCACGACCTCGACCCCGTCTCTCACGCCGTTGTTCTCGACGCCGATCGACACGGTGACGGTGCCGTCTGCAGGAATGGAGGTGGCGGACGCGGTCGCCGGAGACCAGACGAACGGCGCATAGCCGAGTCCGTGGCCGAAGGCGAACGCGGGCGTCGGGTCGATGTTCGACACCGCGTTGCGCCGCGCGAGCGTCGAGGCGAGGTAGGTCGATGGCTGGGCGCCCGGATCGAGTGGCACGCTGACCGGGAGCCTTCCGCTCGGGTTGACCCGGCCGCTCAGCACGCCGGCGATGGCGCCCGCACCCTCTTCACCGGGGAAGAAGGTCTGCACGATCGCGGCAGCCTCCTCGACGGCGCGACCGAGCGCATAGGGCCGCCCCGCCAGCAGCGTGACCACGGTGGGGACGCCGGTGGCGAGCATCGCGTCCAGGAGGGCCTGCTGCGCGCCCGGGAGGGTGAGATCGGCGGCATCGCAGCCCTCGCCGCTGGTGCCTCGACCGAACAGGCCGGCACGGTCGCCGAGCGCGAGGATCACGACGTCGGCGGAAGCGGCCGCCAGCGCAGCCTCCTCGATGGCATCGGTCTCGCCGCCGTCGATGCTGGTTCCGATGCGGTGCACCATCTCGGCGTCGGGGAACTCCGCACCGAGCGCGTCCCGCAGGCTGGGCAGTGAGATCCCCATCGGCACCTCGGGATGCCGCACGCCCACGTGCGCGGGGAAGGAGTAGCAGCCGAGCATCGCGTACGGGTCATCCGCGGTCGGACCGACGAGTGCGATGCGCACCGGACGTGCGAGCGGGAGCACGCCATCGTTGCGCAGCAACACGATGCCCTCCTCCGCCACTCGGCGCGCGAGGTCGCGGTTCGCCGGCGGATCGAGGTCGATTCGACCGCGCATGGACACGGCCGTGAGCTCCGCATGGTCACGCAGCGCCTCGGGCACAGCGTTCCAGTCCGGGTCGAGCATCCCGAGCTCGCCCTTCTGGCGCAGCACGCGCCGAAGGGCGCGATCGACGAGGGCCGCGTCGACCTCGCCCGCCTCAACGGCACGCACGAGGTCGTCGCCGAACGTCTTCACCGTGGGCAGCTCGACGTCGATGCCCGCCGAGAGCGCGGCGGCCGCCGCATGCGTCCATTCTTCGGCGACCCCGTGCAGATCGCGCAGGAACGCGATCGAGAAGTAATCGGCGACCACCGTGCCCTCGAACCCCCACGTCTCGCGCAGCAGGTCGGTCAGCAGCCGGCCGTCCGCCGCCGTCGGAACGCCGTCGATGTCGGTGTAAGAGTTCATGACGGACCGCACGCCGCTCTCGCGGACCGCCATCTCGAACGGGGGAAGGAGGACGTCCGCGAGCTCGCGAGTGCCCACCGAGACCGGGGCGAGATTGCGTCCCGCCTTCGAGGCCGAGTAGCCGACGAAGTGCTTGAGCGTGGCGACGACACCCTGCGATTCGACGCCCTGGATGTACGCGGTCGCCACCGTCCCGACCAGATACGGATCCTCCCCGATGGTCTCCTCCACACGTCCCCATCGGGCATCGCGGACGACGTCCAGCACAGGGGCGAGCCCCTGGTGTATCCCCACAGAGCGCATGTCGGCTCCGATCCGCGACCCCACCTCCCGGATGAGGTCGGGATCGAAGGTCGCACCCCACGTGAGAGGGACGGGGTACGCGGTCGCACCCCACGTCGCGAAGCCGGCAAGGCATTCCTCGTGAGCGACGGCGGGGATGCCGAAGCGGTTCGCTGCGACGATCCGCTGCTGCGCGCGCAGGAGGGAGAGCGCGCCGAGGGCCGGGTCCACCGGAGCAGTTCCGAACGGCCGGGTGAGCTGACCGAGACCTGCCGGCAGCAGCGCGTCGAGATCGAGATCGTCGCTCATCTCGTGCTGGTGAGGTGCGACGTCCTCGCCGTCGGCCGAGGCGCCGACCCAGACCCCGTAGAGCTGAGCGACCTTCTCACCCACTGTCATGGCGCGGATCAGTGCGTCCACGCGCTCAGCGACGGGGCGTGAGATGTCCTGCCACGCCTGCAGCGTTCGCGCGGGGGTCTCATCGAAAGCGGACGATGTCGCTGTGTCCCTCAGGGTCATCCCTTCACCGCCCCGGTGAGGCCGCCCACGATCCGCTTCTCCGCGAGGAGGAAGAACACCAGGGCCGGGATCATCGCGAGCGAGGTGTACGCCAGGACGGCGCCGGTGTCCTGGGAGTACTGCGTCGAGAACTGCGTGACGCCCAGCGGAAGCGGCCATAGCTCCTGCGGGAGAGAACCGGTGGAGATCACCAGAAGGGGAAGCAGGTAGCCGTTCCAGCTGGCCACGAACGCGAGGATGCCGACGGTGACCAAGCCGGGCTTGGACAGGGGCAGGAGGATGCGCCAGAAGAAGCCGATGCGGGTCGCTCCGTCGATGCGCGCCGCCTCCTCGAGCTCGTCAGGGATCGCACGCAGGAACGGAACGAGGATGATGATCGTGGTGGGCAGGGCGAACGCGATCCCGGGGATGATGACGCCGAGGTACGTCCCGTGCAG
>NZ_DASUNI010000150.1:0-3443 GCF_036277215.1 Microbacterium sp. | reverse complement strand
GGCCGAGGCCGCCCGGACCCGCCGCGCCGCGGCGCGACACACGCCAGGCCAGCACGGCGGCGATGAGCGTGAGAAGGAGACCGCCGTCGGCGACGCCGTAGCCGATGCCGATCCAAGCGAGGTCGTCTTGCACGCCCTCCTCCGAGGCGATCCACTCGGCGCCCCCGCGCATCAGGAGGTAGGCAGGGATCACGCCGAGCAGCAGCGTGCGGAACGCGAGCCGTGTGAGCACCTCGACGCCGTCGCCGGTGCGCAGCGCGACGGCCATCGTCGCCACCACGACCACGAGCGCACCGACGAGCAGCATCGCCCCCGCCACGTGCAGGAACAGCGGGAAGTCCCAGGGATCGGGGCGAATCGCGGCGGTCACGCCCACGGCTTGAAGATCATGTCGAGGAGGAGCAGGAGCGTGGCGAGCGCCATGACCGCCACCAGCACTCGCGAGCTGTCGATGGTCTGGACGGGCCCGCCCTCACGCACGCCGGCGCCGAGCCGGCCTCCAGCGCCCGAGCCGATGAACCACAGCACGACCGCGGCGATGATCCAGCCGTCCCACAGCTCATAGCCGTCGACCTCGAGCGCGAGCCAGACGCCGAACACGATCACGCCGAGCCCTCCGGCATTCCACAGCGCGGCCGCGGTCGGGCCGAGCGAACGCGACACGATTGCGTCGCCGCGGCCGTACACGATCACGCCGTACGCAACGAGCCCGGCGACGAGCAGGAACGCCGCGAGCAGGTGGAGGAACAGCAGCCACTCGTACAGGCTCATGGTCGCGGCACGTTATCCCGGAGCGAGGGCGCGTACGGACCAGGTCGAGGAGCCGGCGTAGACGGCATCGTCGCGGACCATGTCGGCCATGCCCTCGAGCAACGCCGCGCGGACCTCAGGGCGGATCTCGGCGGCCCGATCGCCCCACAGCCGCAAGACCTCGCCGGCCGGACCGATCGACATGACGAGGTCCACCGCATGCTCCAGGTCGTCCCCCACCTTGATCACGAGATCCTGGCGCTTGAGCTCGAGGCGCTCGAATCCCGCATGCTTCAAGATGTCGGTGACGGTGTCCGCGTTCGCCATCGAGAACGGACCCGGCCCGCAGGTCGGCTCCTCGTACTCCTCCGGGCGCTCGAGGAACTGCGCGACGATCGTCTCGGCGCGGTGCAGCCACTCGTTGTCGAGCTTGCGTCGCCAGACCACGATGTTCAGGCGCCCGCCGGGCCGCAAGGCCGCGCGCACATTGCGAAGCGCCGCCACGGGATTCGCGAAGAACATCGTCCCGAACCGGGCGAACGCATAGTCGTACGTGTCGGCGAACTGCGCGATTTGCACATCAGCGACCTCGAAGCTCACGTTCGGCACGCTCGCCCGCGCTGCCTCCTCCCGCGCGCCGGCGATCATCCGCTCCGCGACGTCGACGCCATGGGCGTGTCCCTCCCGACCGACCAGCTCGGCGAGCTGGACGGTTGAGTCGCCGAGCCCGCAGCCGATGTCGAGCACGCGGTCACCCGGCTCGGGACGGTGGTCCTCGAGCGCTGCGTCACCATGCGCCCTCGCGTTCGAGACGACGACCGCCTGGAAGCCCTGCCAGACGTCGAACAGCGGGCCGTTCCAGGCCTCTGTCGCCTCGAGGTTCTCAGGCGCGACTCCGGCCTCGGTCATACAGGACGCACTCTAATCACCAGGCGCCAGCGCCCGTGCGGTTAGGCTGCGGGCAATGCTCGCTGATCGCTTCCGCGCCGCCGTCGAACACCGCGACCCCGAGCAGGCTCGCGAGCTGTTCCACGAGCACGCGGCCTTCCGGAGCCCGGTGGTGTCCCAAGCCGTACGAGGGCCGGGATCAAGTCATGAAGGTCCTCCGAGCGGCCGACCAGGTGCTCGCCAGCAGCGGCAGCTTCCGCTACGTGCTCCAGCTCGAAGACGCCGACGATCGCGTCGCGATCCTGGAGTTCTCGACCGAGATCGACGGGAAGCAGATCGAGGGGATCGACAAGCTCACGTTCGACGAGGACGGCCTGATCACCGAGCTCAAGGTGATGATCCGCCCGGCCTCGGCTCTCCAACTCGTCGGGGCGAGGATGGCCCAGGAGTTCTCGAGGGTCGGTCTGGCCCTCCCGAGCTGACGTGCCATCAGCTCCGGGCGGGGCAGCCGAGCGGCTGCCCCTCACGGCGAGGTCCTCAGTCGCAGGCCACCGTGGGCTGCGTCGGCGGATACGGGTCGACGCCTTCGAGCGCCCACGCGAACACCGTCGCGATGCCCTCGAGGTCGCACTCCGACAGCGTCGGCACGATTCCGTTGCTCCAGTGCCAGCCGTAGCCCATGAGATCGGTCGATTCGGTCAGCGGCAGGGCGTGCCCGAGGCCGAGCGCGTGGCCGAGCTCATGCATCGTCACGTAGTAGAGGTACTGCGGTGGGTAGGTGAACCCGTCCGGCTGCGGCAGATCGGAGCGCACGATGACGTTCGGACACGAGTTCGCTCCGCAGACCGCGTAGCCGCCGAACTGCGTCCCGCCCGCCGTGGGGTTGTAATGCAGCACGATGTCGGCCTTGTGCTTGGCCGTGCTCTGGCCGGTCACGTCGGTGAGCGTGATCAGCCCGTCGAACTCCTGCCGCAGCGCGTCGTCCCAGTCGGCGATCGCCTGATGCACCGCGGCCAGCGATGCCTCGTCGACCTTCGGATGCGCCTGCACCGCCACCGTCAGGTCGGTGTGGTCCCACCAGTAGCCGGGGGAGTTGTACGCGCCGTGCAGGATCAGGACGCTGTCCGTGTCCGGCGGCGTCGGCGCGGGCCGTAGCGGCGTGACGGCCTCCGCGGCGGGTGCCGTGACCGCGGCCACGAGCATCGCGAGCAGAACCAAGAGCACCTTCTTCATGCCCAGCCTCCCTCTCGAGGTTCCGACGGGCTCCACGTGCCCCGGGCCGGAACGCCCCACACGACCGCGTCGGCGAACGGACCAGCACGGTCATGGTTCCTGCTGAGCTGCCGATCCAAAGGGGGATGGGATCCCGGATCGCAGCCGTCGCACTCGCCGCCTTGACTCTCGCGACGGTGATGGCGGCTCCCGCCAACGCCGCGCGTGGCATGGAGATCGGCCTCCAGGACGACGCGCACTTCCTCGACGAGGATGCGCTGGTCCGCGGCGCGGCGTTGGCGCACGCTCGGTCGCTGCGTGCCTCGTCGCTGCGCGCGAACGTCCCGTGGGCGTCGGTCGTGAGCAACCCGGCCGCGGTGACCGCGCCAGCCGCCGTGAGCTTCGACTTCTCCCGCTTCGACCGCCTCATCGACGAGGCCGCCGCTCATGGCATCCGCGTGCAGCTGACGCTGACGGGCGACGCGCCGGCGTGGGCGACGCGCGACCGCAGGATCTCCGACGACCATCCTGACCCGAAGCGCTTCGCGGAGTTCGCCGCGGCCGCCGCTTCGCACTTCAACGGGCGCGTGCGC
>NZ_DASUNI010000149.1:0-2216 GCF_036277215.1 Microbacterium sp. | reverse complement strand
GGCGACCTGGTCGTCCACGTGTTCCACGAGCAGGAGCGCATGTACTACGGGCTCGAGCGACTGTGGAAGGACTGCCCGGTCGTTCCCGTGGAACTGCCCGCGGCGTCCACGATCGACTAGAGCGTCACTGCAGGCAGAACTCGTTCCCCTCCGGATCCTGCATCTGGTGGTAGAGCTCCGGCCACTCGCCCCATGACTGGTCCACGAGTCGCACGACGGTCGCGCCGAGGGCGACCAGCCGGTCTTTCTCCGCATCCAGCTGCTCACGCGTCGGTTGGCCTTCCGCGACCGTCGACACGTCGAGGTGCAGGCGATTTCGCCCGCTCTTCGGAGAATCAGCGTGGTGGAAGAACAACCGAGGGCCGTCTTCACCCTTTCTCCGAGGGACCGTAGCGCCCGTTGCGGACATACCTCGTCGGTCGAGGCATCCGAGTCGATGTAGTAATCTAGTCGGGTTGCCTCCGCTCGCGGAGGTCGCGTCCGGGCCTGTGGCGCAGCTGGTAGCGCACCTGCATGGCATGCAGGGGGTCAGGGGTTCGAGTCCCCTCAGGTCCACCAATGTGAGAAGCGTCCCGCCGGCCGGGGCGCTTCTTTCTTTCGGCCGCCGGTGCCGCTGCCCCAATCGGGCCGGTCCTTGACCGGGCACGTCGTGCGGGAGAGTCTGGAACGATCCGAGGAGGCTCCCGATGACCGACGTGACCCCGTTCCTGTGGTTCGACGACGACGCTGAGCAAGCGATCATGTTCTACACCGCCCTGATCCCCGGCTCGGAGGTCGTGTCGATCGGAAGGTACCCGGACGAGGTCCCGGGCATGGGCGGCAAGGTGATGCACGCGCACTTCCGGCTCGCCGGGCGCGACTATTACGCGATGGATGCCGGCCCTCAGTTCCCGTTCACCGAGGCGGTCTCGCTTTTCGTTTCGTGCGCCGACCAGGCGGAGGTCGACCGCTACTGGGCGGCCCTGACCGCCGACGGGGGACAGGAGCAGCCGTGCGCCTGGCTCAAGGACCGATGGGGTCTCTCCTGGCAGATCGTTCCCGACCGCCTGATCGAGCTCATCCGCGATCCCGACCCCGACCGCTCCCATCGCGCGGTGCAGTCGATGCTCACGATGACGAAGATCGACATCGCCGCGATCGAAGCAGCCGCCGCAGGATCGTGAGATCTCTTCGCCGGGGTCTCGTCGTCGGATTCCTCGTGGCCGTCGCGTCGTCGGCGGCCGCGTGCTCACCCCCCGAGCCGGGCAGCTCGGTGCCGCCGCGCGCGTCCGTCAGCCCGATCGAGACTGCGACTCCGGCTCCGGCGCCCGCGGAGCCGACCGGCTGGTGGCGAACGGTCGGCGAGCCCGTAACCCTGGCGGCCGGGCTGGTCGCGCCCTGGTCGGTGGTCCCCCTCGACGGTGGGGGAGCCCTGATCTCGGAGCGGGACACCGGAACGGTCCGCGAGCTGACCGCGGCCGGCGAGCTGCGAACGGCCGGGGCCGTTCCCGGGGTCGTGTCCGGCGGCGAGTCCGGACTGCACGGCCTGGCCGTACGGCAGGAACCGCGCGCCGATCGACGATGGCTCTACGCGTATCACGGCGCATCCGATGACAACCGCGTGGTCCGGATGCCGCTGCTCGGCGGGGCGGGCGCGCTCAGCCTCGGCGAGCCCGAGGTCGTGATCTCCGGAATCGGCCGGCAGAGCACGCACAACGGAGGACGGATCGCCTTCGGCCCCGACGGACTGCTCTACGTCGCCACAGGCGATGCTCAGAACCGGGATGCCGCGCAGGACCCCGACGCGCTGAACGGCAAGATCCTTCGCCTGACGCCAGAGGGCGAGCCCGCGCCGGGCAACCCGTTCGGCAATGCGGTGTGGACACTGGGGCACCGCAACGTCCAGGGCCTCGCGTGGACGTCCGACGGTGAGCTGTGGGCGAGCGAGTTCGGACAAAACGCGTGGGACGAGCTGAACCACATCGTCGCCGGCGCCAATTACGGCTGGCCGGTCGTGGAGGGCGATGCCGGCGACGACAGATTCACGGATCCGGTGATCGCGTGGTCCACCGACGAGGCCAGCCCGAGCGGGATCGCCGCGGTGGGGAGCACCGTGTTCGTCACGGGACTGCGCGGTGAGCGGCTGTGGGTCGTGGACGTGACCCCGGCGCACGTGGTTGAGCAGGCGACCGTCGGGCTGGAGGGCCAGGGACGCCTGCGCGATGCGGTCGCGGCGC
>NZ_DASUNI010000148.1:0-2139 GCF_036277215.1 Microbacterium sp. | reverse complement strand
TCCGCCAGTGCAACTCCGGCCGGCAGAGCCAGGGCCGTGCCGGCAAGCGCCAGCGCGGTCGTGGTCGTCGGTCTCATGATCACGTCCTTGGCGGCGCACGGTGGATCACGCGCGCCGTTTCGTTTTCAGTTCAGAGACAGTTGCGCACGCAACCGTCGTGGGTTCGAACCATAGCGATGCCCGCCGAACACCCGTTCGTAAACACCCGATTCGGGCGGCGGACTAGCATCCCCGCGCATGCAAGTCGTGCTTCCCGACGGAACCTCGAAGGAGCTCCCGGACGGCGCCAGTGGCGCGGATCTGGCGGAGTCCATCGGCGCCGGCCTCGCCCGCGCCGCCCTCGCCGTGAAGGTCGACGGCGAGGTGAGGGACCTCACACGACCGCTGCAAGACGGCGACCAGGTCGCGATCGTCACCAGCCGCGACCCCGAGTCGCTGGAGCTGATCCGCCACGACACCGCGCACGTGCTGGCGGCGGCGATCCTCGACCTCTACCCGGGCACCAAGATCTCGATCGGCCCGCCGATCGACGACGGCTTCTACTACGACTTCGAGTTCCCCGAGGGCGTCACGGTCTCCGACCACGACTTCGAGCGCATCGAGGCGAAGATGCGCGAGCACGTCAAGGCCGACGAGCAGTTCACGCGCGAGGACCTCACGACCGCGCAGGCGCGCGAGCGCTTCGAGGGCGAGCACCAGGACTACAAGGTCGAGCTGATCGACGACCTCGTCGCCAATACCGGCGTCGAGACCGTCTCGCTCTACACCAACGGCCCGTTCACCGACCTCTGCCGCGGCCCCCACGCCCCCTCGACCAAGCGCATCAAGGCCTTCAAGCTGCTGTCGGTCGCCGGCGCCTACTGGCGCGGGGACTCCGACCGCCAGATGCTCACGCGCATCTACGGCACGGCCTTCAACTCCAAGGACGACCTCCAGGAGCACCTGCGGCGGCTCGAGGAGGCGCGTGCGCGCGACCACCGAAAGCTCGGCAAGGAGCTGGACCTGTTCCTGTTCTCCGAGCTCAGCCCCGGCTCGCCCTTCTGGCAGCCGAACGGGATGGTCATCTGGAACGAGCTGACCTCCCTGTGGCGGCGCGAGAACGGCGCCCGCGGCTACCGCGAGGTCAAGACGCCGATCCTCTACGACACGGACCTCTTCAAGATGTCCGGCCACTGGGACGTGTACCGGGAGAACATGTACTTCACCGAGGTGGAGGGCCGCTCGATGGGCCTGAAGCCGATGAACTGCCCGGCGCACATCCAGCTCTTCAACGACGAGCGCCGCTCCTACCGCGACCTGCCGATCCGCTACTCCGAGCAGGGGCTCGTGCACCGCCACGAGCCGAGCGGCACCCTGCACGGCCTGCTGCGCGTCCGCCACATCACCCAGGACGACGCCCACATCTTCTGCACCGAGGAGCAGATCCCCGAAGAGGTCAACCGCTGCCTGGACTTCGGCTACGCGATCTACGACACGTTCGGCTTCGAGCCGCGGCTGGAGCTCTCCACCCGGCCGGCGAAGCGGATCGGCTCAGAGGAGATGTGGGACCGCGCTGAGGCCGCGCTGCAGAGCGCGCTCGACCAGCGCGGGGTTGAGTACGACCTCAACGAGGGCGACGGCGCCTTCTACGGCCCCAAGATCGATCTGCACATGACCGACACGATCGGCCGTTCGTGGCAGCTCGGCACCGTCCAGCTCGACTACAACATGCCCGAGCGCTTCGAGCTCGCCTACACGGGGGCCGACAACGCCGACCACCGGCCCGTGATGATCCACCGCGCGCTGATGGGCTCCTTCGAGCGCTTCATCGGCATCCTGATCGAGCACTACGCGGGCGAGTTCCCGCTCTGGCTGGCGCCCGTCCAGGCGCGCGTGCTACCGCTCGCCGACCGCCACGCCGACTATGCCCGCGAGGTCGCCGAGGCGCTGGCGGAGGCCGGCCTGCGCGCGGAGCTCGACGATCGCACGGAGTCGGTCGGGCGCAAGATCCGCGAGGCCGAGCTGCGCAAGGTCCCGTACATGCTCGTCGTGGGCGATCGCGAGGCCGAGTCGGGCAGCGTCGCGGTCCGCCGGCATCGCGCCGGAGACCGGGGCAGCGCGCCCGTCGCGGAC
Source organism: Microbacterium sp. (assembly GCF_036277215.1). Lineage (GTDB taxonomy): Bacteria > Actinomycetota > Actinomycetes > Actinomycetales > Microbacteriaceae > Microbacterium. Next base: position 27 of record NZ_DASUNI010000148.1, on the reverse strand, counting down.
GTCGTCGCGGAGCTCCACGAGAAATCC
>NZ_DASUNI010000147.1:0-10394 GCF_036277215.1 Microbacterium sp. | reverse complement strand
CGGATCACGATCTCGAGGCCCGGTACGAGGAACGCCGTCTGACGGGCCCGCTGCTCGAGCTCGTCGAGGTGGAACGTCGCGTCCTTCGTGAAGATCTGACGGTCCGCCCAGTAGCGGATCCGCGTGCCGGTCACACCCTTGGGGGCGCGCCCGGCCACTCGGAGTTCGGAGCTCTTCTCGAAGGGGGTGAATGCGGCATCCGGCGACGGACCGGCGAAGATGCCTGGCTCGCCGCGGTGGAACGACATGGCCCACGTCTTGCCGCCACGATCGACTTCCACGTCGAGCCGCTCCGAGAGGGCGTTCACAACGGAAGCGCCGACGCCGTGCAGACCGCCGGATGCGGCGTACGAGCCGCCGCCGAACTTGCCGCCGGCGTGGAGCTTGGTGAAGACCACCTCGACGCCGGACAGGCCGGTGCGGGGCTCGATGTCGACGGGGATGCCGCGCGCGCGGTCGCGCACTTCGACGCTGCCGTCGCTGTGCAGGACGATGTCGATGCGGTTTCCGTGGCCGCCGAGCGCTTCGTCGACCGAGTTGTCGATGATCTCCCAGAGGCAGTGCATGACCCCGCGCGAGTCGGTGGAGCCGATGTACATGCCCGGCCGCTTGCGGACCGCCTCGAGTCCCTCCAGCACCTGGAGGTGATGTGCGGAGTACTCGGAGGTCACAATTCTCAAGCGTATCCGCGGCGATCGTCAGCACTATGCACAGACACGGCGAACGGGATCCACGTACGCGCTGAGCGAAATGTCACCGCTTCGCGGCATTCTCGAAACAAACGCGTGGTTGTATGTGAGGACCCGCGAAGGTAATCGAGACACGAGCGACGCTAACGAGGAGGACCCGAGATGACCACGCTATCGACACCCACCGAGCCCGCCGTCCTCGACTACCGCCTCACCGCGCTGGATCGTTGCGACTCCTGCGGAGCCCAGGCGTACATCGCCGCCGAGGTCAACGGCAGCGAACTTCTCTTCTGCGCCCACCACGGCCGCAAGTATGAGGAGAAGCTGCGTTCCCTCGCCACCAGCTGGCACGACGAGACCGCTCGACTGCTCGAGTCGGTCTAGAGGATTTCGCCGCTGTAGCTGCGCGGAACGAGCGGCGAGACCCGGACGAGGATCTCCTCGCCCACGGTTCCGATCGTCTCAGCGAGATCGGTGGCCGAGCGGCCGTCGGGTCCGAACACGGTGAATTCGTCGCCGATCCTCGCGTGCGGCCACGGCGCCACGAGTCCGTGAGTCTCGTCCACCCGCAGGACATCGAGAGGGCGTCCTCCGGCGGCCAGCGCGGCCCGTTTCGCGAGCGTCGACGGCAGGCCGTGCAGCGCCCCGATTCCGATGGTGACGGCGTGGTCCGCCAGGTGCGTCACGGGCGCGGTCAGCGAGGCGATCGGTCGGATGCCGAGCTCGGCCTCGTCCGGACCGCCGGCGGACCGGATGCCGTAGCAGAAGGCCCCGACCCGCGCGAGGTCGTAGCGGAACTCCGGGCGTGCGAAGGCCGCAGCGCTGGCCGACAGGTGGCGGACCTCGAGGTCGAAGCCGGCGGCTTCCGCCGTTGCGACGGCCGCGTCGAATGCGGCGCGCGCCGCATCGTCCTCCTCGTCGCTGGCCTCGGCGATGTGACTCCAGACGCCCACGAGGCGGATGCGGCCCGAATCCGCGAGCGAACGAGCGCGATCGATGACCGTCCCCCATTCCTCGGGTCGGATGCCGTTGCGGTGCAGCCCGGTGTCCACCTTCAGATGCACCCGCGCGGTGGCATCGACCCGGCGTGCGACGGCGGCGATCTCCTCCAGGAAGTCCGCGTCCCCGACACCGAGGTCGAGCTCTGCCGCCAGTGCCGCCCCGATCCCGGCCGCGCCGACGGTGAGCCACGTGAAGACCCGCGCACCGTGACCGGCGACCGTCCGCGTGAGCAGCGCCTCCCGCACGTCGAACGCGCCGAACCACCGCACGCCCTCGGCCGCGGCCCTGCGCACGATCGGCTCCAGGCCGTGCCCGTAAGCGTCGTCCTTCACGACGAGCATCAGCCGCGCGGGAGTGATGCGGTCCCGCACCGCCGTCAGGTTGGCGGCGAACGCGTCCAGGTCGATGTGCAGCCGTGGGCCGGTCATGGCGTGTACTCCCGCGGATTGCGCAAGCCGACCGCCGTGACCAGCTCCCCCGGCGTCATCCCGGTCGCCGCGGCCCAGTCGGCCAGCGCAGGGTCCCCCTCCGCGGGTCGCCCGAAGAAGACGGCCTCTTCTCCGGGCGCCACGGCCGCGGAACCGATGTCCACCACGCACACATCCATCGCGACCCGACCGACGATCCGATGCCGCTCCCCCGCGATCAGCACCGACACGGCGTTGCCGAGGGAGCGCACGACGCCTTGCGCGTACCCGCCCGTCACCAGTGCGACCGTCGTCTCGCGGGGGGCCCGGTAGGTGAAGCCGTAGGAGACGCCCTCACCCTCGTGCAGCGCCTTCAGACTGAGGACCCACCCGCTGAGGCACAGCGCGGGTGTGAAGCCGGGGCTGAGGCCGTAGACGGCATTCGGGGCGGTGCCCACGCCGTCGACGACGACCCGCGTGGCGTCGGTGATGCGCTCGAGCGCACGAACCCCCGGCTCGTCGGCCAGGAGCGCGGCGGCACCGGCCGCGAGTGCGAGCGGGGCGACGACCTCGATTCCGTGACCCCAGGCATCCGCCCGCACATCGATGACTCCGTTCGGCGTGCTCGCCAGCACCGCGCGCAGATTGACCTGGAGTGCTGCGCGTGAGATCCGCGCCGTCGGTGTGGTGCGCTTCGGCGTGGTGGGGCCGGGCACCGAGCGCCCAGGGATGCCGGAGGTCACGCCATCTAGACTATCCGGGGCCGTCTGCCCGCAATCTCTCCGCCTGTCCACCCCGTCTCACCCGGAGCACGCATGCCTCACAAAGGCCTCGGCCTTGCGCCCCGCCTTCACTATCTCGTCGACCGCGCCCGTCGCATCGACGTCGGATCCGTCATGGAGCGTGCCAAGGAGTCGGCCGCGCAGCACGACAAGTGGACGCCGGCGATCGTCGTGGACATGCTGTGGCAGGCCGGTTTCCGCAACGTGGGATTCCAGGACTACATCGACTACGACTTCGCCATCCTCAGTCGGGACGAGCGCGCGACGTACATGACGCATCCGGTCTCCAACCAGCTCTCGCAGAGATTCGACCACCCCGATTTCCGCCACATCTTCCAGGACAAGATCGAGTTCGATCGCGTATTCAGCGACCACCTGCACCGGGACTGGATGGTCGTGGGGTCCGGCAACGCGGACGCGGTGCGCGCCTTCGCGGAGCGTCTCGGCACGATCGTCACCAAGGAGCCCGTCGGTCAGGCGGGAACGGGCGTGCACCGCTACCACGCAGATGAGATCGATGACTGGGAAGCCTTCCACCGTGGGTTGCTCGAGCGGGGCGAGCTGCTGATCGAAGAGGTCATCGTGCAGCATCCGGACCTCGCAGCGGTCTGTCCTGGCACGGTCAACACCACGCGCATCACCGCGTTCTTCGACGGCCGGCAGACGCACATCCTCGCGATGGCTCAGAAGTTCGGGCGCGGGGCGGTGAGCGACCAGATGACCTTCGGCGGCTTCTACACGATGCTCGACGACGACGGCCACGCCGTCGGCCCGGGTTACGACTCGCATGGCCACGTGCACGAGAAGCACCCCGACTCCGGGTTCGTGATCGGCGACTTCCAGCTGCCGATGATCGACGAGGTGCGGGACTTCGTCGACCGCGTCGCGCGGGTCGTGCCGCAGGTGCAGTACGTCGGCTGGGACATCGTGGTGACCCCCGACGGCCCCGTCCTCGTGGAGGGCAACTGGGGAGCCGGCGTCTACGAGAACAAGCCGAGCGTCACCGGAATCCGCACCGGCCACAAGGCTCGCTACCGCGAGGCGATCGGGTTCTGAGACCCCGCCCCGCTACTACCGCGAGACTGCATCCGCAGGTAGAGACTGCGGGGCCCACCCGCTGTGTGGACGTCCCGTTGCTGTCTCGCGGTGGGGGGCAGGCGGGATGCGGCTACGCAGTCGGCGCCGGGCGGACCACGCCCAGCGGGGTCGACTCGTGACCCTGTCCCAGCGGGTTGTCCTTCAGGATCGCGACGAGGCGCTTCTCGGTCGTCCTGTCGACGGTCGAGCCGAGGATGTTCCCGCCCAGATCGTTGATGTCGACGACGGCGACCTCGGCCTGGCCGCCGATCAGCGCCTTCAGGTGCCGTGCGACCTCGCGCGGGCGATCGGGCCCGAGCACGACCGCCTTGTTGTACGGAGGAATCGTCCCGTCGGTCGGACCGTCGATCGCGCGGGCCTTGTCACCGGCGATGCGGTAGAAGTCGCCCTTGCGGCCGAACGCCTTGGTGACCGCCGACACGGCGGCGGCGAACAGGATCCGCGGAGTTCCGCACTCGCGCAGGGCCATCTCCATCGTCTCGGGCATGCCGAGGCCGATGCCGTGCGGCGTGCGCGTCACGTACTTCGAGAGGAACAGCGCGAGCCTGCGAGGTGTGATCTCGTCGAGGCGGTACGAACGACCCTGGGTGATGGCGACGATCTTCTCCGTGACGAAGAAGAGGTCTCCGGCCTCGACGACGCCGGACGCGTACTCCGTGATGAAGGCATCGAGGTCGTCACCGGGCATCACCACGCGCGTGCGGATGGGGATGCGGAAGTAGGACGTGCCTTCGACCTGGACCGTGAGCGCCTTGCCGGCGTTGGCCTCCGCCATCACTCGAGGTAGTCGCGCAGGGACTGCGAACGCGACGGGTGGCGCAGCTTCGCCATCGTCTTCGACTCGATCTGACGGATGCGCTCTCGCGTGACGCCGAACGTGTCCCCGATCTGGTCGAGCGTCTTGGGCTGACCGTCGCCGAGACCGAAGCGCATGCGGATCACGCCGGCTTCGCGCTCGGAGAGCGAGTCCAGGAGCGACTCGAGCTGACGCTGCAGCATCGTGAAGCCCACGGCGTCCGCCGGCACGACCGCTTCGGTGTCCTCGATCAGGTCGCCGAACTCGCTGTCGCCGTCCTCGCCGAGCGGCGTGTGAAGCGAGATGGGCTCGCGACCATACTTCTGCACCTCGATGACCTTTTCGGGGGTCATGTCCAGCTCGCGGCTGAGCTCCTCGGGTGTGGGCTCGCGACCGAGATCCTGCAGCATCTGACGCTGCACGCGGGCCAGCTTGTTGATGACCTCGACCATGTGCACCGGGATGCGGATGGTGCGGGCCTGGTCGGCCATGGCGCGGGTGATCGCCTGGCGGATCCACCAGGTGGCGTAGGTCGAGAACTTGAAGCCCTTGGTGTAGTCGAACTTCTCGACGGCGCGGATCAGACCGAGGTTGCCCTCCTGGATCAGGTCCAGGAACTGCATGCCGCGGCCCGTGTAGCGCTTGGCGAGAGAGACGACGAGGCGGAGGTTCGCGCCCAGCAGGTGCGACTTCGCGCGCTGACCGTCGCGGGCGACCCACTGCAGGTCCAGGCCCAGCTGGTTCGACTTCTCGGCCGCCGTCATGTGCGACAGCTTCTCCTCGGCGAACAGGCCCGCCTCGATGCGCATCGCCAGCTCGACCTCTTCGGCCGCATTCAGCAGCGGGACCTTGCCGATCTGCTTCAGGTAGTCCTTGACGGGGTCGGCCGTCGCACCCGTGATCATCGTCGAGTAGACGGGGACGTCATCCTCGTCCGACGAGGAGATGACGATGGCGCCCGTGGGCAGCGGCTCGGCGACCGGCTTGGTCTCGGTCTCCTCGTCCTCTTCGTCGTCTTCGGACTCGGAGGCCTCGGCCTCGGGCTCGGCAGCGGTCGCGGTCTTCGCCTTTCCGCGGGTGACGGCGGGGGCCTTCTCCTCCTCGTCGACGGCGTCATCGAGATCGACTGCGTCGTCTTCGAGCTCGACCACGACGACGTCGTCGAGCTCCACGTCGTCGGGAAGGTCCTCGGCGTCGATGTCGTCGGTCGCCTTGGCTGCGCCGGTCTTGCCCTGCTTGGGGTCCGCCTTCGAGGCCGGCTTCGCTGCCGCCTTCTTGGTCGCGGTGCTCTTGGCTGCGGGAGTCTTCGCCGCGGCCTTGGCGGCGGCGGGCTTGGTCACGGTCTTCTTGGCTGCGGTCTTGGGGGACTCCACCGCGGGCGGGACTGCCGCGGGGTCCGTCGCGCTGTCGGCGCGGGCTGTTGTCTTCGTGCTCGAGGTCACGGTTCGCCTTTCACCGGCGGACGGGTGTCAACGTCCCCCGGTAGATTTCGGACACTAGTAAGACCCTTGTCAAGTCCCGGCTCTGCAGAGGTGCCTCAGAGAGCTGGTTGACAACGGGTCAGGTCATCTATTGTCGCACATTCGTCGCGCACATCCGACGTGCGCATTGACACGCGTGTTACAACGTGCAAGCCGCGGCCGGCATTCCGCGGAGCTCAGGCTCCGCGCTTCTCGTCGTCGCCCGACGGCCGGCTCGCGAGGAAGCGTTCCAGCTCGGCGGCGAGCTCGTCGGCGCTCGGCAGATCGCCCGTGTGGATCATCGGCGAGGCGAGCGTGGAGCCCGCCATGTACGCGTCGTAGCGCTCTTCGAGACCCTGCACCATGCGCGAGAGCTCATCGCTGCCGGCCACCTGCTCGTCGACCTTCGCGAGGTATTCGCGGTTCTCCTCGCGCAGCTCGTCTCCGGCGAAGACGAGACCGGTGGCGACCGTGAGGCTGTCGAGCCCGGCGAGGGCGGCGGCGGGGTATTCGGTGTCGCCCAGATAGTGGGGCACCAGCAGGACGAATCCGGCCACCAGGGCGCCCGCCTCCGCGAACCGGAACTCGAGCAGGTGTCCCGCCGTCGCAGGCACCTGTGTGTGCGGCTGCCAGACGGAGTGGGCCTCGGTCAGTTCGCTGCGAGTGCCGCTCACCGTGGTCCCGATCGGGCGGGTGTGCGGGACGGGCATCGGAATGGCGTGCACCCAGGTCACGGACACGACGTCGTAGGCCGCAGCGAAGTCCAGCACCGCATCCGTGAAGGCGTCCCACGCGAAGTCGGGCTCGTAGCCGGCCAGGAGCAGGAAGGGCTGGCTCAGGGAGTCGTGGGCGAACGAGAGTTCCAGGCGCGGCGGCCGATAGTCGGTGAGGTGATCCTGATCGAACGAGATCAGCGGGCGGCGGGCGCGGTAGTCCAGGAGGATGTCGTTCGAGAAGACGGCGAGCGGCGTGGGCTCGAGGTCATCGCGGAAATAGTCCACCAGGCGACTGACTGCGCTGCCGGCATCCGTGAAACCCGTCAGCGCGATCACGAGCGGCAGCCCCCGCGGAATCGGCGGCGCGGATGCCACACGCTCGTACAGCGGAGCGGATTGAGCCATGAACCCATGGTACGAGTCGCGCCCCGCGGCGCGGGTCGCGGGCGTCCCGCTCACAGCGAACAGCGGAACGGACGCCGTACCTAGGATGGGGTCCATGTCGTTTCCCGACCTCGTCTTCAGCACCGCCCCGATCCGAGAGTCCGATGCCGACGCGATACTCCTCGCGGTGCCCGCACTCGATCCCGATGACACCTCGGTGCTGGAGGACTGGCCGGGGCTTTCCGAGGCTCTCGCGGCGACCGGGTTCACCGGCGCCGCATCGTCTTACCAGCGCGTCTACGCGCCGGACAGCACGTCGCTGCCCCTTGCCGTGGTCGGTGTCGGCGCGAACTCGGATGCCGCTTCGGTCCGGGATGCCGTGGGCTCCGGCATCCGGCAGTTGACCGGGTTCGGCACCATCAGCATCGCCGTCCTGGCGGAGGATCCGCAGCTGTGGCGGGCGGCGGCCGAGGGCGCGACCCTCGGCGGCTATCGCTTCGAGGGCTACAAGTCCGAAGCGCCCAAAGCGCGCGCCGAGCGGATCGTCGTGCACGGCGACAGCGAGCCTCCAGCCGACGAGCTCGCGGCGGTCGTCGTCGCCGCCGACGCGGTCGCCCTCGTGAAGGACCTCGTCTCCATTCCGGCGGAATGGCTCGGACCCGAGGACTTCGCCGAGAAGGCCGTCGCGGCCGTCGTCGGCCTGCCGGTCGCGGTCGAGGTGCTCGATGAGAAGGCGCTCGCCGAAGGAGGATACGGCGGCATCCTCGGAGTGGGGCAGGGATCCGACCGCCCACCCCGGTTGGTCAGGCTCGACTACGCGCCCGAAAACGCGACGCGTTCGGTCGCGCTGGTCGGCAAGGGCATCACTTTCGACACGGGCGGTCTGTCGCTGAAGCCCGCGAATTCCATGGTCGGCATGAAGTACGACATGTGCGGCGCGGCCACGGCGCTGAGCGTTCTGCGCGCGGTGGCGACGCTGGGTCTTCCGGTCCGGGTCACCGCCTGGCTGTGCGTCGCCGACAACATGCCGTCCGGCCGCGCGATCCGTCCCGGCGACGTCCTTCGGATGCTCGACGGTACGACGGTGGAGGTGCTCAACACGGATGCCGAGGGGCGGCTCGTGCTCGCGGACGGCCTCGTCGCAGCGAGCAGGGAGCACCCCGACGTGATCGTGGACGTCGCGACGCTCACGGGTGCCATCTCGATCGCGCTGGGCACGCGACACGCCGGCGTCATGGGCGACGAGGGTGCGGTGACGGCCTACCTCGCGGCGGCGACCGCCGCCGGCGAGCCCGCATGGCAGCTTCCGCTCCCCGCGCACATGGTCGACGAGCTGGACTCCCCGATCGCCGATCTGCAGAACGCCAAGATCGGCGACCCGGCGGGCGGCTCGCTGTTCGCCGCTCTGTTCCTGCGGCACTTCGTCGGGCGGGTGTCGGACGAGTCCGACGCGGCCAGGATCCCGTGGGTGCATCTGGACATCGCGGGCGTGGGAATGCACAAGGGCGGGCCGTACGGCTTCACCGACAAGGGGCCCACGGGGGCGACCGTGCGGTCGCTGATCCGCTTCATCGCAGGTGAGGAGACCCGATGACCGAGCACCGGTTCGATCTCGTCGTGCTCGGCGGGGGCAGCGGCGGCTACGCCGCCGCTCTGCGCGCCGCCGAACTCGGCAAGTCGGTCGCATTGATCGAGAAGGACAAGGTCGGCGGCACCTGCCTGCATCGCGGGTGCATTCCGACCAAGGCTCTGCTGCATGCCGCCGAGATCGCCGACGCCGCGCGGGATGCCGCGAGCTTCGGCATCCGTGCGAGTCTCGAGGGAATCGACCCCGAAGGTGTCCGGGCGTACCGCGAGGGCATCGTCGCGAAGAAGTACAAGGGCCTGGAAGGACTCGTCAAGGCGCGTGGTATCACGGTGGTCGCCGGCTCGGGCTCACTCGAGGCCGGTCCGTCCGTCCGGGTCGGCGACGACGTGTACTTCGGAACGGACGTGGTGCTCGCGACCGGCTCCTACAGCCGGTCGCTGCCGGGCCTCGAGATCGGCGGCCGCATCCTCACCAGCGAGCACGCGCTCGAGCTGCGCGAGATCCCCCGGAGCGTCGTGATCCTCGGTGGCGGAGTGATCGGCGTCGAGTTCGCGAGTGTGTGGCGATCGTTCGGCGCCGACGTCACGGTCGTCGAGGCCCTCGACCATCTCGTCCCGAACGAAGACGTCTCGATGAGCAAGGCGCTCGAGCGCGCGTTCCGCAAGCGCGGCATCGCCTTCTCGCTCGGGGTGCGACTCGCCGACGCGACGCAGACCGCCGACGCCGTCACCGTCAGGCTCGAGAACGGCAGCACGTTCGACGCGGACTACCTCCTGGTCGCCGTGGGTCGAGGCCCGGTCACGACCGGCCTCGGGTACGAGGAAAGAGGTGTCGCTCTCGACCGCGGCTTCGTGACGACCGACGAAAGGCTGCGCACGAGCGCGGAGCACGTGTGGGCAGTCGGCGACATCGTGCCGGGGCTCCAGCTCGCGCACCGCGGGTTCCAGCAGGGGATCTTCGTCGCGGAGGAAATCGCCGGTCTGCACCCTGTGTTGGTTCCCGACACGCAGGTGCCCAGGGTGACCTACAGCCACCCCGAGGTGGCATCCGTCGGTCTGACCGAAGCGCAGGCGGTCGAGGCGCACGGCGCCGACGCCGTCGTGGCGTACGAGTACAACCTGGCTGGGAACGGCAAGAGCGAGATCCTCGGAACGTCCGGCCTGGTGAAGGTCGTACGCGTGAAGGAGGGCCCGATCCTGGGCGTGCACCTCGTCGGGGACCGCGTCGGCGAGCTCATCACGGAAGGACAGCTGGCGGTCGGCTGGGAGGCGCACCCCGAAGACATCGCGCCGTTCATCCATGCCCATCCGACGCAGAGCGAGGCGCTCGGCGAGGCGTTCCTGGCACTGTCGGGCAAGCCCCTGCACGCGCTCTGACACCGCGCCGCCGGGATCACGGCGGCATCACTAAGCTAGAAACGACATCGGCATTCTGAAGGAGTCATGCACATGAGCACTTCTGTGGTCCTCCCC
>NZ_DASUNI010000146.1:0-27472 GCF_036277215.1 Microbacterium sp. | reverse complement strand
GACAGCCTCGAAGATCTGATCGGCGGCATGCGAGCGCTCCCCGGAGGCCAGGCGCTCGATGCCGAGCGGGTGCGGTTCGAGGTGGAGGCACGGGACCGTGAGATCGACAACGATTTCACGAAGGACGCACAGATCTCGATGCTGCGCTCGGCACGCGCGTACCGGGGTGACCGCCTCGTGCGCACGGCGCCGCCGCACCGCATCCTGGATCCGCGGTCGGGCCCGCTCATCGCGGTGAAACTGCATGTCCTGACGCGCAAGTCGCTCGGCGGCATCGAAACCGACCTGAGCGCCCGCGCCCTCGCACCGGGCGGCGAACCCGTCCCGGGTCTGTTCGCCGCGGGCGAGGCGAGCGGATTCGGGGGCGGAGGGGTGCACGGCTACCGGGCGTTGGAGGGCACGTTCGCGGGCGGATGCCTGTTCTCCGGGCGCATCGCAGGCCGAGCCGCCGCAGCCGCGGTCTAGGACTCCTCGGCCGTCGCGCGCGTCTCGCGGACGGCAGTCATCCCGGTGCGGGCCGGTCCGCGGACGATGACGTGCCCGCGGGCGAGCGTGAGACGGGTCCACGATCCCGCGGTCCGCACCGCGGCGTCCTCCTCGCCGACGATGAAACCCAGCGTGAAGGCCGCGAAAGCGACTCCGAGCGGAAGCCCGCCGAGCGCGTCGTCGGGCACACCCCAGACCGCCGCGCGCACCGCGCGAACGGCATCCTCTCCAGGGTTCTGCGGAATCGACTCCGCGACCGCGGCGATGCCCCACTGGGCTCGCGCCGCGAGCACCGAGGCGGGTACGACCCCGGACTGTTCCCAGCCGGTCCGCGGAGGCGACACACCGGTCCAGGAGGGTGACAGTCCCACCTCGGGCAGCTGAAGCTGAGCCGCATCGTCGTCGATGGTGGTCAGCTCCGCGGCCTCGATCGCGATGTCGCACTCCAGCTCGGGATCCACCGGCAGTACCCGCATGGCCAGCACCGTGGGTGTCGAATCGAACAGACCGCGCGGTGCGAACGGGGCCGAGGTCATCGTGAGGGTGCCTCCGGCGGCGCGGAGTCGGACCGCGCCGTCTCCGACCCGCGCCGTGCGACCGGCGAACGTCAGAGCGTCCGCGGCGGCGGCGGCGTCCGGGAAGATCAGGCGCTGCGACATCCGCCCTAAACTACCAACCATCGGCGTGCCACCGCCCCGCCCCAGACCGGAGAACCGATGATCGAGACCTCGTGGTGACCGACGCCGCTCAGCCCGCGCCCGAGGACTTCACGCCCGATCCCGACCCGGTCGCCTCGATGCTCGCCGTTCTCGATCTGTCCCGGTCCGGCGCCCGCACCACCGAGGACATCTTCACCGGGGTCTCCCAGTCGATGCCGCTCGGCCGCGTCTACGGCGGTCAGGTGCTCGCGCAGTCGATCGTCGCCGCTGAGCGGACGATCCCCGATGGCAGGTCCGCGCACTCGATGCACGGATACTTCCTCCGTCCCGGAGACGCCTCGCAGGGGATCACCTTCGCCGTGGATCGCATCCACGACGGACGGTCGTTCTCCACGCGTCGCACACAGGCGTTCCAGGAGGGTGTTCCGATCTTTTCGATGATCGCGTCCTTTCAGGACGACGATCCGGGGCTCGAGCACCAGGCCGAGATGCCGTCCGGCCCGCCCGACCCGGAGACCCTGCCCGACGTCGAAGATCACCTCGCGGGGCTGCATCCGATGTCCAAGCGGCTGTTCACCGATCGCCCGTTGGATGTGCGCCACGTCCCCTCGCCGATCTACCTGGCCGTCGAGGGTGAGCGGGTGCCGCATCAGGCGGTGTGGATGCGCACGCGGCGTGCGATCCCCGACGATCCGCGCATCCACCGCGCGGTCCTCGCCTATCTCAGCGACCTCACCATCCAGGAATCGATCCTGCGCGCCCACGGGGTGGCATGGTCGACGCCGGGCCTGAAGGTGGCGAGCCTCGATCACGTTATGTGGTGGCATCGACCCGGCCGGGTCGACGATTGGATGCTGTACGTCCAGGAGTCTCCGAGCGCACGCGGCGGACGAGGGTTGGCCACGGGACGCATCTACGCGCGCGACGGAATGCTGCTGGCCACCGTCGCCCAGGAGATCATGGTGCGGGTGCCGGGACGACCGTCAGCGGAGGGCTGATCCGTCAGCGACGCCGAGCGTACTCGATCGGTGCGTCGACGAACGGCGCCCAGGCGGCGCGCTCGGCGTCGCCCCAGCGTGTCGGACGTCCGGTCTCGGTGTCGACGAGCACCACCACGGCGGATGCACGGGCGTACACCACCGAGGCGGCATCGCCCTGCGGACTGTGCACCTCGTAGCAGACCTCCACGCTGGAGCCGCCGATCCGGCCCACCCACAGCTGAACGTCGAGCGGGCGCTGCCCATACGGGACCGGCCGCAGGTACTCGATCTCCTGCCGCGCGACGAGCGTGGCACGAGCGCCGCCGCCCTCGAGGACGGACATGTCGAACACCGCGGTCGGCGCCGCCTCGGTGCCGTCCTCGGGCCGCCAGAAGGCACGCAGGCGAGCTTCCTCGAGCAGCTTGAGCATCGACGTGTTGTTCACGTGCCCGAGCGCGTCCAGATCGCCCCACCGCAGGTGGATGGGGACATGGAGCCGGCGCGATGCTCCCGACACCGGCTCGTCAGTCACGGGTGAGCTTGCGATATGTCGAACGGTGCGGCTTGGCGGCGTCCGGGCCGAGCCGCTCGATCTTGTTCTCCTCATAGGCCTCGAAGTTGCCCTCGAACCAATACCACTGGTCGGGGTCCTCCTCGGTGCCCTCGTACGCGAGGATGTGCGTCGCGATGCGGTCCAGGAACCACCGGTCGTGCGTGATCACCACCGCGCAGCCGGGGAACTCCAGCAGGGCGTTCTCGAGGCTGCCGAGCGTCTCGACGTCGAGGTCGTTCGTGGGCTCGTCGAGCAGCAGCAGGTTTCCGCCCTGCTTGAGCGTCAGGGCCAGATTCAGCCGGTTGCGCTCGCCACCGGAGAGCACGCCCGCCTTCTTCTGCTGATCCGGGCCTTTGAAGCCGAACTGCGACACGTAGGCGCGCGAGGGGATCTCGACCTTGCCCACCTGGATCCAGTCCAGCCCGTCGCTCACGACCTCCCATAGCGACTTGCCGGGGTCGATTCCGCCCCGGCTCTGGTCGACGTACGAGATGTCGACCGTCTCGCCCACCTTGAGTTCGCCGCCGTCGAGCTGCTCGAGACCGACGATCGTCTTGAAGAGGGTGGTCTTGCCGACGCCGTTCGGGCCGATGATTCCGACGATTCCGTTGCGCGGAAGGGTGAAGCTCAGCCCGTCGATCAGACTGCGCCCGTCGAAGCCCTTCTGCAGCTTCTTGGCCTCGAGGACCACCTGTCCGAGGCGGGGCCCCGGCGGAATCACGATCTCGTCGAAGTCGAGCTTCCGCGTGCGGTCGGCCTCTGCGGCCATCTCCTCATAGCGCGCCAGGCGGGACTTCGACTTGGTCTGGCGTCCCTTGGCGTTGCTGCGCACCCATTCCAATTCGCCGGCCAGGCGCTTGGCGAGTTTGGCATCCTTCTTGCCCTGCACCTGCAGGCGCTCCTGCTTCTTCTCCAGGTACGTGGAGTAGTTGCCCTCGTAGGGATACAGTCGTCCGCGGTCGACCTCGCAGATCCATTCCGCGACATGGTCGAGGAAGTACCGGTCGTGCGTGACGGCGAGGACGGCGCCGGGGTACTTCGCGAGGTGCTGCTCGAGCCACTGGACGCTCTCGGCGTCGAGGTGGTTGGTCGGCTCGTCGAGCAGCAGCAGGTCCGGCTTCTGAAGCAGCAGCTTGCACAGCGCGACGCGGCGCTTCTCGCCGCCGGAGAGGTTGCTGACGAGCGCCTCGGACGGCGGCGTGCGCAGCGCGTCCATGGCCTGCTCGAGCTGAGAGTCCAGATCCCACGCGTCAGCCGTATCGATGGCCTCCTGGAGCGTGCCCATTTCAGCCAGGAGGGTGTCGAAGTCGGCATCCGGATCGGCCATCAGGGCCGAGATCTCGTTGAAGCGGTCGAGCTTCTCCTTGATGGGGCCGACACCCTGCTGCACGTTCTCCAGGACGGTGAGGTGCTCGTCGAGCTCGGGCTCCTGCATGAGGATGCCGACGCTGTAGCCCGGGCTGAGCCTGGCCTCGCCGTTGCTGGGGGTGTCGAGTCCGGCCATGATCTTGAGGATCGTGGACTTTCCGGCACCGTTCGGGCCGACGACGCCGATCTTCGCGCCGGGGAGGAAGGCCATCGTGACGTCGTCGAGGATCACCTTGTCGCCGACTGCTTTGCGGGCACGGACCATCGAGTAGATGTATTCAGCCATATCCTGTCCAGTCTACGGGCCGCCCGACCGCCGAGAATCCCGCCGGCAGCGACGCGGAAGGCGGTTCACCAGTCGATCGGACGGGTCTGTCCGACGAGACAGCTGCCCTCGCCGAGGACCGGTACGACCGCCGTGACCGGGGTGCCCGTCGCGGGGCCGACCTGGCCGACCAGGCACTCGTCACCCCAGCGGACCGAGAACTGGATGCTCTCCGCGGGGTTGCCCACGGTGGTCTGATCCGGTGTGACCTGCATCGCGCTCCTGTCGAAGCCCGCGGCGATGAGCGCGTCGATGTACGCCCTTCCCGCGACGTTGTCCGGCGTCGCCCACACAGCGGCGATCACGTCCGAGAAAAGCGGAAGGTTCTCTTCAGCTGTTCCCTCGGGAACGAGCGCGCGCTCGGTCGGCAGGGCGGGTGAGGGCGTGGCGGACGCTGACGGAGCGGCACTCGCGGACGGTTGCGCGCTGAGTGTCGGCGCCGCATTCGAGCATCCGGCGAGTGCGAGCGTCACTCCAACTGCGAGCCATGCCAGCGACGTTCCCACACTGCGCGCACGACGAGGCTCGGAGTGGTGGGGCGACACGGTCAGAGTCTACGGCGCACCACACCGGCCCCTGTTTCGCACCTCAGAACGGTGTCTCCGCTCCGGTGAGCGCCAACACCGGTTTCTCGGAGTCGAAACCGCCCGCAGCCCCTTCGTCGTTCACCGCTTCCCCGCTCGATTCCGCGTGCCCGGTCTGTTCGAGGCCGGGCGTCGCCCACGACTCTTCGGACGTCGAGCCCGGAGCCCACGCGTCGTCCGACTGCGGTGCGGACGATCCGGATACCGGAACGTCGCGTGTGAAGCTCGTCGTGCCCCACAGCAGGTCGTGGCCGATCGCATCGACGTCGATTTCGACGGCAGTGCCGCGCTTTTCGCCCGATTCCCATCTGCGCACACGCAACCTACCGGTGAGGATCACGCGGTCCTTCTTCTTCAACGAGTCGAAGGCGTGCTCGGCGAGCCGCCGGTAGGCCGAGACGGTGTACCAGCTGGTCTCACCGTCGACCCATGCCCCGGTCGCGCGGTCGAGCCTGCGCTGCGTGCTCCCCACCCGGAACGTGGTGATCGTCAGGCCGTTCGCGTTCTTCTTCTCGGGGTCGGTTCCGATGATTCCGACGATGGTGATGGTGTCGCTCATGTCAGTCCTTTCCGCCCGAGGACGGTCCTCGGGTTGCGCCGGTGCCCGAGTGCCCGTCGGACACCGGCGCACTCTCAGGATCTTTCGGCGGCCGAGCCGATGAAGCCGTGCGAGGCGCCTCTGCGGAAAGCCCGACCGCCGGGCGGACTGGGGAGGAGGCGTGGAGCAAGCGGCTACCGCTCCGGGAGGGCGGCGATGTCGGAGGTCGTACTTATCTTCGAAGGAGAAAGGATCTCCGTCATGCGCACTCTTCTCGAAACTCCCACTGCCGACGTCCCGCACCTGTCCCGCGGGTCGCGCGTCCGTCTCGTCGCGGCTGCACCATCGCTGTGGCGCATCGTCGACCGAAGCGGCCGGGTGATCGGCCACCTGCAGGAGATCCGTCGCGGCGATGACGTCCGGTTCAGCGCGCGGCGATTCCACGCACCGAGCCGGGCATTCCGTGAGCTCGGGGAGTTCTGGTCGGCCGACGACGCCGTCGAGTGCGTGACGTTCGCTCGTTGACCGCTCAGACCACGGAGTCGAGCTGCTCGGCCATCGCCACACGCGCGCCGCCGCGCACCCGCGGCCATGCCTCGGCGAGGATGTCGACGGCGGCGACCAGGTCGTCCGGTGACGCGGTGAACGGGATGCGGAGATGCCGGTCGTGGCCGCCGTCCACAGAGAACCGAGGGCCGGCCGACAGCAGCAGTCCCCGCGATCGTACGTCCATCACGAGCCCCGAGCTCAGCGGCGCGTCCAGCTCGATCCACAGTGAGACCCCGCCCTGCGCGTGCGGTGCGTGCCACTCCGGCAGAGCTCGTGAGACCGCCGCCAGGACGGCATCCCGTCCATTGCGAAGGACGTGCGAGCGCTGTGCGACGACTGCGCCGAACTGTGGGAAGAGGGTCGCTGCGACGGCCTGCTCGAACTCCGGAGTGCCCAGGTCCTGTGCCGGGCGCGCCGCCACCAGCCGTCGCACCAGATCGGTCTCGCCGCGGATCCATCCCACGCGCAGCCCGCCCCAAACGGTCTTCCCGAGCGAGCCGACGCGGACCACGAGCGAGGGATCGCCGTCGAGGAAGCCGGGTGCGACCGTCCCGCGGTCGATGTCGAGGTCCGCGGTGGTCTCGTCCAGCACGAGGATCGTGCCGGCCCGTTCCGCGGACTGCAGGATCGTGGTTCGCGCCCCCGTCGACATCGACCGCCCGGTGGGGTTCTGGAAGTCCGGCATCAGGTACGCCATGATCGGCAGCGTCCGTGCGAACGCCTGCTCGGCGCGATCCAGGTCCCAGCCGTCCGCGGAGGTCACCGGCACGCCGACCAGCCGCGTGCCGGCGCGACGCAGCGCGTCGGCCGCGTGGGGGTAGGTCGGCGTCTCGATCAGCACCCGATCCCCCCGGCCGGCGAGAACGCCCGCCAGGAGGTGGATCGCGCTTTGGGCGCCGCTCGTCACGATGATCTGGTCCGGTGAGGTGGGAATGCCGCGGTCGCAGTACCGCCGGGCGATGGCCTCGCGCAGTTCGATCCGCCCGACCACGTCGTATCCGACGCGCGAGACCAACGACGACGCCGACGCCGCCACCTCGGACAGGACCCCCGCCAGACCCGGCCACGCCGGCGGGCTCGCCTGCTGCAGATCGATCGCGCCGTCGCTGACCAGCGTCCGCCCGGGGTCTCGGCGGCGCAGGGGCAGCGTCACGCTTCCCGAACCGCGGGTGCTCGCGATGTGCCCCGACTCGCGGAGGCTTCGGTAGGCGGCCGCAACCGTGCTGCGGCTCACCCGAAGGAACGCCGCCAGCTCCCGTTCCGCAGGCAGCGCGGTGCGCGGAGCGAGCCTGTTGTCGAGGCAGAGCAGGCGGATGCCGTCCGCCAGAGCTTCGTACGCCGGCTCGCGCGTGCGCCAGCCGCCGAGGGCGGCCGCCAGTGCACGGGCGGATATCCGAGAGTCCATGAAGCCAGAGTAATCGAATTGGACTGCAGCGTTCGAGCCAATCATCCGATTGGATGGGCGCATGCCTCGTCGCGTCATTCAACTCCTCATCGGCCTGCTCCTCTACGGAGCCGGGTGCGCCCTCACCGTTGAGGCGGGACTGGGCGTCGACCCCTGGACGGTGCTCGCACAGGGGATCTCCCTCCACACGGGAATCGGCATCGGCTGGGTGACGAACGTCCTCGGCTTCCTGGTGCTTCTCCTATGGATTCCGCTGCGACAGCGACCGGGCGTCGGAACGATCGCGAACATCCTCCTGGTGGGCACGAGCATGCAGGTCGTGCTGTGGATCGTGCCGCCGATCATGGGGATGTGGGCTCAGATCGGTGTCCTCTTGGGCGGCATCCTGCTCGTCGCCGTGGCTTCCGGCCTTTACATCGGAGCGCGATTCGGCCCCGGCCCGCGCGATGGACTGATGACCGGGCTGCACTCCCGGCTCGGCTGGCCGATCTGGGCCTGCCGCGCCGTCGTCGAGGTCGCGGTGCTCGCGATCGGCTGGGTGCTCGGCGGCACGGTCGGGATCGGCACAGTGCTGTTCGCGGTGCTCATCGGGCCCCTGGTCCACGCCGCGCTGCCGCTGCTGGACACAGCCCGCGCTCGGAAGAGCATGCCCGCCGAGCGAGCCTTCCCGACGGGTGTTTCGAGCTGACGCGTCAGTGCTCGCGGAACTCCGGCCAGTCGCTGCCAGGCGTCATCCGCGAGTGCAGAGCGTTCTTGGCGATCTCCATCGAGGGATACTTGCCGGCTGACGAGTCGGCGCCGGCCATGGTCACGGTGTAGCCGTCCTCGTCCTTGCGGATGCTGCCGACGACACCGGACTGCCCGTAAGCCACCCACAGGCTGTGATGCGTTTCAGTGCTCATCTGAACCCCTTCCGTGCCCCTCGACGCTACGCCCGCTGGTTCGGCGACGCCAGTGGTCTCGAGCGCGTGTCGCACGCCGTCCGCGGTGCGCGGCGCAATCGACTTGCCGGTCGTGGTGCCCCCGACAGGACTCGAACCTGTGACCGGCGGATTAGAAGGCCGCTGCTCTATCCACTGAGCTACGGAGGCGCGAATCAAGGTTATCGCGCCGCGATCGGGGACCCCGGAACGCCCTCGCCCCGGAAGCCGTGTCCCATGCCCCTGACTAGGATGGACCCCATGGTGGGGGCATCCGACAACGACCGGCTCGTGTGGATCGACTGCGAAATGACGGGCCTGGACCTGTCGGTCGATGAGCTGGTCGAGATCGCCGTCGTCGTCACCGACTTCGAGCTCCGACCTCTCGATCCGGGGTTCTCGATCGTGATCAAGCCGGATGCGTCGGCGATGGCCCACATGAACGACTTCGTGACCGACATGCACCACAAATCCGGTTTGCTGACCGAGATCCCCGGCGGCGTGAGCGTCGCCGAAGCCGAGTTCGAGGCGCTCG
Organism: Microbacterium sp.; assembly: GCF_036277215.1. Classification (GTDB taxonomy): domain Bacteria; phylum Actinomycetota; class Actinomycetes; order Actinomycetales; family Microbacteriaceae; genus Microbacterium. The sequence continues at coordinate 18,570 of NZ_DASUNI010000146.1, read as the reverse complement.
AGTACATCCAGCGCTTCGTGCCGCTCGAGGGCAAGGCCCCCCTGGCCGGCAACACGATCGGCACCGACCGCATGTTCCTCGCGAAATACATGCCGCGCGTGGATCGCTGGCTCCACTACCGCAATGTCGACGTCTCCAGCATCAAAGAGCTCAGCAGGCGGTGGTATCCCCGGGCGTACATCCACGCCCCCGCGAAAGGCGGCGGCCACCGGGCGCTCGCCGACATCCGCGAATCCATCCTGGAACTGACCTACTACCGCTCCGCGGTGTTCGTGCCCGAGCCCGGACCGACAAGCGACGGAGCTCGCGCTGCAGCGGCCGCGGCCGTTTCGTCGTTCGCTCCCGGAGTATGAGAGAATTTTCGGGTTGCCCGCATGCGCGGGAGACATGGTGGGTATAGCTCAGTTGGTAGAGCACCTGGTTGTGGTCCAGGGGGCCGCGGGTTCAAGTCCCGTTACTCACCCCAATGCTTGACATGGATGCCGCGGCTTTCGAGTCACTTGTGGTCGATGAGCTCGATCGGCTACCCGACGACATGGTCGAGGGACTCGACAATGTCGTGTTCGTCGTCGAGGACCGTCCCGAGGACGGAAGCCTCGATCTGCTGGGTCTCTACGACGGATGGGCGCTCACCGAACGCGATCGCTACGGTGTCGGCGAGCTGCCCGACCGCATCATCGTGTACCGCGAGCCGCACCTGGCCGCCTGCGACAGCGAGGGCGAGTTGCGCGACGAGGTTCACACCACGCTCGTGCACGAGATCGCGCACTTCTACGGGATCGACGACGAACGACTGCATGAACTGGGATGGGCCTGATGGTGCTGCTGGCGACGCCTGACCTGGACGAGCAGGTCGGCACGCATCTCGACGAGGAGACGACGCCGCCTTGGCAGACGGTCGTGTGGAACGATCCGGTCAACCTCATGAGCTATGTCACGCACGTTTTCCGCGAATACTTCGGTTTCGACCGCTCGCGTGCCGAGCAGCTGATGCTTGCTGTGCACCATGAAGGCCACGCCGTGGTGGCGGAAGGTGCCCGGGAGCAGATGGAACTGCACGTGCAGGCCATGCACGACTACGGCCTGTGGGCGACGATCCGGCAGGCGCCGCGATGAGCGGCGCACGCACGGTCGTGCTCGAGCTGACGCGGATGGAGGCCGCTCACCTCGCGGGACTGGTGACGCAGTTCACGGAGCTCCTCGAGGGCGCCGAGAGCGGGGCGGGCGACCCGGCGATCGCTCGCCTCGTTCCGGACGCCTACGCAGACGACGCGGCTGCGGCGCAGGACTTCCGTGACGTGACGGAGCACGACCTGCTCGAGCGCCGCCGACAGGATGCGGCGGAGGTGCTCGAGTCCCTCCGCGAGCCGGGCTCGCTGCCCGACGACGCCCAGCCGGACGACGAGGCGCTCATGGAACTCGTGGAGCTGCGGCTGCAACCCGACGCCCTCCGGGCGTGGCTGCGCTGTCTGGCTGCGATCAGGCTGGTGCTCGCGACGCGCTTGGACATCCGGAGCGAGGACGATCACGACGTCGACGATCCCCGGTTCGGGATCTACGAGTGGCTCGGCTATCGACTCGACGGCCTGGTGCAGGCCGCGACCGGCGACGACTGAGCGGCCCTACGGGATCGCGAAGAGGTGCGTCGCGAGACGGGTGGGCTCATTGCGCGCGATATGGCGCTCCTCCTGCTCGGCCCACCGAGTCCAGTGCGGTCGGAAGGCGTCGCCGTCTCGTTCCAGCGCCCGCCGCATGCGCGATCGCGGCGGCGATTCGAGCCACACGCGCACGTCACCGAGCCGGGCTGTCTCGGCGGTGAGCAGTCCCGAGCCTTCGACGATCAGTGGCAGCGATGGGTCGACGGCATGGGCCTCCGCCGGAACGGACGCGTCCCAGTCCCATCGCTCCCACACGCCGATCAAGCCTCGCGCGTGCGGGCGGAGAATCAGGTCGCGGGCCGCTTGCACGCCTTCGGCGAGGCCGTCCCACCCCGGGTAGAGGGAATCGAGGGCGACGAGTTGCACGCGCCCGCGCAGCGGCCAGCGCCCGACCAGCTTGCGGGCCAAGGAGGACTTCCCGGAGCCGCTGCGACCGTCGATGAGCACGACCGGATTCGACGCGGCCACGCCGACGATCGCCGCGAGGACTTGGGTGGCCGCGATCTCGAGGGCGGCGGTGACCGGGTCGGCGTCAGCGCTTGAGGGCGCGGATGACACGGCTGAGGGCGCGACCGGCGACCCATACGAACGGAATCGCCACCGCAAGGAAGGAGACGATGTTCGGCTCGAACCGGAGATCTCCGCCGCGACGCACGTACGCGCCCAGCGGCACGGCGTAGCCGCCGCCTCCGCCGCCGCCGTTGCCCGCCTCGTCGGATCCTCCGCCGAAGCCGGACCACGTGATGGCGACCGGGACGATGCGGACGCCGTCGACGTCCACCTGCTCGCCGTAGGCGCTTTTCACGCCGAAGGACGCGGACTGCTTGCCGAGCTCGAGTGCGATGTTGGGCATGCCTCCACGGTAGCGGGCGGAGGGCGGCATGCCCAGCGCCGGGCGCGGGTCGGCGCTCAATCCATGCGGGGCGGCTTGGGGTGGGAGGGCAGCGACCCTCCACCGCGCGGACCGCCGATCAGCGTCGCGCGCGTGACCGCTCCGCGGCCGAACCGCGCGGTCGCGTCGTCAAGCGCACCCTCGACTCGCCGCCATTCGGCGTCGTCGTCCCACAGCATCGGCTCGCCGCCGCCGGCAGCGCGCAGCTTCTCGGCCCGTACACCCACCAGCCGCACGGGAAGTGATCGCTCGATCGAGGCGAACAGGTCCAGAGCCGCCTCGCCGATCCGCTGGCCGACGGCGGTGGGCTCGGGAAGGGTCTGCGATCGGCTGATCGTCGTGAAGTCGGCGAACCGGACCTTGATCGCGATGGTGCGTGCCTCCCACCCGTGCTCGCGCAGACGCGCACCGACGCGATCGGCGAGGCGGCGGAACTCGGAACGCAGCACGCCGGGATCGGCGATGTCGGTGAGGAACGTCTCCTCGTGGCCGACGCTCTTCTCCACGTGGTCGGTGTCGACGCTCCTCGCATCCACTCCGCGCGCGAGGTGCCAGATGCGCTCGCCCATCGCGCCGCCGAGCGCGCGATCCAGCACCGCGCGCGGCGTCTCGAGCACGTCCGCGACGGTGTGGATGCCACGCGCCTCGAGCACCTCGGCGGACTTGGGTCCTATGCCCCAGAGCGCACGCACGGAACGGGGTGCGAGGAAGGCGGCGGTCTCGGCCTCCGAGACGATCAGCAGGCCGTCGGGTTTGCTGATCGTGGATGCCATCTTGGCGACATGCTTGGTGGCGGCGACGCCGATGCTGCAGGTCAGGCCGGTTTCGTCGAGCACACGCTGTCGCAGCATCCGAGCGATCTGGCCGGGTGTGCCCCACAGTCGGCGCGCGCCGCGCACATCGAGGAACGCCTCATCGATCGAGAGCGGCTCGACCAGCGGCGTCACGTCGTGGAAGATGCGCATGACCTCTTGGGAGACGGCGACATAGCGTTCGAAGTGGGGGCGCACGGTGATCGCCGTGGGACACAGGCGCAGTGCCTGGCCGACCGACATCGCCGAGCGGACGCCGAATCGGCGTGCTTCGTAGGACGCGCTGGATACGACCCCGCGCCCTTCGAAGCCGCCGACGATGATGGGCTTGCCTTTCAGCGACGGATCGTCGAGCACCTCGACCGACGCGTAGAACGCGTCCATGTCGACATGCAGGATGCCGGTCCCGTCGTCGTCCGCGCCTTCGGGCGAGACCAGGCGCCCCGTTCCGTCGCCCCGTCCCATGACTAGATGATCCCCGCAGCCGCCGACAGCCCGTTCGACGCTACTGCGCGGCCCGCTCGAGGATCAGCTCGCGCACGCGCGCGGCATCCGCTTGACCGTGCATGGCCTTCATGACCGCGCCGATGACCGCGCCGGCGGCCTGGACCTTGCCGTCGCGGATCTTCGCCATCACGTCCGGCTGAGAGGCGAGCGCGGCGTCGATCGCGCTGATGAGAGCCCCGTCGTCCGAGACGACCGCGAGGCCGCGCCGGTCGATGACCTCCTGAGGCGTGCCCTCGCCCTGGATGACGCCCTCGAGCACCTGTCGGGCGAGCTTGTCGGTCAGAGTTCCGGCATCGATCAGACCCTGCAGCGCCGCCACGTCGGCGGGCGAGACGAGCTCGGCGGCCTCGCGTCCGTGCGCGTTCGCGGTGCGGGTGATCTCGCCCGTCCACCACTTGCGTGCGGCGGCGGGCGTCGCCCCGGCGGCGATCGTCGCGGCGACCTCGGCGAGCAGGCCGCCGTTGGCGACGTCCTGGAACTCGAGGTCGCTGAAGCCCCATTCGTTCTTGAGCCTGCGCCGGCGCTCGGCCGGCGGCTCGGGAAGCGCGGCTCGCAGTTCCTCGATGAGCTCGGCCGAAGGGGCTACGGGCAGCAGGTCGGGCTCGGGGAAGTAGCGGTAGTCGTCGGCGTCGGACTTCGGGCGGCCCGGCGAGGTGGTACCGGTGTCCTCGTGCCAGTGCCGCGTCTCCTGCGTGATGGAGCCGCCGTTCGCCAGGATCGCCGCCTGACGCTGGATCTCATAGCGCACCGCACGCTCCACTGAACGCATCGAGTTCACGTTCTTGGTCTCGGTCCGGGTGCCGAGCTTCTGCTGCCCGCGGGGCCGCAGTGAGACGTTCGCATCGCAGCGCAGGTTGCCCCGCTCCATGCGCGCGTCGGAGATGTCCAGAGCCAAGACGATGTCGCGGATCGTCTGCACGTACGCCTTGGCGATCTCCGGCGCACGATGCTCGGTGCCGTAGATCGGCTTGGTGACGATCTCGACGAGGGGCACTCCCGCGCGGTTGTAGTCCACGAGCGAGTACTCCGCACCCTGGATGCGCCCTGTTGATCCGCCGACATGGGTGAGCTTGCCGGCGTCCTCCTCCATGTGGGCGCGCTCGATCGGCACGACCACGCGCGTTCCGTCGGCGAGCTCCACCTCGACCGACCCCTCGAACGCGATCGGCTCGTCGTACTGCGAGATCTGGTAGTTCTTGCCGAGGTCGGGGTAGAAGTAGTTCTTTCGCGCGAAGCGGCTGGACGGCGCGATCTGGCACCCGAGCGCCAGCCCGAGCGAGATCGAGTAGCGAACAGCCTGCTCATTGACCACCGGCAGCGAGCCGGGAAGTCCCAGGTCGACCGGCGCCAGGTCCGAGTTCGGCTCCCGCCCGAAGGAGTTGGGCGCGGCCGAGAACATCTTGGTCTTCGTGTTGAGCTCGACGTGCACCTCGAAACCGAGGACGGGCTCGAACAGCTCGAGCGCCTTGTCGAAGTCCATCAGCTGATCTTCAGCCATGTCAGGCAACACCTCCCCGGACGGCTGCCGGCAATACGGGGGCACGGTCCAGCAGCGGCGCGCCCCACGAGTCGACGAGCAGCGCTTCGAGTGCTGCGCCGACCCGGTACAGGGTCGCGTCCTGGCGGGCCGCTGCCAGGAACTGGATGCCGACGGGCAAGCCGTCCTCCTGCGCCAGTCCGGATGGTATGGAGATACCCGGGACGCCGGCGAGGTTCGCGGGGATGGTCGTGACGTCGTTCAGGTACATCTGCATGGGATCGTCGATCTTCTCGCCGAGCCGGAACGCGGTCGTCGGCGCGGAGGGGGTCGCGATGACATCGACCTGCGCGAACGCAGCGTCGAAGTCGCGCTGGATGAGCGTGCGCACCTTCTGCGCCGACCCGTAGTACGCGTCGTAGTAGCCCGCCGACAGGGCATAGGTGCCCAGGATGATGCGGCGTTTCACCTCGTCGCCGAAACCGGCCTCGCGCGTGGCAGCCATGACGTCCTCCACGGTGGCACTGCCCGAGGGCGTCACGCGCATGCCGAACCGCACCGAGTCGAACTTCGCCAGGTTGCTGGATGCCTCGGCCGGGAGGATCAGGTAGTACGCGGCGACGCCGAACTCGAAGTGGGGTGCGCTGATCTCGACGATCTCGGCGCCCTGCGCTTCCATCATTGCCAGAGCGGACCGGAACGAGGCCGACACGCCGGCCTGGAAGCCGGTGTCGGGCAGCTCCCGGATCACTCCCACGCGCAGCCCGCGCAGCACGTCGCCGCGCGACCCCTCCCGTGCGGCATCCGCGAAGGACGGCCACACGTCGGTGAGGGAGGTCGAGTCGTTAGGGTCGTGGCCGCCGATCACGTCGTGCAGGAGGCCGGCATCGAGCACGGTGCGCGTGACGGGTCCGACCTGGTCGAGGCTCGATGCCAGCGCGATGGCGCCGTAGCGGCTGACGCCGCCGTAGGTCGGCTTCAAGCCGACCGTGCCGGTGACGTGCGCAGGCTGGCGGATGGATCCGCCCGTGTCGGAGCCGAGCGCGAGCGGCGCCTCGAAGGCGGCGACGGCTGCGGCGGAGCCGCCGCCCGATCCGCCCGGGATCCGGTCGAGATCCCAGGGGTTGTGCGTGGCTCCGTATGCCGAGTGCTCGGTCGAGGAGCCCATCGCGAACTCGTCCATGTTCGTCTTGCCGAGGGGCACCAGGCCTGCGGCGCGGGCGCGGGCCACGACGGTCGCATCGAACGGCGACAGGTAGCCCTCGAGGATCCGCGAGCCGCTGGTGGAGGGCATGTCGGTCGTGACCAGGACATCCTTGATCGCCAGGGGAACGCCTGCGACGGGGCCGAGGGCCTCCCCCGTGGCGCGGCGCCTGTCGATGTCGGCGGCGACGTCGAGCGCGTGGTCGCTCACGTGCAGGAAGGCGTGGATGTCGCCGTCGACGTCCGCGATCCTGTCCAGATGCGCCTGCGTCGCCTCGACACTGGACACCTCGCCCGACGAGAGCTGCGCGGCGAGGTCTGCCGCTGACAGGCGGATGAGGTCGTCGCTCACTGCTCCTCCCCCAGGATCGCGGTCACGCGGAACCTGCCGTCGGCGGCATCGGGCGCGTTCTGGAGCGCCTGAGCGAGCGTCAGCGTCTGACCGACCTCGTCGGCGCGGTAGACGTTCTTCAGCGGAATCGGGTGGCTCGTCGCGGGCACCTCGGGGGTGGCCACCTGCGACACCTTGGCGATGTTGTCGACGATCACGTCGAGCTGCCCGGTCAGCCGCTCGACCTCCTCATCGCTCAGCTTGATCCTGGCGAGCACGCCGAGATGGCGCACGAGATCGGGGGTGATTTCAGACACTCCCCAAGTCTAGGCGGTCTGTCATCGGCGCCCTGCGGCCGCCGCGGAGACCGCCCTAGGCTGATCGGGTGACGACGTACGAGCCTCCCCGTCCGTGGATCGCCAGCTATGCCGAGGGGGTGCCCGAAGACCTGCCGCCCGTCACCGGGTCGCTCGTGGACATCGTCCAAGCCTCGGCTCGGGACTACCCGGACGCCCCTGCCCTGCAGTTCTTCGGCCGGACGACCTCCTATCGCGAACTCAACTACGCGATCGACCGCGCGGCCGCCGGTCTGCGCGATCAGGGAGTCCGGGCAGGCGACCCGGTAGCCATCGTGCTGCCCAACTGCCCCCAGCACATCGTGGCGTTCTACGCGATCCTGCGGCTCGGCGCGGTCGTCATCGAGCACAACCCGCTGTACACCCCGCGTGAGCTGCGAAAACAGTTCGAAGATCACGGCGCCAAGCACGCGATCGTCTGGAGCAAGGTCGTCTCGACCGTCCAGGAGTTTCCGGCCGACCTCGCGGTCACCTCGCTGATCTCGGTTGACATCACACGCGCGATGCCTGTGCGAACGCGGCTGGCGCTGAGACTGCCGGTCGCGAGGGCTCGCGAGGCGCGCACGGCTCTGCACGAGAGGGTGACCGGCACGGTGTCGTGGGAATCCATCGTGAAGACGGCTCCTCTTCCGGTGTCGCATCCGAAGCCCGCCACCGACGACCTCGCTCTCATCCAGTACACGAGCGGGACGACCGGCTCGCCCAAGGGCGCCGCCCTGACGCACCGCAACCTCCTCGCCAACGCCGCGCAGGCGCGCGCATGGGTCCCGTCGATCGTCCGCGGCGACGGCTGCGTCGTCTACGCGGTGCTCCCGATGTTCCACGCCTACGGGCTCACGCTCTGCCTCACCTTCGCCATGTCGATGGGAGCGCGACTCGTGCTGTTCCCTCGCTTCGACCCCGACATGGTTCTCGATGTCACGCGCAAGCACCCGGCGACATTCCTTCCACTCGTGCCGCCGATCGCGGACCGCCTCCTGAGGGCGGCGCGCGAGAAGGGCGTGTCGCTGGCCGGCACGCAGATCGCGATATCCGGGGCGATGGCCCTGCCGCATGAGCTCGTCGTCCCGTTCGAAGCGGCATCCGGCGGATACCTCGTCGAGGGCTACGGATTGAGCGAATGCTCACCGGTGCTGATGGCCAATCCGGTCGCCGACAACCGGGTCCCGGGCACGGTCGGACTGCCTCTGCCCGGGACGGAGCTGCGGGTCGTGGACCCGGACGACCCGGCGACGGATGTCGCACCCGGCGCGCGCGGCGAGCTGATCGTGCGCGGTCCGCAGGTGTTCAGCGGCTACTACGGCAAGCCCGAAGAGACCGAGAAGGTCTTCATCGACGGCTGGTTCCGCACCGGCGACATCGTGACCGTGGACGAGGCGGGCTTCGTGCGGATCGTGGATCGCATCAAGGAGCTCATCATCACCGGGGGATTCAACGTCGCGCCGACCGAGGTCGAGATCGCGCTTCGCCAGCATCCGCAGGTCGAGGATGCCGCGGTCGTCGGCCTGCCCAGCGCACAGTCCGGCGAGCAGGTCGTCGCAGCGATCGTCGCCGCACCCGGCGCTGACATCGATGTGGAGTCGGTTCGCGAGTTCGCGCGCAGCATCCTCACGCCGTACAAGGTTCCGCGGCGGATCTTCATCGTGGAGGAGCTGCCGAAGTCGCTCATCGGAAAAGTGCTGCGCCGCCAGGTCCGTGACTCGCTGCTGGAGCTGACGGCAGGCGGCTGACCGCCGGCGCCCGCCGGGCTCAGTCGGCGAGACCGTCGCGTGCCACCGCGACCGCATACGGGTAGAGGGTCGCGCTCATGACGCCCGCCGCGACGGCCGGATCGGTCTCCATGACCGCGCGGGCGGAAGTCTCATCGGGTGCCTCGAAGATCGTGATGCCCCACGTCCCCTCTTCCACCTGCGTTCTGCCTGCCAGGATGAGGATGCCCGCTTCCTTCAGCGCGACCAGGTAGCCGAAGTGCTCGGCGACGATCGCGGTTTCCTCGTCGGTCGCAGCGGCGACCATCTCAGGCCGCGTCGGGACTATCCGGTATACCCACTGCGTCATCGGCCGCTCACCCCTCTGTCTCGACGGTCGCGGACGCGGGCGGGTCCAGCGCATCCGGACCTCGGGTCACCAGCACGTGGAACTGCGCCGCGTCGATGATCCGCACGCCCAGCTCCTCCGCCTTGGCGAGCTTCGAGCCCGCACCCGGCCCTGCGGCGACGAAGTCGGTCTTCTTCGACACGCTCGATGCAGCCTTACCGCCGGCGTCCAGGATCGCCTGCTGCGCGCCCTCGCGACTGTATCCTTCGAGAGATCCGGTCGCTACTACGGTGAACCCCTCCAGCACACCGCCCTCCACCGAGGCGGCACCGGGACCTGGATGCCCCGGCGTCGCCAACTGCGCTCCGGCGGCCGCCCACCGCTCCACGATGTCGCGGTGCCAATCGACGTCGAACCAATCGGTGAGGGAGTCGGCGATGATCCCGCCCACGCCCTCCACGGCCGCGAGCTCGTCGCGGGATGCCGCCCGGATGGCGTCGATCGACCCGAACCACTGGGCGAGCGCGCGAGCGGCGACCGGACCGACGTGGCGTACGCTGAGCGCGACCAGAAAGCGCCACAGCTCTTTGGTCTTGGCGGCCTCGAGGTTCACCAGCAGCTGCGTGGCCGCAGCCGACAGGATGTGACCGGCGTCGCCGTCGAACGGGCCGTCCGTACGGAAGGCCGGATCGCTCTTCTTGCGCTGACGGCGGAAGGGTGATCGGGTGTCCGCAGTGCCGTCTTCGAGCAGGCGGGGCAGGCCGGTCTCGGCATCCCGCACGACCACGTCGATCGCGAACAGGTCCTCCGCGCCGAGGTCGAACAGCCCCGCCTCCGTGATGAGCGGAGGGATCTCAGGCCGAACCGGCTGCGTCAGCGCCGCCGCCGACACTTCGCCGAGTCCCTCGATGTCCAGCGCCCCGCGCGACCCGATGTGGTCGACGCGCCCGCGCACTTGCGCAGGGCACGAACGCGCGTTGGGGCACCGGAGGTCGATGTCGCCCTCTTTCGCTGGGGCGAGGCGGGATCCGCACTCCGGACAGTCGGCGGGCATCACGAACGCACGCTCGGTGCCGTCGCGCAGCTCGACGACCGGGCCGAGCACTTCCGGGATCACGTCGCCCGCCTTCCGGAGCACGACGGTGTCGCCGATCAGCACGCCCTTGGCCTTGACGACATCCTGGTTGTGCAGCGTCGCCTGCCGGACGACGCTCCCGGCCACCCGTGCCGGCTCCATGACGGCGAACGGCGTCGCGCGGCCGGTGCGGCCTACCGACACGACGATGTCGAGCAGTTTCGTGTTCACCTGCTCCGGCGGGTACTTGTAGGCGATGGCCCAGCGCGGAGCTCGGCTCGTGGCGCCCAGCTCATCGTGCAGGGCGAGCTCGTCGACTTTGACCACGATGCCGTCGATCTCGTGCTCGACGTCGTGGCGGTGCCCGCCGTAGTGCTGGATGAACGCATCGGCGGCCTCGGCGGAATCCGCCACGGTGAAGTAGGCGCTGGTCGGAAGTCCCCATGAGGCCAGCAGCTCGTAGATCTCGCTCTGGGTGGACACCGGCGGATCCGGCCAGGCCCCGATGCCGTGCACGGTCATGCGCAGACGGGACAGCCGCTGGTGCATCGCATCGAGCTGCCGCTGGTTCTTACCCTCGGTCTTCTGCCGCAGCGAGCCGCTCGCCGCGTTGCGGGGATTCGCGAACAGACGATCGCCCATCTTCTCCTGGTAGGCATTGAGCGATTCGAAGTCGGCGACGTTGAAGAAGACCTCGCCGCGCACTTCGACCAGAGCCGGATGTCCGTCGCCGAGGAGGCGCGGCGGGATGCCGCGCAGTTGGCGGACGTTGTCTGTGACGTCCTCTCCGACCCGCCCGTCGCCGCGCGTCGCCGCCGAGACCAGCCGGCCGTGCTCGTACCGCAGAGACAGCGCGAGCCCGTCGATCTTCAGCTCGCAGAGGTAGTGCACCCGCCTGCCCGCATCGCGCTCCACCTTCGCAGCCCAGGCGAGGAACTCCGCGTCGCTGAACACGTTGTCCAGGCTGAGCATCCGCTCGGCGTGCTCCACGGGTGCGAACAGCGTTCCGGATGCCGCGCCGACGGACAGGGTCGGCGAATCCTGACCCTGCAGCTCCGGGTGGAGGCGCTCGATCGCCTCGAGCTGATGCATCCAGCCGTCGTAGGTCGCATCATCGACGATCTCGGCATCCCGGCCGTAGTACGCGTCCCGCGCCCCGAGGATCAGCTCGGTGAGTCGCACCGCCTCGGCGCGTGCGCTCTCGAGCGGCAGGTGGGCGATATCGGCGCCGGCTGCGGCACCTGCGTCTGTAGCGGCGTCCGTCACGACCGCAAGTCTAGAAGTCCCCTGCGACAGCAGGTCGTCCTGGTGCAGCGCGGATCAGCAGCGCGGTTTCAAACCCCGGCGGGCACTGCAGAAACGGTGCGATCGATCGTGAACTGCCCGAGCACGCGGGTCCCCTCGTACAGGACCGCCGTCTGGCCGGGCGCGACGCCGTCCAGCGGCGAGTCCGGCGTCACCGTCACCGTGCCCGCGCCCACGATCGCGCGCGCCGGCACCGGATCGGCGTGCGCGCGGATCTGCACGTGGCACGGGAATTCCGAGGAGACGGGTGCCGCGCCCGCCCACGTGTGCTTCTGCCCCGAGATCGCGGCGGTGGCGAGCGCCTCCTTCGGGCCCACGACGACCGTGTTGGAGACCGGACGCACCTCGAGCACGAAGCGGGGCCTGCCGTCCGGTGCGGGCACGCCGATCGCCAGACCGCGCCGCTGGCCGACCGTGAACGCGTGCGCGCCCTCGTGCGAGCCGACGACGGCGCCGGAGCGGTCGACGATCTCGCCCCGTTCGGCACCGACCCGGTCGGCGAGCCAGCCCCGCGTGTCGCCGTCCGGGATGAAGCAGATGTCGTGGCTGTCGGGCTTGTGCGCCACGGTCAGCCCGCGTGCCTGTGCCTCGGCGCGCACCAGCGCCTTGGACGGCGTCTCGCCCAGCGGGAAGAGCGTGTGTGCCAGCTGCTCGCCCGTCAGAACCCCGAGGACGTAGGACTGATCTTTCGCGGCATCGCTCGCGCGATGCAGCTCCGGCTCGCCGGAGGGGCCATCGCGCAGGATCGCGTAATGACCCGTGCAGACGGCGTCGAACCCGAGGTCGAGGGCCTTCTCGAGCACCGCGGCGAACTTGATCCGCTCGTTGCAGCGCATGCAGGGATTCGGCGTACGACCCGCGCTGTACTCGGCGACGAAGTCTTCGATCACGTCGTCGCGGAACCGCTCGGAGAAGTCCCACACGTAGAACGGGATGCCGAGACGGTCGGCGGCGCGACGGGCGTCCATCGCGTCCTCGATCGTGCAGCATCCACGGCTGCCGGCACGCAGGGTCCCGCCCGCGCGGGAGAGAGCCAGGTGGACGCCGACGACATCGTGACCCGCGTCAAGGGCGCGCGCAGCGGCCACGGCGGAATCCACCCCGCCACTCATCGCCGCCAGCACACGCATGCGAAGAGTCTACGAGCGTGCGGCTCAGCCGAGCCTGGGAACGCCCACGCGGCGCGACGAGAGACCGGCCGTACGGGCCCGCTCGTAGGCCGCGGGCAGCGCGGCGATGACCGCGTCGACGTCGGCCTCACTCGTCGTGCGACCGATCGTGATGCGCAGAGCGCTGCGAGCGGCGGCATCGCTCAGCCCCATCGCGCGCACCACGTGCGACGGCTCCGGCACCCCCGCCTGACACGCCGAGCCCGTCGACACCGCGATGCCGGCGCCGTCCAGCAGCAGCAGCAGCGAATCGCCCTGCGCTCCGGGGAACACCGCATGCAGGTGGCCGGGAAGGCGCTCCGCACCCGCCGCCGACACTTGGATCTCGGGGATCCGCTCACGCAGGCCGGCCTCGAGCCGATCCCGCATCGCACTGGCACGCGCCGCTTCGACGGCGAGCTCCGAGACCGCGAGCTCCGCGGCGATCGCGAACGCCGCGGCACCCGCGGCGTCCTGCGTGCCCGCCCGCAATCCCCTCTGCTGTCCCCCGCCGTGCAGGAGCGGCTCGACCCGCGCCTCGCGTGAAACCACGAGAGCGCCGACGCCCACCGGTCCGCCGAGCTTGTGAGCGGCCACGCTCAGCGCCACCAGCCCGGCGCTGCCGGAACCGGAATCCCGCCGCAGTCCGCGGAAGGAGAGCGGAGCGTGCCCGAAGGCGCCGACGGCATCCACGTGCAGGGGCACGTCGGCGCGCACGCACGCGGCGGATGCCTCGACGAGCGGCTGCAGCGTGCCCACCTCGTTGTTCGCCGCGAGCACGGTGGCCGCCGCGGCATCCCCGCCGCCCACTGCGGCATCCCACGCATCGAGGTCCACGCGGGCGTTCCGGTCGATCGACACCCACTCGAGCTCGGCGACCTCATGAGCGTGCAGCCAGTTCAGCGTGTCGAGCGTCGCGTGATGCTCCCCGACAGGGGCGACGATCGCTGTGAGCCCCGTCGATTCCCGGCGAGCACGGTAGAGCCCGGTGATCCCGAGGTTCACGGATTCCGTGCCGCCCGATGTGAACACGACCTCGATCGGATCGCAGTCCAGCGCCGCGGCGAGGCGCTCGCGCGAGTCCTCGAGCAGCCGCCGCGCCGACTGACCCGCGCTGTGTATCGAGGAGGCGTTGCCGACCGCCTCGGTCGCCACGAGCCACGCGTCTCGCGCCTCCGCCCTCAGGGGCGTGGACGCGGCGTGGTCGAGGTAGACGACCATGCTTGTCCCCCGCTCGACGTAACCCGCATACCCGCAGCATTACTACTGTAGAGCGCATGGTTTCGTCCGACTCCCTCGCCGGGATAGCCCCCGGTGCGGGGCTGCTCAGTTCCGACCTCGACGACCTCGGCGTCACGCTCGGGCCGGAGGGCGGGACGCTGCGCGTCTGGTCGGCATCCGCCGGAGACGTCGAACTCCTGGTCTTCGACGACAGCGACCTCGACTGGATCACCGACACGATCCCCCTGCAGCCGGTCGGCGGGGATGTGTGGAGCATCACGACCCCGCTCCTGCGCGCCGGCACCCGGTATTCGATCCGCGTCGACGGACCCCATGGGACCGGCAACACGTTCAACAGCGGCACCCTGCTGGTCGAGCCGTATTCCAAGGGATTGGTCAGCGGCGGGTTCGAGGACTGGCGCTCCGTCGTCATCGACGGCGGTTTCGACTGGGGCGGGGTCTCCAAGCCCGACGTGCCGCTGGATCGCACGATCATCTACGAGGGCCATGTCAAAGGCATGTCCAAGCGGCATCCACTCGTGCCGCCTGCGCTGCACGGGACCTATGCGGGCCTCGCGCACCCCGCCATGATCGAGCACTTCCTGCGGCTCGGCGTCACGAGCATCGAGCTGCTTCCGATCCACGCGTTCGCGACCGAGCCGCGCCTGCTCCAGCACGGGCTCACCAACTACTGGGGCTACAACACCCTCAACTTCTTCACGCCGCACGGCGCGTACGCCACCGAGGCCAATCGCCGGCACGGCCCGGAAGCGATCCTGCGCGAGTTCAAGGGAATGGTGAAGCTCCTGCACGCGGCCGGTCTCGAAGTGATCCTCGACGTCGTCTACAACCACACCGCCGAGGAGGGCCTCGGCGGGCCGCGTACGAGCCTGCGCGGCATCGACAACCGCTCGTACTACCGCCAGCACGACAACGGCGAGTACATCGACGTGACGGGATGCGGCAACTCCGTCAACACGACGACGGATGCCGCGGCGCGCCTGGTCCTGGACTCTCTCCGGTACTGGGCGAACGACGTTCAGATCGACGGCTTCCGCTTCGACCTCGCCGCGACACTCGGACGGGACGGCGCCCATCGGTTCACTCCCGACCACCCGCTGCTGCGCGCGATCATCGACGATCCCGCGCTCGCGGGCGTCAAGAAGATCGCCGAGCCGTGGGACGTGGGCATGGGCGGCTGGCAGACCGGAAACTTCGGCGACGGCTGGCTCGAGTGGAACGACCGCTACCGCGACCGTGTCCGCAACTTCTGGCTGAGCGATGTCGACTACGCACGCCGCGCATCGACGGCGCCGGTCGGCATCGGCGGTTTCGCGACGCGCCTGTCAGGCTCCTCGAACACGTTCGACGTCGAGCGCGGGCCCCTCGCGAGCGTCAACTTCGTCACCGCGCACGACGGGTTCACACTGCGCGATCTGGTCTCCTACGACGTCAAGCACAATGTGGGCAACGGCGAGCAGAACCGGGACGGCGCCGACACCAACCGCTCGTTCAACCACGGCGCCGAGGGTCCCACCGCGGACGAGGGGATCCTCGCCACCCGGCGCAAAGCGATGCGCAACCTGCTCGGCACCCTCCTGCTTTCCGCCGGGGTGCCCATGATCACCGCCGGCGACGAGTTCGCCCGCACGCAGCGCGGCAACAACAACGCCTACTGCCACGACTCCGCGCTCACCTGGCTGCCGTGGCAGCACGCGCCGTGGCAGGAGGATCTGTTCGCGCACGTCCAGCGTCTGACCCAGCTGCGTCGTGAGAACCCGGCGCTGCGTCCGATCCGGTTCGCCAAGCTCAACGAGCGCACCCCGTCGGCGTCGGTCATGGAGTGGTACGACCAGAACGGCGAGACCATGCTCCTCGACCAGTGGACCGACCCGGCCAACCGCACAATGCAGTACGTGGCCGCATCGACACCCGAGCGCGAGGAGTTCAACCGGATCCTTCTCATGGTGCACGGCAACGAGCAGCCGGTCGACGTCACACTTCCCGCCATCGAAGGGGTTTCGACCTTCGTGTCGCTGTGGTCGAGCGAGGACGAGTCCCCGGATCCGGCCGCCGCGGAATTCCATCCCGGCGACGTCGTGCCGCTCGTCGGAACGTCGATGCGGCTGTTCCGCGCACAGTAGGCCACGGCGATCCGGCGCGCCATAGTCTGTCCTCTCGGCGGGGTGCGCGGTAGGTTCGAGAGGTGGCCACGACGACGCGCACAGCGCGCACATCCCCCTGGCGCAGCGCCTCTCCGATCCCGGTCCGAGCGGCAGCCGATGCGCAGTCCGAACGCACGACGACCACCCCGCGCATCCCGCTCGCGCTCCCTTCACCCTCGGTTCCGGATGGGAAGTTCCGGCCCAGCGCCTACGCCGGAGAGGTCGTCCCGTTCCGCACGACCTCGTTCCGCGAAGGTCATGATCGCATCGGTGTGCACGTGCGGCTCTTCTCCCCGTCGGGCGACGAATCGCTGCACCGGCTGCATCCCCTCAACGATGGATTCGACCGCTGGGAGACCGCGATCGCGCCGCTCGAGGAGGGCGTGTGGCGGTTTCGGTTCGAGGCGTTCGCCGACGACTTCGCCACGTGGGAGCACGCAGCGGATGTGAAGATCGCCGCCGGTGTCGACGTACCGGTCATGCGGGAAATGGGTGCCCAGCTGTTCGATCGCGCGGCCGTCGACAAGTCGCGACCGGCCGCGGAGAGGAGGCAGCTGCAGAACGCCGCGAAGACCCTGCGCGATCCCGGCGCGAGCGAGGAGGCGGTCCTCGAGGTCGTGCATGATCCGGCGCTCGCGGCGTTCTTCGCCGCGCGACCCCTGGCCTCGCTCCAGACCGTCGGACCGGATCTCGAATTGCTCGTCGAGAGGGAGCGGGCCGGCGTCGGCGCCTGGTACGAGTTCTTCCCCCGCTCGGAGGGGGCGCGCCTGCTGAAGGACGGCACGATCAAGAGCGGCACGTTCCGCTCGGCCGTCCGCAGGCTTCCCGGTGTGGCCGCGATGGGCTTCGATGTGCTTTACCTGCCGCCCATCCATCCCATCGGCCGGCTGAATCGCAAGGGGCGCAACAACACCCTCGACCCGCAGCCCGGGGATCCCGGATCGCCGTGGGCGATCGGCGCCGAGGAGGGTGGACACGACACCGTGCACCCCGATCTGGGAACGCTCGCCGACTTCCGGGCGTTCGTCCGCGCCGCCCGGGCCGAGGGGCTCGAGGTCGCGCTCGATTTCGCCCTCCAGGCCGCTCCCGATCACCCGTGGGTCACCGCCCACCCGGAGTGGTTCACGACGCTGCCGGACGGCAGCATCGCTTACGCCGAGAACCCGCCCAAGAAGTACCAGGACATCTACCCGATCAACTTCGACAACGATCCGGACGGCATCCGGAACGAGGCTCTGCGCGTGATCCGGCACTGGATCGCGCAGGGGGTCAAGATCTTCCGGGTCGACAACCCGCACACCAAGCCGCTGCAGTTCTGGGAATGGCTGATCGCGACCGTGTCGGCCGACCACCCGGACGTCGTCTTCCTCGCGGAGGCGTTCACGCGACCCGCCCCGCTGCAGGGCCTTGCGCTGGCCGGATTCCAGCAGAGCTACACGTACTTCACGTGGCGGAACACGAAGCTCGAGCTCGAGGAATTCCTCACCGGTCTCGCCCGTGACACCGCGGACTATCTGCGGCCGAATCTCTTCGTGAACACCCCCGACATCCTGACCGAGTATCTGCAGTTCGGCGGCCGGCCGGCATACAAGATCCGCGCCGCGCTCGCTGCGACCGGCGCGCCGACCTACGGCGTGTACGCGGGGTACGAGCTGTTCGAGAACGTCGCGCGGCCCGGATCCGAAGAGAACATCGACAACGAGAAGTACGAGTACAAGCTGCGGGACTGGGCGGATGCCGAGGCGCGCGGCGATTCGCTCGCGCCGTACCTCACGCGGTTGAACGAGATCCGACGGCAGCATCCTGCGCTCGGACAGCTGCGCAACCTCAGCGTGCACTGGAGCGACGACGACGCGATCCTCGTGTTCTCGAAGCGGATCCCCGGCGAGCTGTCCCCGACCGGCCGTTCGGACACGATCCTGGTCGTCGCGAACGTCGATCCGCATTCGGTGCGACAGACGATGGTTCACCTCGACACCCGTGTGTGGGGCGTCGAGCCGGGTGAGCCGTTCGAGGTGGAGGATCTCGTCACAGGCGAGCAGTGGACCTGGTCCGACCACAACTTCGTCAAGCTCGACGCCTTCACTGAACCGGTCCACATTCTGCACGTGAAGGAGTCTTCATGACCACCACGACTGACAACCTGCTGGACGCCGTCGCCGCCGGATCCCACCACGACCCGCATTCCGTTCTCGGCATGCACCTCGGGACGGACGCGGAGGGCGCGCCGGAGTGGACCATCGGGGCCCGGCGCCCGCTGGCCCAGAGCGTCACCGCGGTGTTCCACGACGGCACGCGCGTTCCTCTCGAGCACGTTCGCGCCGGGATCTGGGAGGGCCAAAAATCCGGCGACGGGGGCAGCTACCAGCTCATCACGACATAC
>NZ_DASUNI010000145.1:0-2669 GCF_036277215.1 Microbacterium sp. | reverse complement strand
CCTTACGTACCCGAGATGACCGGAGCGTCGTTGAGGCGCTCGCCGGTCTCGACGTCGAACGCGTGCACGTGGCCGGCGGTCGCCGCGAGCGTGACCGTGTCACCCGCGTTGGGGTGGCGACGTCCGTCGACGCGCGCGACGATGTCGGTGCGCTTGCCCGAGATGTCGGTGTGGCCGTACAGGTAGCCGTCTGCGCCGAGCTCTTCGACGAGGTCGACGACCACCGAGAGGCCCTTGCCGTCGGCGGGGCCGACGACGATGTCCTCGGGACGGACGCCCACCGTGACCTGGCTGCCGTGCGCGCGGCCGACAGTGTCGCGGTCGAGACCGACGACCTCGGAGCCGAAGCGCACGCCACCCTCGGCGAGGTCGGACGGGAACAGGTTCATGGCGGGAGAGCCGATGAAGCCTGCGACGAACACATTGTTCGGACGCTCGTACAGGTCGCGAGGCGTGCCGACCTGCTGCAGGAGTCCGTCCTTCAGCACGGCGATGCGGTCACCCATGGTGAGAGCCTCGGTCTGGTCGTGCGTGACGTAGACCGTGGTGACACCGAGGCGACGCTGCAGCGAAGCGATCTGGGTGCGCGTCTGCACGCGCAGCTTGGCATCCAGGTTCGACAGCGGCTCGTCCATGAGGAACACCTGCGGCTGACGCACGATGGCGCGACCCATGGCGACGCGCTGACGCTGACCACCCGAGAGCGCCTTCGGCTTGCGGGTCAGGTAGTCCTCCAGGTCGAGGAGCTTCGCGGCCTCGAGCACGCGGGCGGCACGCTCGTCCTTGCCGACGCCGGCGATCTTCAGGGCGAAGCCCATGTTCTCGGCCACCGTCATGTGCGGGTAGAGCGCGTAGTTCTGGAAGACCATCGCGATGTCGCGGTCCTTCGGCGGAACGTCGGTGACGTCGCGATCGCCGATCAGGATGCGGCCGGAGTTGACCTCTTCGAGACCGGCCAGCATCCGCAGGGACGTGGACTTGCCGCAGCCGGAGGGTCCGACGAGAACGAGGAACTCCCCGTCTCCGACCTCGAGGTTCAGCTTGTCGACGGCGGCACGCGTGCCCCCGGGATACAAGCGCGTTGCGTTGTCGAACGTGACTGACGCCATTGTTTCTGCTCCTTCACCGGCAGGTACGTGCCGGACGATCCGTAGTGATGGAATTGCGGGGCGAACCGCACGCCCTCCGTCGGGCGCTCCCCTAGTATGACACGGGCCGCGCGCAGGCTCCGTCTGGGTATTTCCCAGCCTGCCTGGCTAGCATCGTCCTCGGTCGCCTCCCCGTGCGACCAGTGCAGGGCGTCCCGGCCCGCAGTCCGCCCCGAGAGGTCCCATGTCGAGCGACGAGTCCCCTAACGTGCCCGCCGAGCGGGACCGCCGTCACGCGGTCCGCGAGAAGGCGCAGCAGGTTCAGGCCCAGCAGTCGCGAGCGCGCGTCATCCGCCGCACGTCGATCGCCACGGCCATCGTCGTCGTCATCGCGATCGCCGCGGTCGTGATCGTGTGGACCGTCACTTCGGCGACCTCCCGCCCGCTGCTCAACCCCGCGAACGTGACCGATGACGGCTTCGTCGTGACGACCGTCACCGGAGTCGGATCGGCTGAGGAGACCGGCACGCTGGACGACGAGTCCGCGGCCTCCCTCGATGCGGTCCCCGCTGAGACCGCGACCCCCACCGCCACCCCCGAGCCGACGGCCGAGCCGACCCCGGCCCCGACCGATCAGCCGGTCGTCGACATCCGGGTGTACGTCGACTACCTGTCGACCGGGTCCCACGACTTCCAGGTCGCCAACGTGCAGCAGCTGTCGAAGTGGGTGAGCGAGGATGCCGCCACCCTCACCTACTATCCGGTCGCGATGCTCACGGCCAAGTCGAACGGAACCAAGTACTCGCTGCGCGCGGCGAGTGCCGCCGCGTGCGTGGCGACGCACTCGCCCGACACGTTCTTCGCGTTCAACAACACGCTCCTCGCCCAGCAGCCCGAGGTCGACTCCGACGGCTACACCGACATCGAGCTCGCCGACATGGCTGTCGCGTCGGGTGCGGAGTCGCCGAAGGTGGTGCGCTCGTGCATCGAGGAGGAGTCGTTCGCCTCGTGGGCGAAGTCCGCGACCGAGCGGGCGCTGCAGGGCCTGCCCGACACCGAGGACGTCGCCCTCACCGGCACGCCCATCGTCCTGGTCAACGGGATGCCGTACGTCGGCGCTCTCGATGACCCCAAGGAGTTCGCACAGTTCGTGCTCACCAGCGCGAGCGACGCCTACTACAGCACGCCCTCGCCGACCGCGACTCCGACGCCGACCCCGTCGGCGACCGTGACGCCCGCGCCGTAGCTCTTAGCGCCGGGATGCCGCGGCTGCCCGCTTCGGTAGACTCGGGGCACCTGCCGACTTGGCGCAATTGGTAGCGCACCTAACTTGTAATTAGGGGGTTACGGGTTCAAGTCCCGTAGTCGGCTCCAGACACTGCCGCGCGGGCCCATGTTGCCTCAACCGAGCACCTGCGCGAGATCCTCCAGCGCTCGCATGCGATCGATGCCGACGGGTGTCAGCACGACGGTGGTGGCCCCGGCGCCATGCCGGGCGGCGATGCCCGCGCGCACCTCCTCCGGTGTCCCCGCCAGCGCGAGCGACCCGATCCACTCGTCGGGGATCCGCGAGGCGAACTC
>NZ_DASUNI010000144.1:0-2132 GCF_036277215.1 Microbacterium sp. | reverse complement strand
GGTCAGGCCCGCGGCATCCACAAGATGGTCGAGGAAGAGAAGTACTGCATCGACATCCTCACGCAGATCAGCGCCCTGACCAGTGCGCTCGAGGCCGTGGCCGTCGGCCTGCTCGACGACCACCTGCGTCACTGCGTCGTCGATGCCGCTCGCCTGGGCGGCGATGAGGCGGACGCGAAGATCTCGGAGGCGACCGCCGCGATCGCGCGGCTGGTGCGCTAGCCGCGCCGGTCGCGGCGCTCGCGCCGGCTGCTCCGCTCGCGCCCTCGCGCGTTGCCGCAGCTCGCGGCCCGCGTGGGGTCTCGCGGCCCGCGTTCGAGCGCATGCCACGACGCAGAAGGCGTGCCGCGAGCGGCGATCCGGCCGCAACCGGCCCGGCTCAGGTGAGTTCGCCGACGTCCGAGACGCCGCGCGCGCGGCGCGCGAAGATCAGCGAGTCGACCGTCAGCACGACGAGAGCGAGCCAGACCAGTCCGAAGCCGATCCATCGCTCGAGCGGCATCGGCTCGCCGAGCAGCCACGCTCCGATGATGAACTGCAGGATCGGCGCCACGAACTGCAGCAGCCCGATCACGGTGAGCGGCACCCGGCGCGCGCCGGCGGCGAACAGCAGCAGTGGGATCGCAGTGACGACGCCGACGAGGCTCAGCAGCACGGCATGCCAGGGTCCACCGGCGCCGAACGTCAGGCCCGTCGTCGACCCGACGACGATGAGCACCACGGTGGCGACCGGGACGAGCCAGAACGTCTCGAGCGTGAGGCCGCTGACCGCGTCGACCGCCGGACCGAGGCGTTTCTTGATGAGGCCGTACGTGCCGAACGAGAACGCCAGACTCAGCGCGATCCACGGGAACGCGCCGTACCCGACGACGATGACGCCGACGGCGATCGCGGCGATCGCGAGGGCGATCCACTGCGTCGCCCGCAGTCGCTCGCGCAGCACCAGGACACCCAGCACGACGGTGACGATGGGATTGATGAAGTAGCCCAGACTGGTCTCGATCACATGGCCGGTCAGCGCGGCCAGGATGAACACCTGCCAGTTGACGTAGATGAGCGCACCGGCGGCGGCCGTCCCGAGCAGCAGCCGAGGTTGCCGCATGATGGCGGCGAGCCGGCCCCATCCGCGCAGGACCGTCAGCAGGATCGCGCAGAAGGCGAGGGACAGCAGGATGCGCCACGCGACCAGCTCCCACGGCCCCGTCGGCGCGAGCAGGAGGAAGTACAGCGGCAGGAAGCCCCACAGGAAGTATGCCGAGAACGCATACACCCCGCCGATGGCGCGCTCGCGGGCGGGATCCACTGCTGACCCGGATGCCTCGGCGGGGGCGGAGTGCAGGTTGCGGGTCACCTCCCCAGCGTACGGCGGCGCTTCGACCCGAGCTTCATTCCCGGGAGGCGGCGGCATACGTGGACTGCCGTTCTGCGTGCTTCTCCTGCCACCGGGACGCGGACGGGCCTGGTTGCCAGGCCGCCCGGCACGCAGAAGGGCCCGGATGCCGAGGCATCCGGACCCTTCCTGAACTGCGGAGAACTAGCGGACGACGACCGCGAGGACGTCGCGGGCCGACAGGACGAGGAACTCGTCCGCACCGAACTTCACCTCGGTGCCGCCGTACTTGCTGTACAGCACACGGTCGCCCACGGCGACGTCGATCGGGACGCGATTGCCGTTGTCGTCGATGCGACCGGGTCCGACTGCCACGACCTCGCCCTCCTGGGGCTTCTCCTTGGCGGTGTCCGGGATGACCAGACCGCTCGCCGTGGTCTGCTCGGCCTCGACCTGGCGGATGACGATGCGGTCCTCGAGCGGCTTGATGGAAACCGACACGGGTGTACCTCTGCTTTCCTTGAAACTCAAGAATGGGTTAGCACCCTCGACGTGAGAGTGCTAATCCCAGTCTAGGCAAGCGCTGGCACTCATGCAACGTGAGTGCCAGTGCGAACGCAATCCGATTCGCGCATGACTCCGAATGCATGGAGACCGAAGATGGTCGAGGATCGCCGGAATCCGCGGATGTATCACGGAACAGCCCGTCTGCTCCTCAGCTTTATGAGAACGTCAGGTAAGCGTTTCGCGGCTATTCGTTACACGGCGTCGCGCAGCGCTCGCCAACCAGTCCCGGCGGTGG
>NZ_DASUNI010000143.1:0-3819 GCF_036277215.1 Microbacterium sp. | reverse complement strand
TCGTGAGTTTGAACCTGACGCCGATGGCCGCCCCGATGATCAGGGCGCTCGATGCGACGGCGCCGAAGAGGAGAACCGTCCACATGATGCACCCCTCCTCCGGCACGAGACGACGTGCCCAGGGCAGCTCCGAGCTGCGTGCCCAGAGTTTCCTGCTGACCCGACGGCCGCACAAGTGGGTTGCGCAGCGGGACGGTCCTCACGAAGTGCAAAGGGACCGCCAGGGTGCGCTGGCGCCCGGCGCGGCAAGATGGTCAGACGCGTGAGCGCTTGAGAGAGGAACCAGCATGGAGAGTTCGCAAACGCCGCCCGCGACGATGTATGCCCAGATTCCCTACCGCGACGCGCCGGCCGCGTTGCGATGGCTGGAGCGTGCATTCGGCTTCACGACGAGGTACAGGTAGTCGGCGAAGAGCCGGTCGTGCCCTTCGCCGGGAAATTCGAACCCGCCTGCGGCCGCATCGAATCGCGCGTAGTGCACCGCGTACGCGACGATCGTCACCGCCCACCATGCGCCGACGACGAGGATGCTGAAGATCACCGTGGCCGGCTGCGCCTCGAGCCCCGGCCACAGGGTGAAGACCAGCACGGCGGCGATGGCGATGATCGACCACTGGACTGCGATCGTGGGGGCGGTGCCCGACAGGATCGCGCCGATACGGCCGAAACCGGCCTTCGGGGTTGGTGGCCAGGAGAATCGCTCGCAGCCGCTCACCCCGGCCACATCGCGGCGAACATCGACGTGGTCGACTTCACGCTGAGTACCACGGAGATGTCCGCCATCGACGCGCTGGACCGAGACCGGTCCTTGTTCCGGATGCCGCGCTGGGCCATGGCCGTCACGATGCCGCTCGCTCGTCCGCGCCAGCGCCCGTGATCACCGCATTCGCACGTTCCGTGATGACGGGCGGCGAACAGCGGGTGACACGTCACGCCCGAGTGGTGTCGGACTACTTCCGCTCGAGGCTGGTCAACCACCGGTGCTGCTCGCGCGCGAAGAGGACCGCGAAGATACCCCACAGGCTGATGTCGTCCACGAACCCCAACGGACCGAGCACGATTTCGGGAATCAGATCGATCGGCGCGAACGTGTACACGACGGCGGCGATGGCGGCAACCCACGTCGTCGGCGCGACGCGGTGCTGCCGCTGTTTGACCGCCTTGATGAATCTCCACCACATGCCTTCAGTGTGGGGTACAGCGGGCCGTGGGCCCCAGGACCGCAGGAGCTTGGCCGGAAGTTCCCAGCCATCCCCAAGGCTCGCGCAGTCTCCGGAGCTGCGGCAGGTCATCACGAGCCGGATGCCTCCCGCGCCGCGGCGATCAGCACGGCGTCGAGTTGTGGTCCGCTGCAGTCGTGTCCCGCGCCTGCGATCTCCACGAGGCGCGCGCGCGGAATGAGGTCGCGCATCTCCAGTGAAGCGGCGCGGGGACTGCGTGCATCGGCGCTTCCGCGCACGAGGACTGTCGGTGCGCCGATCCTCGGGAGGCCGGGACGAAGATCTTGCACCATCACGCTCAGCAGCGCTGCCGTGGTCGCCGGCCGCCAGTCGTCGAGGAGGCGGCGGGCGAGCGCACGGCGCTCCGGCGCGGCATCCGGTGCGTAGACCGAATCAAGGAGGTCATCGGCCCACTCTTCGACAGGGTGGTCGATCGTGAAGCGTACCGCGGCGATGCGCTGTGCGAGCGCATCCCCCTCGAGCGACCCGCCCCAGCCTGCGTATGCCCCGACGAGCACGAGCCCGCCGACGGCAGCGGGATGCTGTCGCGCCAGCAGCAACGCGAGCATCGATCCGAGCGAGAATCCCGCGACGGCCGGGCTTTCAAGGTTCAAGGATGTGATGAATCCGGATGCCGCGTCCGCCCAGTCCGCCTCGCTCCACGCCGGCGGAACATCGTCGGATTCCCCGCAGCCGGGGGCATCCCATGCGATCACCTCGACGTGCGGGCTGAGACGCTCCAGTTCATCGGACCAGATCCGAGAATCCTCGAACGCACCGTGGAAGAGGACGAGCGGGGCCCCGCTCCCTCGCCGCCGATACGCGATGCGCACCCCGCCGACGATCACCTCGGCCATGATGCGAGGGTACGCCTCGACCTACCGGCGCGGTACCTGCGATGGCGAGGCAGGCGACGGCCTGGCACGCCCCTACGGGTCGAATCACGGAGCACTCTCGATCGGGGATCGCCCGGGTCATACGATCGGAGGATGCCCGACTCCTCCCTCGTCCTCGTGGCAAATGCCGGCGAAGACAGCATCAGCACCTTCCGTCTATCGGGCGGTTCGCTCGAGCGCCTGGCAGTGACCGGTGCACTCACCGGCTGCTCGACCTTCGCGGTTGATTCGGCTCGTGATCTCGTCCACGCAGGGCTGAAGGGAACCGCCGAAGGTGGGCCCGCGGGAGTGCTGACCCTGCAGTTGGATCGCACGACCGGTGCGCTCGAGCCGCGGTCGCGTCTCGACCTGCCGGACGGCGGCATGAACTACCTCGCTCTGTCCAGGGCGGGCGCCTGTCTGCTCGGCGCCTCGTACGGCGGGGGATACGGGATCAGCTGCCCGGTGATCGACGGTGTCGTCGGTGAGGCCGTCTCGCGGATCAACTTTCCCAACCTCCACTCCGTGCTGCCCAGCTCCGACGGCAGGTTCGCTTATTTCGTCTCGCTGGGAGCCGACCTCGTTGCGCAATACGCACTGGCGGACGACATGGCCTTGGTGCCGCTCGAACCGCCTACTGTCGCCGCGCCAGCCGGAAGCGGTCCCCGGCACGTTGTCCTGAACGCCACCGAAGACGCCCTCTACGTGCTGACGG
The DNA here is from genome assembly GCF_036277215.1 of Microbacterium sp. Classification (GTDB taxonomy): domain Bacteria; phylum Actinomycetota; class Actinomycetes; order Actinomycetales; family Microbacteriaceae; genus Microbacterium. The sequence goes on along the minus strand of NZ_DASUNI010000143.1, from coordinate 1,009 downwards.
AGTTCTCCGGACAGGTGCTGCACTTCGCACGAGATCCGGATGCCGGCACCCTCGAGCTTCGCGGGGTGGCGGACGCCTTCGATCCGTCGAAGAACCTCCGACACAGCCGATTCGGAGCCGATCCCATGGCCGAGCATCTGATCTGGGGTGCCGACCTTCACCTGGGTGCGAACGGCCGTCATCTGTGGTGCTCGGAGCGCACCGAGAGCACGCTCGGCGCCGTCTCGGTCGCAGACGATGGAGGGGTTTCGGCACCCCGAGGGTTCATCACCACCGAGCCGCAGCCGCGCGGATTCGCTCTCAGCCCGGATGGTGGCCACCTCATCGCTGCAGGAGAGCGATCGACGAGCATTGCGCTGTACGCGGTGGACGGTGACCGCCTCGAGCTGCTCGAGCGGGCGGAAACGGGTCGTGGCGCCAACTGGGTGCGCTTCGTCTGACTTACCGACAGCGCAACCTGCACAGGAAGGCGGCTTCGGTCAGCGCTGCGTTCCGAGGCGCCAGCGCACAGTGGCGCGCGCCACGAGATCGCCGTGAAGGTCGAGACAATCGGCAGTCACGTCGAACTCCACGTCCCCGGTCACTGGAGGGGCGGTGGCATCGCTCACTGCGCGGATCGTTCCGCGCGCCTTCTTGAAGTACTGCATCGAGATCTCAATGACGATTCCGCGGATGCCGTCGGGCAGGTCTGTGAGCAGAGCGAGGCCACTGGCCTGTTCGGCGACGTTCAGCAGTGCTATCGCGTGGATGGAGCCCAGGTGCTGACGGTTGCGGCGTCGGTCTGGGATATCGACCTCGGCGTGACCCGGTGCGAGCACACGGATGTGCGACCGCACGGAGCCTGAATACGGAACCCGCCGACCGAAGATCCGGGAGAACAGCCAGGTACCACCGGGCAAGGGGCGCAGGCGCGTCCACAGTTGCAGGAGGGTCTTGCCGGGCGATCCCATGGGAAAGATGCTCTCGCGGTGTGCACGCGCTGCCTAATCCTCATCGGATGCCGCCACTC
>NZ_DASUNI010000142.1:0-6392 GCF_036277215.1 Microbacterium sp. | reverse complement strand
GTCCTCACGGGCGAGCGGATGGCCACGAGCCTGATCCGCGGCGATTGGCTGTACTGGCCGTCGCTGGTGTTCCGCACCGAGACGCTCCAGCGCATCGACTTCCGCGAGGGCCTGCCGATCATCCAGGATCTCGCCCTGCTGATGGACGTCGCCTTCGAGGGAGGCACGTTGGCCTACAACCCCACGCTCGCCTTCTCCTACCGCAGGCACGGTGGCAGCGCGTCCCAGAAGACGCTGCTGGACGGTCGGCGTTTCCGCGACGAGCGCACCTACTATGCCGAGGCGCGTCGACTGGCCGACGCGCATGGCTGGGCGCGCACGTCGCGCACGGCTCGTGCGCGAGTGATGTCGCGCCTTCACGCGATCACCGAGCTGCCCAAGGTCCTGCAGGCCGGAAACCGGTCCGGGATAGAATCGACGCTGGCGCACATCGTCGCCCTCTGACCCCGCTCGCGGGTCCCCACCCCAGGAGTCACCCGCATGTCCGATCATGTGCTCATCACGGGCGGAGCCGGCTTCATCGGCACGCGCCTCGCCCGTCGCTTCGTCGACGCCGGTCACACCGTCACGGTGCTGGACGCGCTGATCCCGCAGGTTCACGGGAACGACCCCGGAAGGACCTCTCCGCTGCTGCGCTCGCTCGACGGCGTGGCCACGGTCATCGAAGGGACGGTCACCTCGACCGACGACCTGCGTGCCGCGCTGGCGGGAGCCACGGTCGTCGTGCACCTGGCCGCCGAGACCGGCACGGGCCAGTCGATGTACGAGATCGACCGCTACACCGAGACGAACGTCGGTGGCACCGCCAAGCTGCTCGACCTCCTCGCGAACGAGCCGAACGACGTGCGGCGGCTCCTGATCGCCTCGTCGCGCTCGATCTACGGCGAGGGGGCGTATCGCACCTCGGACGGCAGGGTCGTCTACCCGGCCCATCGAGCCGACGCCGATATGGCCGGCGGCGACTTCGACGTGCACCTTCCGGGCGAGGGCGCTCTCACCGTCATCCCGACGGACGAGACGGCGAAGCTGCATCCGTCGTCGGTCTACGGCATCACCAAGCAGATGCAGGAGGCGCTGATCCTCACGGTCGCGCCGACGATCGGCGTCGAGCCGGTCTCGCTGCGCTACCAGAACGTCTACGGACCCGGGCAGTCCCTGAAGAACCCCTACACCGGCATCCTGTCGATCTTCTCCACCCTCATCCGGCAGGGCAAGGAGATCAACATCTTCGAGGACGGTCTCGAGAGCCGCGACTTCGTCTACATCGACGACGTGGTGGAGGCGACTTTCCTCGCGGCGACCCGACCCGATGCCGCGGGCGGCGTCTTCAATGTCGGCTCGGGTGTCGCGACCACCGTGAACGAGGTCGTCGAGGCACTCTTCGCCGCATTCGGAACCGAGGTGCCCACGCGGGTGTCCGGCAACTACCGGCTGGGCGACATCCGTCACAACATCGCAGACACCACGCGCCTGCGCGAGATCCTCGGCTACTCCCCTGCCGTCGGCTTCCGCGACGGCGTGGCGCGCTTCGTGGAGTGGGTGCTCACCGAGCCGATCGAGGGCGACAGCTACCAGCGTTCGCTCGACGAGATGGCGGAGCGGAACCTGCTGAAGTGAGGCGCGCGTTCGAGGGTGCCCCGTACCCTTACCGCAAGAACAGCCTGAACCTGTTCCGGCTGATCCTCGCGGCGATGGTGCTCTTCGCGCACAGCTTCTACATCACCGGCAGTGGCACCGGCCCGATGATCCACGGTGAGAACCTGGGCGGGTGGGCCGTCGCCGGCTTCTTCGTGCTGAGCGGATTCCTCATCACGCGCAGCAGGCTGCGCACCTCGGCGGGCGAATACCTGCTGCACCGCATCGCCCGCATCTTCCCCGCATTCCTGGTCTGTCTCGTGGTGACGGCATTCGCATTCGCTCCCCTGGCCGCCCTGATCGAGCATGGAACGCTCGCGGGATTCATGAGCACCCCGGTGACCCCGCTCGAGTACATCTGGGCGAATCTGACCCTCTACATCGACGCGTACGACATCGGCACCACGCTGCAGTCGGTGCCGTACCCCGGCGCGTGGAACGGGTCGCTGTGGACGCTGTTCTATGAGTTCCTCTGCTACATGCTGGTGTGGGTGCTCGGCGCGATCGCCCTCTTCCGCAAGAACGGCTGGGTGGCGGGAGCGGTCTACGTCCTCAGCCTGGCGGTGTGGATCGGGATCGGGCTCGCGGAGCGGTGGGGGCTGGACCCCAGCTTCGCCCTCTTCGCCAAGCTCGCGCCGTTCTTCCTCGGAGGCGCCTTCGTGTTCTTCGTCGTGGAGCGCTCGGGCATCAACGCGATCGTCGCGGCGGTCAGCCTGGTCGTGGCGCTCGGACTCATCGTCTTCGTGCCCCGGTGGGGCGGGCAGGCCGCGGCGCCGTTCCTCGCGTACGGGCTGCTCTGGCTCTCCTCCGTCGTGCGGCAGCCGGCGTGGATCGCCCGCAACGACGTCAGCTACGGGTTCTACATCTACGCCTGGCCGGTACAGCAGCTCGCGGTCCTGCTGGGTGGGGCAGCCTTCGGCCTGCCCGTCTATGTGCTGATCGTCCTGATCGTGACCTTCGCGCTGGCGTGGCTGAGCTGGTCCATCGTCGAGCATCGCGCGATGGAGTGGGCGCGTCCGGCACGCAAGCGATTGCGGCCCACGCCGGTCGGACCGTAGCCGCGCGGTCCCGGTTGGTAGCCTGGATCTCACCATGCCCCGCGTGCTCGTCGACCTCCTGTCATACACCGGCACCAAAGGGGGCATGGAGACCTACACCCGCGAGCTGTATCGGGCGCTCGGGCGGATGCACGGCGACTACGAGTACATCGGGTTCGCCAGCCGCGAAGGCGCAACGCTGGACCTCACATGGTTTCCCGGACGGATCATCGAATCGGGCATCAGCGGCGAGAACCGATTCGTCTGGGCGTGGGGCGAGCTGACCCGGGTCGCGCGTGCGGCGAAACGCGAGGCGGTCGATCTGGTGCACTCCCCCGCGACGCTCGGTCCGCGCCGGACCGCCATGCCGGCGGTCGTGACGATGCACGACATGCTCTATTGGAGTCACCCGGAGTACATGTCCACGCCCCTGTACACCGCTCCCGTCAAGTGGATGGAGAAGGCGGCCGCACGCAACGCCACGCGGGTCATCACGATCAGCCCGGACTCGGCCGCCGAGATCGTCAAGTACCTGGGCGTCGACGACCGCAGGCTCGACGTCATCCCGCTCGCCGGCACTCCGCCGCAGGGCGTCGACCGGACGCAGGCGGGATCGGAGGGCCCCCTCATCCTGGCGATGGGAAACCGTCGCCCCCACAAGAACTGGGGTGCGCTCATCCGCGCCTCGTCCCTGCTTCCGCCGGAGCGCCGCCCGCGGATCGTCGTCACGGGAGGGCGCGGGGACGACCCGCTGGCACCACTGGTGCAGAGCCTCGGGATGGATGACTCCGTCGACCTGCGTGGATGGGTGGACGAGGCCGAGGTGCGGCGCCTGTACTCCGTCGCGACCGCCCTGGCCATCCCCTCTTTCGCCGAGGGCTTCTCGCTGCCGACGCTCGAGGCCATGGGGGCGGGCATCCCGGTGCTGCTCAGCGACATCGGAGTCCATCGCTTCGTGGGCGGAGACGCGGCACGCTACTTCGATCCCGCCGACGATGCCGCGCTCGCGCGGCTGCTCGACCAGATCGTCCAGGATGCCGCGCTGCGCGCACAGCTCGCGCAGGCCGGTCGCGCTCGGGCGGCCGAGTTCACGTGGGAGCGGACGGCGCGCGAGACGCGCGAGTCGTTCGACCGGGCGCTGGCGCTCAGTCGGTGAATGGGCGGGGCGCGCCCTCGCGCGCCGCCCTGTTCCGCGAGGGCACTGCGAGGCCGACGAGGTGGATGACCACACCGATCACCGGGGCGACGGTGATCGCGAGCAGCACCCTGGGCAGCTCGTCCGCCGGCAGCACCAGACCCACGACGAGCGAGCTCGACGCGACCAGCCAGCCAGCGACGTAGACGCCGTGCCGGCCCGAGGCGAGCGCCGCCGGACCGGTGACGCACAGGACCGCGGTGAGACCGGCGCTGGCCACGATGGCGGCGTAGGCCGCGGCCGGAAGCCCGTAGCGATCGGCGTAGAGCAGCTCGATCACCCACGGCCCCACGACGACGGCGAGCGCGGCGAGCACCGCGGTCAGCACGAGCAGTCCGCCTCCCCACAGCACCACCCGCCGCATCATGTGTTCCCGCTGATCGCGGAACGTCACGACGAGATAGCTCTGCAGTGCGAGGATCGGGATGACCAGCGGCGCCCGGGTGAGGGTGATCACGAGGATGAGCGACGCGAGGAGTGACGGTGCGGCCCCGCCCGCGGTGAGCCCGAGCAGGAACGGCAGTCCGCTGATCATCACGCCGGTCGCGGCGGCGGCCACCACCGTGCTCGCACTGTTGCGTGCGAGCCGGCGGGGCGCCGCATCGAGCTGCAGCCCGGTGCGCACGCGGCCACCCCAGACCGCCCACACGATTGCGAAGGCGACGGCGAACGGCACCGCGACAGCCCATCCGAGCGCCGCGACTCCGCCTCCCGCTGCCAGCACGATCGTGACCGTCGCCAGGCGCAGCCCCGCATCGGTTACGGTCATCGTCGCAACGCCCGGCCAGTTGCGCACTCCGTAGAGCGCCCCGCTCAGCGCGGCGACGAGGGTGTAGCCGATCACCGCGAGGGCGAGAGCGGCGACCAGGGGCACGGAGTCGGCCACGAACACCCGCGGCGCCCACAGGGGCGAGGTCGCCACGACCAGCACGACCGCGGCCGCGGCCGCGGTGCCGGCGAATCGCGCGAGCGAGGCCCATCCGGGCGCGGACGAGTCGGTGCGCGGATGCGCGGATCGCGTCACCTCCTGCTGGATGCCCGACAGCGCCGAGACGACGAGATAGACGACCGACCAGAACACGCTGAAGGCGATGTACTGCGTCGGCTCCGTGAACGCGGGAACGACGGCCTGGATGACGTAGCCGATCCCGCCCGCGACGACCGTCGCGCCCAGGATGTAGGTGAGGCCGCGACCGGAACCGGAGGCGGGGTCGCCCGTCGCGTCAGCCGCGCTCATCGCCGTCCGCGCGCGGACCGCGGTCCATCGCGTCGGCGGCCGCGTCGAGGCGCGCGACGCGCAGCCGCACGTCGTCGAGCTCGGCGTGGAGGATCGCGATCTCCTCGGCCGTGCGACGCACCTCGTCCTCCGCCTGTGACAGCTCCCACGACAGGTGGAGGCTCACGGCCAGGAGCAGCACGATGGCGACGGCGAACAGGAGGTTCGCCGGCAGCTGGACTCCGAGCGCCGCGGTGAGCCCGAGAAGCAGCTGCGGGAAGATGCCGAGGAGCAGCACGCCCACACCGATCACGAGCCAGACGACGGCGTACTTCTCCCGCAGACGTCTGGTGAGCAGCATCCACACCACGAGGACCAGGATCGCCAGCGCGAGGACGATCGCGCCGACGACGATCATGCCGACACCCCCGCCTCGACCTCGCGGCGCACGGGGCGCGCCCGCCGCATGACGGCGAGGCCTAGCGCGAACACCGACCGCAGCAGGTACTTGGTCGATCCGACGGCCCCCTGGCTCGGCCGGCCGTGCGTGCGCGCGCGCATCGCGACGGGCACCTGGGTCACGGTCAGGCCGGCGTGGCAGGCGGCCACGAGGGAATCGAGGGTATCCCCGAGGTACTCCGCGGGGTAGTAGCGCACGTACTGGTCGATGGCCCTCGCATTCGCCGCGCGGAAGCCGCTGGTCACATCCGTCAGAGGGGTCTTCGCCACACGGGAGACCACCTTCGCGAGCACCACCATCGCCCACCGGCGGGGGCCGCGGACGCTGTAGTCGCCCACCTCGGCGAATCGTGCGCCGATGGAGATGTCGGCCTGATCGAGCCCCGACAGCACCCGGTCGATGTCGGAGGGGTTGTGCTGCCCGTCGGCGTCGACCTGGATGGCACGCGTGTAGCCCTGACGCTGCGCGTAGGTGAACCCCGTCCGCATCGCGCCGCCGACACCGAGATTGAACGGGAGCGTGAGCACCCGGGCACCCGCGTCGCGCGCCACACGCGATGTCTGATCGGCGGATCCGTCATCGATCACGACGACGTCGTACGAGGGACTGGCCGCCCGGATCTCGCGGACCGTGGTCCCGACGTTTCCGGCTTCGTTCCAGGCCGGGACGATGATCAGCACCCGATCGGACGTAGCGGTCATAGTGCGCCCAGTCTACCGACGGCGTTTTCGAGGACCCGTGCCCCGCTCCGGCTCAGCGATCGCACGCGGTGATCTCGTACAGGCGGGCGGCTCCCTGCTCGTCGACCAGGCGAACGGCTCCCGCCTGGGCCAGGTCGTCCAGCCCCGC
>NZ_DASUNI010000141.1:0-2559 GCF_036277215.1 Microbacterium sp. | reverse complement strand
CGACGACGCCAGGCTCGCGTCGTACCACGCGGTGAAGTAGAGCGCCCACGGCGACAGGACGTAGAGGGCGAAGGTCAGCGGAGCGAAGGACAGGGCGCGAGCGAACCGGGAGTGCAGGACCGCGAGCAGCCACCGCCGGGGCCGCGCCGGCAGCGTGCGCAGCGCGAGCGTCACCGGCGCGCCGAGCGCGAGCGCCAGCGGCACGACCATCGACAGGAGCATGTGCTGCACCATGTGCACGCTCAGGAGCGTGGTGTCGTAGCGGCCGAGCCCCGACGACGTGGCGAAGAAGAAGGCACCCATCCCGAGCCCCACGAAGGCCAGGGTGCGGCCCACCGGCCAGTGGTCCCCCCGACGACGCAGCACGCCCACGCCCAGGGCGTACAACCCGATCGCCCAGACGGTCACGACGAAGGGGATCGGGTCGATTCCCCAGTCGGTGAGGACGCGTCCGAGCGTGAATCTGGGAAGGGTCTCGAGGTCGGCGGACAGAGGGAGCAGCACCCTGTGAACTTTATGACGTGACTACACAGGGGGTCGGGGTGCCCTCCCCCGCCTGAAGAGGCAATAATGGCGCGCGTGGCGACAGCAACTGCGATTCCGGCATCCCGACTGCACGGGCACCACGACCGACCCAGCATGGTCAGCGTGGGCACGATCATCTGGCTCTCGAGCGAGCTCATGTTCTTCGCCGCGCTGTTCGCGGCCTACTTCACGATCCGCGCGGTCAGTCCCGAGCTGTGGGCGCAGGAGACGGACAAGCTCAACGTCCCGTTCTCGACGGCCAACACCGCGATCCTCGTGGCCTCGTCGTTCGCCTGCCAGTGGGGCGTCTTCGCCGCCGAGCGTGGCCAGGTCGGGCGCACCGGCTCGGTGCTCAACTTCGCCAAGTGGGGCCTGCGTGAGTGGTTCATCCTCACCTACATCATGGGCGCCGTCTTCATCGGCGGCCAGGCGCTGGAGTACGCCGAGCTGATCCACGAGGGCGTCACCATCCCGAGCTCGGCCTACGGCTCGATGTTCTACCTGACCACCGGCTTCCACGGTCTCCACGTGACCGGCGGCTTGATCGCCTTCCTGTTCGTGCTGGGACGCACCTACCTGGCCAGACGCTTCACCCACGAGCAAGCCGTGACCGCGATCGTCGTGTCCTACTACTGGCACTTCGTCGACGTGGTCTGGATCGGTCTGTTCTTCACGATCTACGTCATCAAGTAAGCACCCCCAGCAATCATCACTGTCCGCTACCGCCAAGGACTCATCGTGCAGTTGATCAACCGAACCGCTGGTCGCCTCTCCCGGCATCGTCGGGGACCGCTTGCCGGCCTCGCCGTGCTGCTGCTGGGCCTCCTGATCAGCGGCTCCCTCTACACGGCGCTGGCCCCTGCGCAGGCCCAGAACCAGGCCAGCGAGACCGACCAGATCGCCCAGGGCAAGGAGCTCTTCCTCGCCAGCTGCGCCTTCTGCCACGGCAAGAACGGCGAGGGCATCCCCACCGTGCGCGACGGCTACCAGATCGGCCCGTCGCTGGTCGGTGTCGGCGCCGCGGCGGTCGACTTCCAGGTCGGCACCGGTCGCATGCCGATGGCGAGCCCGGGCGCGCAGGCGCCCCGCAAGAAGGTCGTCTTCACCGAGGAGGAGACCGCCGCCCTGGCGGCGTACGTCGCCTCGCTGGCGCCCGGCCCGGCCATCCCCGACGAGTCGGACTACTCCATCGAGGGTCTCTCCGAGGAGGAGCGCGAGGAGGCCATCTCCCGCGGCGGCCAGATCTTCCTCACCAACTGCACGGCGTGCCACAACTTCAACGGCGCCGGCGGCGCCATGCCGCGCGGTGGCTACGCCCCGAGCCTGCACGGCGTCGAGGGCAAGTACATCTACGAGGCCCTGCTGACCGGCCCGCAGGCCATGCCCAACTTCAGCAACGGCAACCTCACCCCCGAGGACAAGCGCGACGTCATCGCCTACCTCGACAGCATCCAGGAGACCCCGGAGTACGCCGGCTTCACGCTCGGCGGCCTGGGCCGGTCTCCGAGGGCTTGTTCGCGTGGTTGGTCGGCATAGGCTCCCTGGTGGGAGCCGCCGTGTGGATCGCCTCGCACACGACCCGGAGCAAGAAGAGCAAGGTGAACGCGTGAGCAACGACAGCGACCGCTTGGTCAACGCCCCCGACGGCACGCCCGAGCCCTACGGCGACCCGTCCGGCATGGCCGCTCCGGCGACGTACGACGAGTCCCACGTGCCCGTCCACCACGAGGCCGACCCGATCGCCGACCCGGGGCTGCCGCCGCACACGTGGCGCCCCACCGACGTCGACCCCAAGGCCGAGAAGCGCGCTGAGCGCCAGATCGCCGCGATGTTCGTCGCGGCCATGATCAGTGCCCTCCTCTTCGTGGTCGCGTACTTCTCCTTCGAGGTCGGTGACAACTGGGACACCTTCGCCGGCATGGGAGCCTCCACCGTCTCCCTCGGCGTGACGCTGGGACTGAGCCTGCTGTTCATCGGCATCGGGATCATCCACCTCACGCGCAAGCTGATGGACGACCACGAGCGCGTCGAAAT
>NZ_DASUNI010000140.1:0-8738 GCF_036277215.1 Microbacterium sp. | reverse complement strand
GGGTAGCTCTCGCGCTGCCAGCCGTCGTCACCGATCGACTGGCGGAAGTAACCGGAGCGGTAGAACAGACCGACACCGGTGAGGGGCACGCCGAGGTCGGAGGCGCTCTTGAGGTGATCGCCCGCCAGGATGCCGAGGCCGCCCGAGTACTGCGGGAGCGAGCCGTCCACCCCGAACTCAGGTGAGAAGTACGCGATGCCGGTCGGCTTGGCGCCGTCCAGCTGCTGGAACCACCGGTTCCCGCCGAGATACGCGTCGAGTCGATCCGCCTCGTCGCGCACACGCTCGACGAAGTCTTCGTCGCGAGCCAGCTCGTCGAGCCGCGCCTGCCCGAGCGCGCCGAGCATCCGCGAGGGATTTCCGCCGGTGCGCTCCCACAGATCCGGGTTCATCGACGCGAACAGCGCGTGCGTCGCTCGACTCCACGACCAGCGCCAGTTGGAGGCGAGGCGATCGAGGGGCGCGAGCGATTCGGCGAGGACGGGGCGGACGGTGAATGTACGGATGGCCTTCACCGTCCGAGTCTAAGTCACCGTATGCAAGCGCTTGCACCGCGGCGGATCCGCCCGCACCGGCGGCGCGTGCGGCAGGATCTGTTCATGACCGACAGCCGCTCCCGGACCTTCGACTGGGCCGACCCCGCGAAGGCGCTCGAGCAGTCGCGCAACGCGGGCACCGGTCTGGACGCTCTGCAGGCGATGATCGACGGCGCCATCCCGCCCCCGCCGATAGCGCGGATGATGGGTTTCTCGCTCATCGAGGTCCGCGACGGGTTCGCGATGTTCGAGTGCGAGCCGGCCGAGTTCCACTACAACCCGATCGGCGCCGTCCACGGCGGACTTGCGTGCACGCTGCTCGATTCGGCGCTGGGCTGCGCCGGCCACACGACTCTTCCCGCCGGCGTCGGCTACACCTCCATCGACTTGAACGTGCGCTACCTCCGCCCCATCACCCACTCGTCTGGAGTACTGCGCGCGACCGGCCGCGTGATCAAGCCCGGCCGGCGTGTCATCTTCACCGAGGGCGAACTGACGGATGCCGCGGGCCGCGCGGTCGCGACGGCGACGAGCTCCCTGCTCGTTCTGGCATCCACCGACTGACTTCCCGACGATCGGGGAACCCAGGACTAGGCTCGATCCATGGCTATTGCGCGACTGCACGGCGGACCCCTCGACGGGCAGCTCCTCCCGCTGGAGAATCCGGACCTCGACCGGCTCATCGTTCCCTACAGCGAGACCCAGGTGGTCTACATGCGCAAGGGAGATCTGGAGCACACCGGCGACCACGACGGCCCGGCCGAGGCCGAGTTCTGGTTCGTCGAGGCCCACGACGACATCGACCCGTACGGCGACTCGCCGCGTGACCGCCGCTGACTCGAGCGGTCCTTCCGCGGATCCTTCGCGATCCGTCGAGGTCGAGCTCAAGTTCGACGCCGACGACGGCACGCCGCTGCCGGATTGGGCCGCACTGCCCGGTGTCGCGTCGGTGGGTCCGCCGGAACGGCGTGACCTCGACGCGCGGTACTACGACACCGCGGAGTTCGCGCTGGCCGCGGCAGGCTACGCGATCCGCCGGCGCAGCGGTGGGCCGGACGCCGGTTGGCATATCAAAGGACCCCGCATCGGCGGCGGACGCACCGAGCTCGGCTGGCCGCTCGGCGAGCCGGACGACGAGCCCGTGCCCGCGACGGTCCGCGCTGCTGTCGCGTCGGTGACGGATGCCGACCTCCGCCTCATCGCTCGCATTCTGAACACCCGGACCGCGTACGCACTGCAGTCCGCGCAGGGGGGAGTCGTCGCCGAGTTCGTCGACGATCGCGTCACCGCGACCGACGTGCGGACCGGCGTGGTGCGCACGTGGCGCGAATGGGAGATCGAGCTCGGGGACGCGGCTCCCGCCGACCCGCGGGCGTTCTTCTCCGCGGTGGAGAAAGCGGTGCTCACCGCGGGAGGTCGGGCGGCGGCATCCGCTTCGAAACTCGCGCGGGCGCTCGGTTACTGACTCGAGGTCTCGATCCGCCGCCTGCGGCGGTTAGTCGACCTTGACCCGCAGCGCATGAACTCTGCGTCGCCGCATCGATCGCCGCGCGTCAAAGATTGATCATGTGGCCGGCCAGGCCGTGGAACGCCTCCTGCACGGCCTCCGACAGTGTCGGGTGCGTGTGCACGTTGCGCGCCGCCTCGAGGGCCGTGAGGTCCCACTTCTGTGCGAGCGTGAGCTCGGGCAGAAGCTCCGACACGTCGGGGCCGATGAGGTGGCCGCCGAGGAGCTCGAGGTGCTCACCGTCCGCGATGAGCTTGACGAAGCCGATCGGCTCGCCGAGTCCGTTCGCCTTGCCGTTGGCGGAGAAGGGGAACTTGGCCACCTTCACGTCGTATCCGGCGTCCCGCGCCTGCTGCTCGGTCAGACCGAACGAGGCGACCTGAGGGGAGCAGAACGTCGCCCGCGGCATCATCCGGTAGTCGCCGAGCGTCATCGTCTCGGCCTTGCCGATCGTCTCGGCGGCGACCACGGCCTGCGCCTCGGCGACGTGGGCGAGCTGGAGCTTCGCGGTGACGTCTCCGATCGCGTAGATGTGCGGGACGTTCGTCCGCATGTAGTCGTCGATCTCGATCGCACCGCGGTCGGTGAGCTTCACGCCGGTGGCCTCGAGCCCGAAGTTCTCGACGTTCGCGGCGAAGCCGATCGACATGAGCACCCTGTCGGCCTCGATCGAGCCCTGCCCGCCGTCCTTGTCGGTGTACGTGACGGTGACCTTGTCGCCGGAGTCGACCACCGTCTCGACCTTCGTCGACGTGAGGATGTCGACGCCGTACTTCTTGTACTGGCGTGCGATCTCCTTCGACACGTCGGCGTCCTCGTTGGGGAGCGCGCGGTCGAGGAACTCGATGATCGTGACCTTGACGCCGTAGTTGACCATGACGAAGGCGAACTCCATGCCGATGGCACCGGCGCCGACGATGACGATCGAGCCGGGAAGGCCGCGGGTCATGATCTGCTCTTCGTACGTCACGACGTTCTCGCTGAGCTGCACGCCCGGCAGCAGACGCACGCGGGAGCCCGTGGCGATGATCGCGTTGTCGAAGGTGACCTCTTCTGTCGTGCCGTCGGACTTCGCCACCGTGATGGCGTTGGGGCCCGTGAAGGTGCCGCGGCCCTCGTACTCGGTGACCTTGTTCTTCTTCATGAGGAAGTGGATGCCCTTGACGTGCGTCTCGGACACCTTTCGGCTGCGGTCCCATGCGACGCCGAAGTCGAACGACACGTCGCCCGAGATGCCGAAGAGCTCGGCCTGGTCGTGGAACACATGCGCGAGGTCGGCGTTGCGCAGCAGGGCCTTGGAGGGGATGCACCCGACATTCAGGCAGACACCGCCCCAGTACTTCTCCTCGATGATCGCGACCGAGAGACCGAGCTGAGCGCTTCGGACGGCCGCGACATAACCGCCGGGGCCGGCGCCGAGGATGACGACGTCGTAATGAGGCATGGTTCCAGCCTATCGGTCGGCGGGGGAGCCGGAATCGGACGGAGAGCCGCCCGGAGCGGCGCCGCCCGCTCCCGAAATCGGCGGCTGCTCGAGCGCCCTCTGCCGGCGCGCGCGCGACACCAGCAGGTAGGTGACCGCACCCACCACCGCGACACCGAGCAGCGCGAACAGGACCCACGGCAGAGCGGCATCCCCCGTGTCGGCGGCGGGGACCGACGTTTCGCTGGGAGTCGGCGTGGCTTCCGGGGTGGGATCCTCGGTCGGGGTCGCGGTGGCGGTCGGTGCAGAAGTGGGTGTGGGTGTGGGCGTCGAGGGGGCGATCACCGTGAAGGCGAGCTCGCCCGAGATCGGGTGTCCGTCGCTGGATACGACCTTCCACAGCACCGTTATGACGCCGGATGCTGCGCCGCCGAGCGGCTGGCTCACGACCGTGCCGTCGACCGCCGGCTCTCCGTCCGCGAGGGAAGCGCCCGCGGCATCCGTCACGGAGAGTTCGGTCGCGCCGGGGTCGGTCGCGAGTTCGCCGCTGAAGGTGAGGGTCAGCTGCGCGGGCAGCGCGTCGACGGACGACTCGGCGGCCGGATCGGACGAGACCAGTTCGTCGTGCGCACTCGCGGGTGACGCGGCCAGCACGCCTCCCGCGGCGAGCAGGACGGAGGTCGCTGCCGCGATCAGCGTGCGGACGAGAGGGCGGGGAGGCGTGTTCGTAGGCATCCTGTCCAGGCTACGCGGGGCGGATCGCACCGGCGCCAGAGCCGACAGAGGTTCGAGCGCGTCTGCAGGCCAGACCCTTGTGTCGGGCGTGTGAAATCCTGCTGAGCGCGCACGGGACCCCGTGACGCGAGCGGCCCCGAGGAGTAGCGTTCCGATAGGCGGCGGTCGTCGCCGCGAAGAGTAACGAGAGGAGTGCGACGTGGACTCGATGATGATGGACATGATGTCCAAGGACGGCATGTCGATGCCCGGAATGAGCACCATGGACATGTCGCTCATGCAGGCCTGTATGGACGCCTGCTCGGCTTGCGAGCAGGCCTGTACGGTGTGTTCGACGCAGATGATGTCGTGCGCCCCCGCGTGCATGAACTGTGCGGACATGTGCAACACGATGATGCGCTCGATGCTGCGGATGCAGGGCATGACCTCCGAGGTCATGATGTCGATGCTGGACGCCTGCATGGCCATGTGCCAGATGTGCATGGACGAGTGCATGGCGCACGCGGACGACAGTGAAGTCTGCAAGATGTGCGCGCAGTCGTGCAAGGCGTGCATGGACGCCTGCATGGCGCTCAAGAACAGCATGATGAAGATGGCCTGACCTCGGTCAGAACGCCCTCGACAGCGGCGGGGATCCGCCGCAAATCCGCTCGCGCGGCTGAGCCGCAGCGGCGGCGCTAGGCGTTTGCCGTCGTCGCGACGTTGAAGCGCAGCGACCCGACGGCGAGCACGCCGTAGCGGCCGTGCAGAGCGACAGGAGTTCCCGGCGCGACTTCGTGCGCCGCGCCGGAACCACTCCACACCTCGACGCGCTGGGCGTCGGCGACCGTGCGCAGCACGACCACGCCGTCCGCGGCATCCGACAGTTCGACGATGGCGTCGAGCCACTCAGACGGCGTCGCCGATGCGAGGCGTGCCTGGATCAGGTGGAGCGCGTGACCGGGAGCGAAGGTCGAGCAGGACTCGCCGTGGACGCACATGCACGCAGCACGCTCACGCACCTGCAGGGGCGGAAGGTGGCGGTGCGGGGTCGACACGGGAGTCTCCTTGGAAGTAGGTTCGGTTACTCGCCAGGCTAGGCGCCAGGCTTCCGGCGGTCATCTCAGGTGACACACGACGAAACATTGCGCAGCGTCTCGCTCGACCGCGAACCGGCCCTGTCAGGACCCGGTCGATCCGATACGCTGGACTGCAGAGGAGGAACACCGTGGAGGACAACCGCCGACCCGGACCGGACGAGATCCGGCGGGCATCCGGAGCGGGTGCCGACGCGCGTGATTCGCACGGCCCCAGCGATACGACACAGACGTTCGGGCACGATTCCGACCTCTCGTTCGTTCCTTTCGGGAGCGATCTGACCGACGCCGAACTCGATGCCATCGAGGCGCTCCCGACCAGATCCGCCCTGTTTATCGTCCGCTCGGGACCCACCGCCGGGGCCCGCTACCTCCTCGACACCGACGTGACCACGGTGGGGCGGCATCCCGAAGCCGACATCTTCTTCGACGACGTGACCGTTTCGCGCCGTCACGCCGAAATCACCCGCACCGCGAGCGCATTCGAGCTGGTCGATCAGCGCTCGCTCAACGGGACCTACGTCAACGGCGAGCGCGTCGACCGGGCCGTCCTCACGAACGGCTCCGAGGTGCGCGTCGGCAAGTTCCGGCTCAACTTCTTCGTCTCGCCCGCCGACCTTCCTCAGGCGGCGGACGGCTGATGCCGTCCTCGTCAGCCCGCGAACGTCCATCGTCCGCGGGGCTTCTCAGCATCGGTCAGGTCCTCGCGCGGCTGAACCCGGAGTTCCCCAACCTGACCTCGAGCAAGCTGAGATTCCTCGAAGTCCAGGGCATCGTCACCCCCACCCGCACCGAGTCGGGCTACCGCAAGTTCTCGCAGGACGACCTCGAGCGGCTCCGGCTGGCCCTGACCCTGCAGCGTGATCACTACCTGCCGCTCGTGGTCATCCGCGAATATCTCGCCGACGTCGACGCCGGTCGCGACCCCGCCCCGCCGACCTCTGTCCCGCCCTCGATCGTCCCCGCGCCGCGGCGCTACCGGCGTGAGGAGCTGCTCGCCGCTGCGGGAGCCGCCCCGCAGCTGCTGAACGATGCGATCAGCACCGGGGTGCTGACACCTGCCGACGGGTACAACGACCAGGCGGTCGCCATCCTGCGGGCGCTGGTCGCGCTGGACCGCCACGGCATCGAGCCGCGCCACGTGCGAACCCTCCGCCAGAGCGCCGAGCGCGACGTCGCGCTCGTCGAGTCGGCGCTCTCGCCCCTGCTGCGGCGTACGGATGCGGCATCCCGCGCTCGTGCCAGCGAACTAGCGCCGGAACTGGCCAAACGCCTCGACGAGGTGCGCGCGATCTTCGCCCGCGCGGCTCTCGACCGCATGCTTTCCTGACGCCCGGATCCGCCGTCCGCCGCGACACGCCGAGCCACTCGGGGCGGATGTCGTTGCCCGGCGGCCAGGCCTCATCTAGCGTTGACATGTCCGATCATCAAGGAGGAAGCGTATGAACGCTCACGACGCGGACGGACCGAAGTTCGTCGCAGACCTCCTCTTCACCGACGGACTGCCCGAGATGGACGACGAAGTGGGTTATCGCGGCGCTGTTGCGGCTCGCGCGGCCGGCATCACGTACCGCCAGCTGGACTACTGGGCCCGCACGGAGCTCGTCGAGCCCACCGTCCGCGGGGCCTCGGGGTCAGGGTCGCAGAGGCTGTACGGCTTCCGAGACATCCTCGTGCTCAAGCTCGTCAAGCGCCTGCTCGACACCGGCATCTCACTCCAGCAGATCCGGACCGCGGTCGACCAGCTGCGCGCCGCCGGCATCCGCGATCTCGCCGGCACGACGCTCATGAGCGATGGCGCGTCGGTGTACCTGTGCACCTCGAACGACGAGGTCATCGACCTCGTCAGCCGCGGCCAGGGCGTCTTCGGGATCGCCGTGGGCAAGGTGCTGCGCGAGGTCGAGTCGACGCTGGTCGACTTCGAGGCGCAGGCGCCCGAGGTCGTCGACGAGCTGTCCGCGCGTCGCGCGATCCGCACCGCTTAGCCCCGGAGGCCTCTGCCGCCGCGCGCATCGACGTATTTTCCGGCCTCCGACGCCTTCGTCCGTCACCAATGGACGCTCGTGCGCCCGAATGCCGTACATGCGTGACGGATGAATCGATGGCCGACGACCCGGGCTGTGGATAGTTGCGGGGTGCAGGGACTGCTGCGCGGCACAGTGGGTGGATGAACATGCCGGACCGAAGTGCGGTCTTTCTCGTTGGAGACGCGTTGCGGGCAGGGCGTCCGCGACGTTGGATCGACAGCGTCGCCCACGATCGACCGTACCGTGGGCTCAGGGCCCCGAGTTCGGACGAGCTCGTCCACGACCACCCGGCCGGACGACAGCGTGCCGCGATCGTCCTGGCTGCAGTCCGCTTCGTCGCCCACATGCATCCCGCGGAGTATTTCAGCCATACGACGGCGGCCGTGCTCTGGGATCTTCCGCTTCCGATGCTGCCCGACGCGCGACCCCACGTGAGCGTGCCTGGACGCGCACCGCGCTTGCGCGGCATCCACGGCCATCAGATCGACCCTGCTCTGTCACGCGTCGTCACGCATTCGCGTCTCGGCCTGCGCCTTGCCGACCCCGCGACGACCTGGGCGATGCTCGGACGAATGCTGCCGCATCCGTACGACCTCGTCGCCGTCGGAGATGCGATCGTGCGCGTCCCACGCATCCCTGGTCGTGTGTCGAGGACGGAACGTGAAGCGTTGGGCACGGTCCACGAACTGGAGGCGGCGTTGCGTGCGGGCCGCCGTGGCGGCGCCGCAGTGCTCAGGAGCGCGCTGCCCCGCATCCGGCCCGGAGTGGCTTCGCGCATGGAGACTTGGGTGCGCCTGATTCTCGTGGATGCCGGGCTGCCTGAGCCGCGAACGGATCACGACGTGTTCGACCGCGACGGGTCATTCGTCGGATGCGTAGACCTGGCCTACGTCGATCTTCGGATAGCGGTCGAATACGAGGGTGACCAGCACCGTACGGACGCGCGTCAGTGGCAGCGCGACATCGAGAAGCACGAGCGGCTGGCTGAGCTGGGCTGGAGGGTTATCCGCGTGTCTCGAGATCACGTATTCCGTGACTCGGCATCGATCGTTCGCCGCGTATCGCGGGCGATCGACGATAGGCGCTGACCACTTCCTTGAAGCGACCGCCTGTGTGGAGTTCATCCGTCACGCGTGCACGCGGATGGCCGCGCGCGGCGTGCAGAGGTGACGGATGAAGCCCCGGTGCCGCGCGGCGGTCAGACCGGGTTGCCGGCGGCGGGGATGCGGCCGGTGCGCATCACGCGGTCCAGCAGCGCGTCGAAGTCTGCGGCGAGCTCCTGCGCCGAGTCTCCGGGCCAGATGTGCAGCGGCTTCGCCGCGCCCTGCGCCTGCTGCAGCGAGGTGCGCTCCGGAAGCTGCGGAGACAGCACGAGAGGGCCGAACATGTCGCGCAGCTCCTTGATGCGGAACTGGTGCTCGATCGACTGCGGGC
>NZ_DASUNI010000139.1:0-6819 GCF_036277215.1 Microbacterium sp. | reverse complement strand
CTGGGAGCCCCAGCTGAAGATGATCGGACTCCGGTTCTCCAACGTCATCGACCCTCCCGACTACGCCGAGTTCCCCTCCCTCGAGGACGATCCGGCGTCACGGATGTGGAACCTGTGGTCCTACATCGACGCTCGCGACGGCGCTCAGGCGGTCGTTCGGGCCCTCGAGTACCAGACGCCAGGATTCGACAGCTTCGTGATCGCGAACCACGACAACGTGATGACCCGGTCCTCGGCTGACCTGATGGCCGAGTTCTTCCCGGACACCGAGTTCCGTTCGCCGGTCGAGGGCACCCGATCGCTCATCTCCAGCGAGAAGGCCCAGCGTCTGCTCGGCTGGATCCCGCAACACACGTGGCGAATCACGTCCCGAACCCCTGAGGCCAGTCCAATCCGGCAGATGGTGCAGGTGCACGTTCGGCACCCCGGATCTCGGTACAGGCTTCGCGCCAACAGACGGCAGGACTGATGTCGGCACGGCTGCCCCACGTCCCGATTGCCGAATGAGGTCATCGCGTCCCGGGCTTGAGGAGGTGGCGAGACGGTGCTCGAGCTCGGTCAACGTATGCCAAAACATGATCAACAAAGAACTGGTGCCCGAACCGGGCTAGTCATCGCTTAGCCAGAGCGTTAACGTTGAAGTGCTCCTACTCAAAGCCTATCCGGTGCACACGGAGAGCAGAGAAAGCACCATCAAAGGAGGCGCGCGATCATGGCTGCTGTTGTCCGAGTCGATTTCGGTGTCGAATGGACCAGCGATGGTCCCGCAGCAGGAACGAGCTGCTCGTTCCAAGCATTGCCCGCGAACTGGAGCGTGGCGAGCGCGGTCATCAACACGGCGCGAAGTTTCGGGCACGTTGAAAAGTTCGTATGGGGGAACGCGGACGCGTGGGCATCTGACTATGAACACCCCGAACGAGTATCGACCGGTGATTCTCTCAACATGATCGACAACACGCACTTGATGTATTTCGTGGACCACGGTGCTACTGAGATAGGGATTGCGTTCGCATCGAACCATTTCAACTGCCTGGCCCGTTATGCCAACATGCGTCTTGGTGTGCGGCGTTTGCGATGGTTGGTGCTCGACACCTGCGGGGCCGTCTCGGACAATCCGAACGTCGACACGAGCGTGATGCGCACCTGGTCGGCACCGACAGACGGCGACGCCGCGCATCCGCTTCAAGCGCTCCACGTGCTCTGCGCGTTCGTCGGCCTTTCCTATCCGGGGATAGATTCGAATCGTGGGGCCGAGTTCTTGACCGCGGTTTCGCGAGGAACTGCCGTAGGCCCAGCGTGGCTCGACGCCGCGTTCGCCCGATCGGGCAGCGCAGTGAACAGGCCGGTGGCAATTTCGCCTGGCAATAGTTCGGCGAATGCGTCCGCTCGCCTCAACAACAGCAGACTCGCCGATCGCGATGCTGGTCCGGCACCGGCGACCCATTTGGCCTGGATGTGGCGTGGTTAGGAGCTGAAGATGAATTACGAAGAGCTTGTCGAGCGTTGGCGCACGTTTGATGTTTCGGCCAGTATCTATCGCGTCGATCCGGCACTTGGTTCCTTGGACGATGTTGCCGCGCTTGCCGGACGAGCGGGTCTTACCCAGGCTGCGGACCAAGATTGGAACGACATGGGACCGCTGCTGGAATTGGAGGAAGAGCCGTACGTCTTTACCGTTTACCGTGCCTCGCGGGCCGTGCAGTACGTCGATAGCAGTCGATGGCAGGTCGACGATGGCACCACGGCGATGGGAGTATCTGATGCAGATGCCATCGCAGCCGCGACTCGGGAAATAGAACGTCTCGAACTGACGGACGAGGCCACATTCATGCCCACAAAAGTCGCGCGACTCAACGTGGCATCGTCGGTGAAGAACGGTGTTCCAGTCGACACGAGGGTCATTGATGTCGGCGTCGTGTTCTCCCGCGTAATCGATGGACTAACCGTCGAAGGACAAGGTGGGAAGGTCGTGATGTACCTCGACGCGAAGCTCGAGCCGACCGGATTCGAGCGGATCAACCGACGAATCGCCGTGCATGAACCTGTGGCTGGCTGGCGGCAGCTCGACAGCGTGATTGCTGAGGTCGAGGGCTACTGGCGCGCACGCTTCGGCGACATGCTCGACATCGACGATGCACGGCTGTGCTACGTGGAACTAGGCCGGCTGGAGGATCAGGAGTACATCCAACCTGCATACGCGCTCAGCCTCACCCTGCGCAATCAAGTGAATGGCGAGGAGCGGACGGTCGAACACTACGTTCTCGCGGCGACCAACGGCATCGGCACCTTGATGCCGACCGACCTGGGCCCGCCATCAGCACGGAGGACCGCGTAACTGGTGGTGTGTTCCGCTGTCACGGAAAGGCCGCGATGAATACGCGATCGAGGGGATCCAGATCCGGGTCGTCGATCTGGCGGTCAGCTTGCACGTCCGACAGGTAAACGATCACCGCCTCATATTCCGGCAGCACATAGATGCGTTGCCCGCCGAATCCGATTGCGGCGTATCCCACCGGTTCCGGCTTCTTCGACTCTGCCTGCTCGGGGTCCGGAAGGATCCACCACAGCAGGCCGTACTCGAGTGGGCCGCCGATCTGTGATTCGTAGTTCGCCGGTGCGGTGCACTGCTGAATCCACGCTGCAAGCACGACCTGCTTGCCGTTCCAGACCCCACCGCGTCGGTAGAGTTCGCCGATCTTCATCATGTCCGGCGCCGTGAGCCGCAGGCCGAATCCGCCGAGGTGGATGCCGTTGGGGTCGGTCCCCCAGCCGAAGTCGGCCGCCACGAACTCGGACGTCAGCAACGGGTCCGGCAGAGGCTTGGAGAAGCTCGGGTGCGTGGAGATTTCCAGGGGATCGAAGAGTTTCTCGCGGGCGTAGTCCAGCACCGACCGGGATCGGTTGCCGTCGGCGTTCTCCAGCGCAGTCGCCAGCACGGCGGCCACCAGATGAGCACTGGCATCGGAGTACCAGTAGATCTCGCCCGGTTTGAATTCCTGCCGCTGTTTCAGCAAGACCTCGATGAAGCTACTGCCTGACTTCGCGGATTCGTCCCAGACGAATCCGCCCGGGATTTCGCGGAATCCGCCCGACATGGTCATCAGGTGGCGCAGCGTGACCTTGCCGGTCTCACCGCTCATGGCTTGGCGATGCTTCGGCAACAGCTCCGCCAGCGGCTGGTCGATGTCGAGAATCAGACCGTCGGCAATCGCGATCCCCACCAGAATCGACAGCACGCTCTTGGTCACCGAGAACACGTGCCCGTAGTCACCGTCGGTGAAGCCGTGCCGATAGTGGGCAATCCTGGTCTCGCCCTCGACATTCACCAACACAGCCCGAACCTGGTCCAACGACGCCGGACCGGCGGTGATCGCCCTCTCGATCTCCGCCTCCAGAGCGGGGAAGTCAATTGCTGAGGTGCCGGTCGGCGCGGGCGGTGACGGCGAGGGCGGAGAGGGCGGCGGAGCCGCAGGGGAACAGCCCACCGTAACCACGAGCAGGAGGATCGTGGCCAGCAGCCATCGGCGCACAATCACGTTCATCCGCGCCTCATTCCCGCCGCCGACCGGATCGCGAAGATTTCGGCGGGGAACAGGCGCACCGACACCCGCGATCTACTCGGGGCTGCTCTTGCAGAGTACCGCTGGCTGCGGCGAGTGGTCACTGTCCGGCCGAGGTTGGCGACCCAACCAAACCCCCCTCGCCGATGCTGCCCTTCGACAGGCTCAGGGCGCGACCTACTGGCCCTAGCCCACGATTCGCCAGGTGGCACCCCGGATGACCAGGGCCGTGCCTTTGGCGCCGTGGGTGTGCCGACCGTCTTTCTCCTCCGCCTGCGGTGCGATGGCCTCCCGGACCAGCAGACCGGTGATCTCGACGTTGTTGCCGTAGTCGCCCTCGTCCCAGCTCTCGAGGCCGTCCACGTGGATGAACCACTCGCCATCGGGATCGGCGACCACAGCGCTGCCGAGCGCGTTGTACGCGACACCGCTGAGGGTCACCTGCTGATCAACCATCTCGGAGAAATCCATGGCACCTCCTCTCACTTCTTTCTCTCACTTCTTGGCCAGAGCGACCGTGAACACCTGCCGGTCGAAGTTCACGAGCGGCTGCGAGTAGTGCGCGAGCGTACTTTGGTAGACCTGCATCCCGGGCTCGGAATGATTGGCGTGCCACCAGGAATTGGTGGTCTCGTCGTACCAGCCGTAGTCGAACCTGACCATCTCGCCCCCGGGGCCCAAGGATGGGTCGGGACGCCCCAGGTTCTTGTCCCCCGACATGTCGACCTGGCCGGTGTTCGGGTCTGGCTTGAACGCGCCCTTGGCGGGCTTTTTGGCCTTGTTCCAGTCGAGGTTCTGGTTGGACCAGAAGCGTTTCGAGAAGACCACGGCCCGCCACTCGGCAGGGTTGCTCGACGGCAGGGCGCTCACCACCCCGGTGAGCTGACTGAGCAGCGGATGCGCTCCAACCGCCTCGCCGTACTTCGCGACGGTGGGAGCGGTGGCCAGGATGTCGTTGAGCGCGCGCGACACGGCGCGGGCACGCTCGAAGCTGTCGAACGACAAGCCCAGGGGCGGGTTGGGGGCGCCGTCCGCGAGGTTCAGTGACGTGATGCCGATGCAGCCGCGGCGGAGATCGAGCTTCTCCTCGGGCGACATCGTGCGGCCGTGCAGCTTCTCCCAGATGGCGATGAAGTCCGCCACCGGCCACACCCGCGTCTTCTGCTTGGGCTGCAGGCGGAGACCGATCTCGAGGACCCGTTTGGCGGTGGCCGGACAGGCGATCAGCAGCGCCAGATGCTTCTCAATGGGCAGCTGGCCGAACCGGCTGATGATGTCGGGTTCGTCGAATCCGTTGAGCAGGCCCGCCGCGTGCTCCAGGCGGCCGGCATC
Organism: Microbacterium sp.; assembly: GCF_036277215.1. GTDB lineage: Bacteria > Actinomycetota > Actinomycetes > Actinomycetales > Microbacteriaceae > Microbacterium. Next base: position 1,927 of record NZ_DASUNI010000139.1, on the reverse strand, counting down.
CACATCCGCCTTGTAGTTCATGTCCAGCGCCGGTCGGCGCACCCGGTGGTTCCACTCCTGAACGGCAGCGAGGAGCAGCGCGCGCTTGTCGTAGCCGAGCTCCTTCACCCGGGCGTTGATGTCGGGGTCGTTGAAGCCGTTGAGGCGTTCGGCCGCTTTCCCCCATTCGCCGGCGTTCACCTCGTCGCGGTACGCGGTGAGCATCGCCGCACGATCGCGCTGGACCGTCAGCGACCGGGACACAGCGCCCCGGGTCGCGCCGTTGCCGGCCGCACGTTGCAACGTGAGCATCAACGACGGGTTCGACCGTAGGTAGCTCCACGACCCCGTGGACACCGGAGCGAGCACCTCCGACGTAGCGTGCCCGGTCGGTGCCGGAACCGGACCCTCCGCCCGGTCCGGCGTGGGCCGCGACGGGGCGTAGCGCCGATCCGGTTGTGCCCTATCGGGGCTCATGCGCCGATCCTCCGCCGGAGAGTTGACACGCCTGCGGGAACGTCCAACCTGAGTATGTCGTGCGACGCCCGCTCAGCGGGCGCGCGGCGCTGAAGTGTGCCCGTACGGGCAAGGGGAACGGCACCGGGAGATGGGATGCGCTCATGAATCCGTCGACAGGGCCCCTGCCGTGGTCGGCTAGGTTTAACCGTGACCCTCCGCAAACTCGTGTGGCGAACCTTTTCGAGGTCGGCTCGGGAGGGGGCGGCGGCGCCTTCTACATCAGTCGCTATCTCGAGCCGCGTTCGATGACCGGCATGGACTTCTCGCAGGAAGCAGTTGACTTGTGCAACCGGCACCGGCGCGTCCGCCCCAGCTTGGAGTTCGTGTGTGGTGACGCCCCAGCAGATGCCATTCCCGGACGCTTCTTTCGACGCCGTGATCAACGTCGAGTCCTCACATTGCTAGGGATCAGTCGACGCGTTCCTTGCGCAGCTCGCCAAGAGCCACTCCCAAACCTGACACCTGGGTGAACCGATCGATGCCTCCGTCGGCAGATGATGGTCCCGCACTGGAGTCCGGGTCCGTGCTGCCGCGAGTGGGATGGGGTTTCGTCTCGCTCTACACACTGGCGTACGTGGGCACCTGCCTGGTGCTGGTCGCGCCCCTGTTGGTCACGTTGGCGTTGAAGGTCAACTCGCTCGTCGGGATCGATCGGGCTCCTGCCGGCCTGTCGCTGGTCACCGGAATCGGTGCCCTGCTCGCCATGGTGGGCAATCCCTTCTTCGGAAGGATGAGCGACCGCACCTCTTCGCGACTCGGCATGCGAAGACCCTGGATGATCATCGGCGTGGCGGGCGGATCGCTCGGAATCCTCGTCGTCGCGTTGGCTCCCACCATCGCGGTCGTCCTGGTCGGATGGTGCGTCGCGCAGCTGTTCTTCAACGCGTTGCTCGCCGCCATGGTGGCGGTGCTGCCCGACCAGGTTCCGGTCGCGCAACGTGGCCTGGTCTCCGGTGCCCTGGGAGTCTGTCTGCCGCTGGCGTCGGTGGGCGGGACTTTCCTGGTGCAGCTGTTCACCGGCAACCAACTCGCCATGTTCTTGGTCCCGTGTGCGATCGGCGGGTTCTTCGTTCTGCTGTTCGCGGTCTCGCTGAGGGATCGCCGGCTGCGCCGCGATGAGAGGCCGGCCTGGTCGCTGCGCGAGTTCGCCAGTACGTTCTACGTCAACCCGCTGAGGAGTCCAGACTTCGCCTGGGCCTTTGCCAGCCGTTTCCTGTTCGTTCTGGCGTACGCCTTCCTCACGATGTATCAGGTCTACTACCTGTTGGAGAAGATCGGCAGCGCGGAGGCCGAGGTGCCACGCCAGGTCTTCCTGGCCACCGCGGTCCAGTCCGTCATGGTCGTCGTCGCCTCCGTGGTGGGTGGGAAGCTGTCGGACCGGACGGGCCGCCGGAAGGTCTTCGTCGTCGGTGCGTCGATCGTGTACGGC
>NZ_DASUNI010000138.1:0-11986 GCF_036277215.1 Microbacterium sp. | reverse complement strand
ACCGCTGCGGCCATCAAGGAAGAGCTGCGCGAACGCGTGGCCGCGCTCGCGGAGCGCGGGATCGTCCCGGGCATCGCGACGGTCCTGGTCGGAGCCGACCCCGGATCGCAGCTGTACGTCGGGATGAAGCACCGTCAGTCCGAGGCGATCGGGATGAATTCGATCCAGGTCGAGCTGCCCGCCGATGCCACGCAGGAGCAGGTCGAGCAGGCCATCGACGAGCTCAACGCCGATCCCGCGTGCCACGGATTCATCGTGCAGCTGCCCCTGCCGAAGCACATCGACACGGACGCGATCCTGGAGCGGATCGACCCCGACAAGGATGCCGACGGGCTCCACCCGACGAACCTCGGACGCCTCGTCCTGAACGTCAACAGCCCGATCACCTCGCCGCTGCCGTGCACCCCCCGGGGCGTCATCGAGCTGCTGGTGCGCAACGGCTACGACCTGAGGGGCAAGCACGTGGTCGTCGTCGGTCGCGGCGTCACGATCGGGCGCTCGATCGGGCTGCTCCTGACCCGCCGCGAGTACAACGCGACCGTCACCCTCACCCACACCGGAACGGTGGACGCCGGCCAGTACCTGCGCCAGGCGGACGTCATCGTCGCCGCGGCCGGCGTGAAGCACCTGATCACCGCGGCGGATGTCAAGCCCGGTGCGGCCGTCCTCGACGTCGGCGTGACGCGAGAGCAGGACTCGGAGACCGGCAAGGCGAAGGTGTACGGCGACGTCGCGCCCGAGGTCGCCGAGGTCGCCGGCTACCTCTCGCCCAACCCCGGCGGTGTCGGCCCGATGACCGTCGCGCTCCTGATGATGAACGTCGTCGAGGCCGCGGAGCGCAGCGCCGGCTGACCGGCGCCCGCGCCTACGCGCGGAAGCGCGCGAGGAACTCCTGGGTGCGCCGCTCCTTCGGGAAGCCGAACACCTCGGCGGGCGAGCCCTGTTCGAGGATGAGCCCGGCGTCGAGGAACACGACCCGGTGCGCGACGTCGCGTGCGAATGCCATCTCGTGAGTGGCCATCAAGATCGTGGCGCCGTCGGCGGCGAGGGTGCGCACGAGATCCAGCACCTCGGTGACCAGTTCGGGGTCGAGCGCGCTGGTGATCTCGTCGAGCAGAAGGACCTCGGGGCTCGTCGCGATCGCACGCGCGATCGCGGCCCGCTGCTGCTGCCCTCCGGAGAGCCGGTCGGGATGATCGCCGGCCTTGGCGGCGAGGCCCACGCGGTCCAGCAGCTGGAGGCCGGCTGCATCCGCGTCTCTGCGCGTGCGCCCCTGGACGTGGCGCATGGCCATCGTCACGTTCTCGAGCACCGTCATGTGCGGGAAGAGGTTGTACTGCTGGAAGACGACGCCGATGCGGGCCCGGACGAGATCGGCGTTCACGCGCGGGTCGGTGATGTCGAGGCCGGAGAGCCAGATCTGACCGTCGTCGACACGCTCCAGGAGGTTGATGGTGCGCAGCAGCGTCGACTTGCCCGATCCGCTGGCACCGATCAGCGCGACCACCTCGCCCTGCTCGACGGTCAGGTCGATCCCGCGCAGGACGTCGTGACCGTCGAAGGACTTGCGCACGCCGTCCAGGCGCAGAACGGGATCCCTCACACGATGCCTCCGACCTGCTCGCGTGCGCGCACGCGCGCCGTGTACCAGTCCGTGAGCCGGATGGTGGGGATCGCGAGCAGGACGAAGAGCAGCCCGGCGACGACGTACGGCGTGAAGTTGAAGAATGCGGCGGTCTCGATCTGCGCCGCGCGGACGGCGTCGACCGCGCCCAGGATCGAGATCAGCCCCACATCCTTCTGCAGGGCGACGAAGTCGTTCATCAACGCGGGCGTCACCTTGCGGACCGCCTGCGGTACGACGACCAGCCGCATCGTCTTCGCGTGACTGAGCCCGAGGGAGCGCGCCGCCTGGCGCTGGGCGGGATGGACGGCCTCGATTCCCGCGCGGAACACCTCTGAGACGTATGCGGAGTAGGTCAGAGTAAGCGCGATGGTGCCCCAGATCTCGGCCGGCACTCGGAACGGGATCAGCTGCAGTCCCGGGATGCCGAAACCCACCAGGTACAGGACGATGATGAGCGGGATGCCGCGGAAGAGGTCGGTGTAACCCGCGGCGAGCGCCCGCAGCGGCAGCCAGATGGGGCCCTGGAGCGTGCGGATGGTCGCGAGCAGGAGCGCGACCAGCACGACCGCGACGGAGGCCATCGCGAGCACCCGCAGGTTGAGCAGGAACCCTTCCCACACGCGGGGCAGCGCGGCGATGAACACCTCGCCGTTGAAGAACGACTCCTGCACGCGCGCCCACCCGGGCGTGTTCAGCACCACCACCCAGACGATCGCAGCCAGCACCAGGGTCGAGATCAGGCTGATGACGACCGACTTCGCGCCCTGGCGCTTGCGGTATGCGCGCCGCTCCAGCTCGACGGGGCTGACCTCTGGCGCCGGCCGGAGGAGGGGCGGGCCTGTCATCGGGCCAGGCTAACGGAGCTGCGCGGCATCACTTGAGCAGCGGAGCCTGACCTTCGCCGCCGAGCCATTCGGTCGCGAGGTCGTCGAGCGTTCCGTTCTCTCGGAGGGCGTCGACCGCCGCGGTCACATCGGCGGTGAGCGGGGAGTCCTTCGCCAGGACGAGCCCGAACTGGTCGCCTGTCGCTCCCTCGGGCGTCGGCAGCTGTCCGACGAGGACGCCGTCGGTCAGCTCCACTCCCGAGATGTAGAACGCGGTCGGCAGGTCGAGCACGATCGCATCCACCTGACCGTTCTCGAGTGCGAGCTTGGCGTCGTCGTTGGAGTTGAACGCCTGGGCGCCCTGCGTCGGCTGGATGACCTGCTCGATCGCGCTGAAGCTCGTCGTGCCGGTCTGCGCCCCGATCAGCAGGCTTTGCAGGTCGGCCAGAGACGTCGCGTTCGCCGCCGGCGAGGTGCCCGTCGTCACGACGACCTGAGTCGTCTCGTAGTACGGCGACGAGAAGTCGACGGTCTCCTCGCGCTCGTCCGTGATGGAGAACTGCTGCAAGTTGATGTCGAAGTCCTTCGGGCCGGGCGCGATCGCCTCGTCGAAGGTGGTGCGCACCCACACCACGTCGTCCGCCGCGAAGCCGAGCTCCTCGGCGACGGCATAGGCGACGGCGGCTTCGAATCCCTCGCCGCTCTCGGGGTCGTCGTCGATCACCCACGGGTAGTAGGCGGGCTCGCCGGTGGCGACCGTGAGCTTCCCGTCGGTGACATAGCCCGTGCCGGCGGCATCCGTCGCGGTTCCGCCGGACGGAGCGCTCGACGCGCAGCCGGCGAGTGCGAGGGCGGTCAGGGCCGCTGCGGCGATGGGCAGGAAGGGACGACGCGACATGGGTGCCTCCAGGACTCGGGTGAGCGCAGCGTGCCCTGCCGACGGCACGCTGATCGTGAACCCATCATGATCGCACGGCCCCATCCGCGCGCGCATCGAGTCGTCCTGTTACGAGCGGGCTGTCACAGTCGGGCCTCGGCGGCGGCGAGTGCGGCGCGCGCACCCGCGGTGGGTGCGATCTCGACGAGTCCGCGGTACAGCTTCACGAGGGTCTCGGCATCGAGGGTGCCTGTCCGAGCGCGGTCGCAGTGCACCGCCTGGATCGCCGCCTCGAGCTGGAACCGCCCCAGCGGATCGCCCAGTGTCGACGCGCGTCGCAGCAGCGCCCGTCCCTCCGCGATCAGCTCCGCATCCCACAGCGCCGGGTCCTGTTCATCCAGCGGCGGCCACGGCCGACTCGTTCGCGCAGGTGCGCGTGACGCCGAGAAGGTGAGCAGAGCCGCAAGACCCCAGGCCTCCGCCTCGGTCTCGAGCAGACTCGCCAGCAGCACGGCGAGCCATCGCGCCTCATCCGCGATCGATTCCCGTACGCGGTCCGGGTCGGATGACGGTGCGTCGAGCCAGTCGATCGCGTACGCGCCGTAGACCGCCTCGAGCACGGCGGTCAGTCTGGGGCGCATGTCGGCTCTGGCCGGCACGACGAAGGGGATGCCGGTGTCGCGGATGCGCCGTTTCGCCCGCACCAGCCGCTGGGCCATCGCCGCGGGCTCCACCGCGAACGCGCGCGCGATGTCGGCCGCCTCGAAACCCAGGACGACCTGCAGCATCAGCGGGGTGCGGATGCCGGGGTCGATCGCGGGATGAGCGCAGGCGAACAGCAGCTCCAGCCGCTTGTCCGGGATCTGCTCGCGGTCGGCGACGATGTCCGCGGGATTGCGCTCGTCCGCTTCGAGCACACTCTCCAGGAGCGGCGCAGTCGTGCGCGTCGCGGCCGAGCCCAGCAGGTCGCGAAGGCGGTTGCGTGCCACGGTGACCAGCCACCCTTCGGGATTGTCGGGGATGCCGGCGTCCGGCCATGTCCGCAGTGCCTTCTCGAACGCATCCGAGAGCGCGTCCTCGGCAAGCGCGACGTCGCGGGTCGCGGCGGCGATCACCGCGAGAAGGCGGCCGTAGGATGCGCGCGCCGCTCGTTCCGCGGCGGCGCGCGCATCCGCGGCAGCTGTCATCGGTAGTCGAACGCCGTCCATGCGCCGTCGACGAAGCGGGTGCCGGAGGGCCGGATCTCGACCGCCCCCCAGTTGACCGACGGCGCCTTGCCCGCCCACTCGATCGCTGCGTCGAGGTCGTCGACCTCGATCACGAACGTGCCGCCGAGCTGCTCCTTCGTGTCGGCGAACGGTCCGTCCTGGATCCGCAGGGAGTCGCCGCCGCGTACCGTCGTGGTCGCAGACGAGGGCTGCAGCACCTCGGCGGACTGCAGCACACCGGCCGCATCCAGTGCCTTGGCGTAGTCATCGAACTCGCGCATGCCCTCGGCGAGGGCCTCGGGGCCGAGGTCGTCCGCGCTCATCTCGGGGTAGTGGAGCAGGAGTGTGTAACGCATGGTGTCCGTCTTTCGTTCGATCGGTCAGTGACACCCCTATGACGGTCGGGAGTCCGCTCGATCGACATCCGACCGAGATCTGGTCAGCTCTTGCCCAGCTCGTCGAGCATGCGTCGCTGCTCGTCGGTGAGCCCGTCGTGCAGTTCCCGCCGAGCGGATGCCGCATCCGAGCTCGTCAGCGTCGTCGTCGACGCCGGACCGGCGGTCTGCCGCCGACCGGTCGCCTTGTCGAAGAGCGCCCCGGCGTGACCCTCGACCCGGTCGTCGACCGCGTCGTAGATCGCCCAGCCGACCAGGATGATCACCGGCGGGAGGATGTAGCCCCACAGCCACCCGGCGACGCTCACGCCTGAGAACACGACCGTGAGGATCCACACGATCAGCGCGACGACGAAGACCAGCGCGCCCTGGACGACCTTCTCACCGACCTTCGTCCGCTGGTGCGCGGACTTCGCGGCCATCGACCGGAACCAGTTCGTGATGAGCGGCTTGATCCAGATCGTGAGAGCGGTGAGGATGATGCCCGCCCACAGCGCCGCCCAGCCCACGCGCGCCGGCGTGAGCCAGCCGATGAGCAGCAGCACCACGACGTTGAAGACCAGCAGCGACAGGAACCGGACGACCCACTTCTTCATACCGCTACGTTGCCACGGGCCGGAACCGCGCGCCACCGCGCCCGGGCTCGGGGAGGTCAGTGCATCCGGACGAGCTGGTCCAGGTCGTCGTTGGGCAGCGTGTCGACGATCGCCATGACCTCCATGCCGACCAGGCTCACCCGGCCCGAGATGGTCGTCAGGAACGCCGAGTCGGCGGCATCCCGACCCGTTGCGATCCGCACGAGCGTGGAACGGGGCGCCAGGGTCGTGGAGTCCACGACGTGCCATCCGTCTTCGACCCACGCCTCGGCGACCGCGTGGAAGTCCATCGGGAAGAGCCCGGGCGCGTAGCAGGAGACCAGTCGGGCGGGCACGTTGAGCGCGCGCAGCAGCGCGACCGTGAGGTGCGCATAGTCGCGGCACACGCCCTGCCGCGCGAGCAGCGTGCGGGTCGCGCCATCGGTGGGCAGGCTCGAGCCGCTCACGTACGACAGGTGCGTGCCGACCCACGAGGAGACCGACGAGAGCAGCTCGGCGCGGTCGGTGATGCCGCCGAACTCCGCGAAGGCGGTGGGTCCGAGCGCGTCGGATTCCGCGTAGCGGCTCGGTCGCAGATACGTGATCAGGTCGGTCGCGTTCGCAACGGTGGCCGCGGCTTCACCCTGGATCGACGCTTCGTAGGAGGCCACCAGTCGCCCGGCCGGACTCAGCACCTTCTGCAGACGCGTGCCGTGCGAGTCCGGAACCGCCTCGAAGGTGATCGGCTGGCCGTCGAGCGTGAACGTGATGTTCTCGGTGACAGGCGTGTGGTGTCCACTCACCGCCATCGAGAAGACGAGCTCCGCGGGCTCGGTCACGTCGAGTTCAATGCGGCTGGAGACATCCCTCTTCATGTGTCAAGCGTGCCATGCGAACGCACTTGCCTCTGACGCGTGCAGGTCTGTGACACGCGCTGTCGACCCGTAAGTGCCATCGACAAGATGTGCCCCGTCCGATACGGTGTGGCTAAACCGGTTTATTAAACCGGTTCAGGAGGCAGAGCAGCCGGATGAGCGACACGTCGCGCGAGGGTCGGGTCCGACGACCGACGATTGCGGATGTCGCTGCGCGCGCGGGTGTGAGCAAGGGACTCGTCTCGTTCGCGCTCAACGACCGGCCGGGTGTCAACGTCGCGACGCGCGACCGGATCCTGGCCATCGCCGCCGAGATGGGCTGGTCGCCCGACGTGCGCGCCCGATCTCTCAGCACCAACCGCTCGTTCGCCCTCGGGCTGGTCCTGCAGCGCGACACCGCCATCGTTGCCGGAGACCCGTTCTTCCCGGCGTTCATCGCGGGCGTCGAGCGCGAGCTCTCGCCGGCCGGGCAGGCGCTCGTCTTGGCGTCCGTGCCTCCGGGCCCGCGGGCGGCCGAGACGTATCGCAAGCTCGCATCGGAACGCCGGGTGGACGGCGTCTTCATCTCCGACCTGCGCGCGAACGACGAGCGGCTGGCGCTCGTGCAGTCGCTCGGACTCGCCGCCGTCACGCTCGGCCACCCCGACATCGAATCGCCGTTCCCCTCGGTCACCGTCGACGACGTGGACGGCATGATCGCCACCGTCGACCACCTCGCCGAACTCGGCCACCGGCGGATCGCCCACGTCTCCGGGTCGTCCGAGATGCTGCACGCGCGCCGACGCCGAGATGCCTTCGAGTCGGCCTGCGCGGGGCGCGGCGTGGACTGTCGCGTACTGGAGACGGACTTCAGCGCGCGGCAGGGCGCTGAGGCGACCACGGTGCTGGTCGCGGACGCCGCGACCCGGCCGACGGCGATCACCTACTCGAACGACCAGATGGCGCTGGCGGGCGTCGCCGTGGCGCAGCGGATGGGCCTGTCGGTGCCCGCAGACCTGTCGATGGCCGGATTCGACGACAGCGACATCGCGCGCTACGTGTATCCCTCGCTCACCTCGGTCGCCACCGACGCGGTGGAGTGGGGCGCCGCCGCCGCGCGGGCGCTGCTCGCCGCGATCGCAGGTCTCGGCTTCGAGGACACCGAGCTGGCACCGGCCCGTCTGGTGGTGCGCGAGTCCACCGGGCCGGCGCCGTCATCAGCTTCATCACACCCCCCACCCCGTACTGCCCGCGCTCGCTGACCTGGCCGATCCAGGACCGCGAGTCGGGTGAATTCAGGAGGCGGCGAACGTCGCTTTCTCCCCAGGAAGGAAGAACAATGCGAAGAAGCATCAAGGTCACGGCCCTCGTCGCCGCCGGAGCGCTCACGCTCACCGCCTGCAGCGGCGGGGGCGGCGGCGGCGCCGGAAGCGACGACCTCGAGGCACGAGGCGACATCACCATCTGGTACTCGAACAACGAGGGCGAGATCGAGTGGGGCAAGCAGATGGTCGAGGCGTGGAACGCCGAGCACCCCGACGAGCAGGTGAAGGCTCAGGAGATTCCCGCGGGCGACAGCAGCGAAGCCGTGATCGGCGCCGCCATCACGGCCGGCAACGCACCCTGCCTGATCTTCAACACCTCGCCTGCCGCCGTGCCTCAGTTCGAGAAGGCGGGCGGGCTCGTGTCGCTGTCCAGCTTCGAGGACGGCGATGACTACATCAACGCACGCAGCGGCGACAACGCAGCGCAGTACGCGTCGGCCGACGGCGAGTTCTATCAGATGCCGTGGAAGACGAACCCGGTCGTCATCTTCTACAACAAGGCGATGTTCACCGCGGCCGGCCTCGACCCCGAGGCGCCGGCACTGTCGACGTACGACGAGTTCCTGGAGACGTCTCGCACCCTGACCGCGTCCGGTGCGGCTCCGTATGCGATCTACCCCTCGCCCGCGAGCCAGTTCTTCCAGTCGTGGTTCGACTTCTATCCGCTCTACGCCGCCGAGACCGGGGGAACGCTCCTCGTCGAGGACGGCAAGGCGACGTTCGACTCCGAAGCGGGCGCGACCGTTTCCGAGTTCTGGGCGACGATGTACGAGGAAGGCCTCTCCGGTAAGGAAGAGTTCAACGGCGACTCCTTCGTCGCGGGCAACTCGGCCATGACGATCGCCGGGCCCTGGGCCATCGACTACTTCGGCGACGACGTCGACTGGGGCACCGTGCCCGTGCCGACATCGGCCGGAACGCCCGCTGACGAGACCTATACGTTCAGCGACGCCAAGAACGTCGGACTGTTCACGGCGTGCGAGAACAAGGGCACCGCATGGGATGTCCTCAAGTTCGCCACCGGCGAGGAGCAGGACGGACAGCTCCTCGAGCTGACCGGCCAGATGCCCCTGCGTCAGGACCTCACCGCGGCGTACCCGGACTTCTTCGCCGCGAACCCCGCATACGAGGTGTTCGGCGACCAGGCGGGACGCGTCGTCGAGGTGCCGAACGTGGCGAACTCGATCGAGGTGTGGCAGACCTTCCGCGACGCCTACTCCAAGGCCGTCATCTTCGGCGAGGGTGAGATCGACGCCTTCCTCAGCGACACCGCGGCCGAGGTCGACGCCCTGGTCGCCCAGGGCTGACGGGCAGACCGGTCGCGCCATGGTCACCACGACCACTCCGCAGGCCACGGAATCGGCCCGGGCGGACGCGCAGCGCGCGCGTTCCGCCCGGCGCCGGCGCCGCATCCTCGGAGAGAACCCGCTCGGGCTGCTCCTCAGCGCCCCGTACCTCATCTTCATCGCCGCCATCTTCGCGTTCCCGCTCGGGTTCGCCGTCTGGATGTCGTTCCACGACTACTTCTTCGCGGCTCCGGGTGCGGACGTCGAGCGCCAGTTCGTCGGCTTCGACAACTTCATCGCGGTGGCCACGGATCCGGCGGTGCAGCGCTCGTTCCTGAACGTCGGCATCTTCCTGATCATCAACGTGCCGCTGACCGTGGTCCTCGCACTGCTCCTCGCGACGGCGCTGAACCGGGTCGTGCGGGGGCGCCTGTTCCTGCGGGTCAGCTTCTACGTGCCGTACGTGACGGCATCCGTCGCGGTCGTCGGCGTGTGGCTGTTCATGTTCAGCCAGAACGGGCTGGTCAACCAGATCCTGGGTCCGCTCGCTCCGGACCCCTCGTGGCTGATCAACCCGTCCCTCGCGATGCCGACGATCGCGCTGTTCGTCACGTGGAAGCAGCTGGGGTTCTTCATCCTGCTGTACCTGGCGGCGCTGCAGGCCGTGCCGCAGGAGCTCTACGAGTCGGCGGCAACCGACGGGGCGGGCGCCGTGCGCACCTTCTTCTCCGTGACGGTGCCCGGAGTGCGGCCGGCGACCCTGCTCGTGCTGCTGATCGCGACGATCACCGGCGCGAACCTGTTCACCGAGCCGTACCTGCTCACGAACGGTGGAGGCCCCAACGGGGCGTCGACCTCGCCCGTGCTGCTGATGTACCAGAAGGGCATCGAGCAGGGAAATCCGGACGTGGCGGCGGCGATCGGCGTGATCCTCGTGATCCTCGTGCTCGTGTTCGCGTTGATAGAGCGCAGATTGGTGGGAGGTGACGAGTCATGAGTGGCACCGGCTCACGCGCAGAGGCGCGCAAGACGACACAGACGGATGCTGCTCCGCGTCGCCGCGGTCATCCCGGCCGCGCGGGGCGGATCGCGCGCTGGATCGTGCTGGCGGTGGGGGCGCTGGTCTTCCTGTTCCCCTTCTACTACATGGTCATCGGGTCACTGCAGACGGAGCCCGACCCGACTCCGGCCGGGGCCTTCCCGAATCCGGCCAACATCACGGGCCAGAACTACGTCCAGATCAACGAGCGCATCAGTCTCCTCTCGGGGCTGGTGAACTCCGGCATCTTCACCGGCGGGGTGATCCTGTGCACGGTGGTGTTCGGGGTCCTCGCCGGCTATGCGCTCTCGGTGCTGTACTGGCGCGGTCGCGGTGTGACGTTCGCGATCGTCCTGCTGGTGCAGATCGTGCCGTTCCAGCTGCTCATGATCCCGCTGTACGTGCTGATCGCGCGGGACTACGGGCTGGCCGACACGCACCTGGGCATGATCCTGCCGTTCGCGATCAATTCGGCAGCGGTGGTCATCTTCCGGCAGTACTTCCTGCAAGTCCCGCGGGCGCTGTTCGACGCGGCGCGGATCGACGGCGCGAGTGAACTGCGCGTGCTGTGGAGCGTCGCCCTGCCGCTGGTGCGGCCCGCTCTGCTCACGGTCGTCCTGCTCACCTTCATCGGCCCCTGGAACGAGTTCCTCTGGCCCTTCCTGATCACCAAGGAGCCCTCCATGCAACCGTTGGCCGTATCGCTCGCGAACTACATCACAACCGTGGCCGCGTCCGCGTCCAACCCGTTCGGGGCGATCCTGGCCGGTGCGGTGGTGCTGGCCATCCCGGCGGTGGCACTGTTCATCATCTTCCAGCGACAGTTCCAGAGCACCGACATCGGCTCGGGGGTGAAGGGTTGACCCTCCTCGACATCCCCGTCGGCACGGTTCCCTACACGCTCACCCGCGTCGGCGTCGTGATGACGCCGGAGGAGGGCAACCCCTACGAGGTCGAAGGCGTCCTCAACCCGGCCTCAGGCCGCGGTCCCGACGGGGAGGTGTACCTGCTGCCCCGGCTGGTGGCCGCGGGCAACGTCTCGCGGATCGGGCTCGCGCGCGTGATCGTCGAGGACGGCGTGCCGGTCGGCGTCGAGCGCGAGGGCATCGTCCTGGCGCCCGACCGGCAGTGGGAGCGCGGCGTCGGCAACGCCGGCGTCGAGGATCCGCGCATCACGTGGATCGCCGAACTGGACCGGTTCGTGATGACCTACGTCGCGTACGGGCCCCTCGGTCCGCGCACCGCCCTGGCGGTGTCGACCGACCTGCGGGAGTGGCGACGGCTCGGCCCGGTGATGTTCGCGTTCGACGATGCGCTCGACACCGACCTGAACCTGTTCCACAACAAGGACGCGGTGTTCTTCCCCGAGCCCGTCCTCGCGCCGGACGGCGTGCGCAGCTTCGCCGTGCTGCACCGTCCGATGTGGGACCTCAGCGAGACCAAAGCCGATCAGGGGGTGCTGCTGCCGGCGGGCATCACCGATCCGAGACAGTCGATCTGGATCAGCTACGTGCCGGTGGAAGCCGTGAAGCAGGACCTGTCCGCCCTCGTGCTGTGGAATCAGCACCGGTTCCTCGCGGGCCCGCAGTATCCCTTCGAGGTCACGAAGATCGGAGGCGGTCCTGCCCCGGTGCGGATTCCGGAGGGATGGCTGCTGCTGCACCACGGCGTGACGGGGCGCATCGAGAAGGCGTTCGACCACCAGCAGAACGTCCACTACGCCGCGGGAGCGCTCATCCTGGACGCCGAGGATCCTTCGATCGTCCTGGCCCGGACGGCCGTTCCGCTGCTGGAGGCGGAGACCGAGGACGAGCGCGGCGGAATCGTGCCGAACGTCGTCTTCCCCACCGCCATCGAGGAGATCGAGGGAGTGCGGTACGTGTTCTACGGGATGGCGGACTCCAAGATCGGCGTCGCGCGCCTCGACCGCGTCTGACCTGACCGCGAGACTGCAACCGGGCGTCGAGACTGCGGGT
>NZ_DASUNI010000137.1:0-7489 GCF_036277215.1 Microbacterium sp. | reverse complement strand
GGCCGTGTTCGAGGACGCGTACATCCTGATCGCGAACCAGAAGATCTCGAACATCAAGGACCTTCTGCCGATCGTCGACAAGGTGATCCAGGACGGCAAGGAGCTCGTCATCATCGCCGAGGACGTCGAGGGCGAGGCGCTTGCGACTCTCGTGCTCAACAAGATCCGCGGCATCTTCAAGTCGGCTGCCGTCAAGGCTCCCGGCTTCGGTGACCGTCGCAAGGCGCAGCTGCAGGACATCGCCATCCTCACGGGTGGTCAGGTCGTCACCGAGGAGGTCGGACTCAAGCTTGAGAACGCCACCCTCGACCTGCTCGGCCGCGCCCGCAAGGTGATCATCACCAAGGACGAGACCACCATCATCGAGGGTGCCGGCGAGCCCGCGCAGATCGAGGGTCGCGTGACCCAGATCCGTCGCGAGATCGACAACACCGACAGCGACTACGACCGCGAGAAGCTCCAGGAGCGCCTCGCGAAGCTCGCCGGTGGCGTTGCCGTCATCAAGGCCGGCGCAGCGACCGAGGTCGAGCTCAAGGAGCGCAAGCACCGCATCGAGGACGCCGTTCGCAACGCGAAGGCGGCCGTCGAGGAGGGCATCGTCCCCGGTGGTGGCGTCGCGCTCATCCAGGCCGGCAAGATCGCCTTCGACACGCTCGACCTCAAGGGTGACGAGGCGACCGGTGCCAACATCGTCCGCGTCGCCATCGAGGCCCCGCTCAAGCAGATCGCGCTCAACGCCGGTCTCGAGCCCGGCGTCGTCGCGAACAAGGTCGCGGAGCTGCCTGCGGGTCACGGCCTCAACGCCGCGACCGGCGAGTACGGCGACCTCTTCGCTCAGGGCATCATCGACCCGGCCAAGGTCACGCGCTCGGCGCTGCAGAACGCTGCATCGATCGCCGCGCTGTTCCTGACGACCGAGGCCGTTGTGGCTGACAAGCCGGAGAAGGCGTCGGCTCCGGCCGGCGACCCGACCGGTGGCATGGACTTCTAAGCCCACGCTGTAGACAGAAGAGCCCCGGCTTCGGCCGGGGCTCTTCTGCGTCGGCACCGCGGTCAGCGGAACAGGCTCATCGACGCCTGCTCGGCGTCGGCGTACTGGCGCCCGGCGGTGGCGAGGGCGGTGTTGATGCCCGCCAGGCTGTCCTCGACGTTGCGCTGCGTGGCGCGCCACTGATCCACGACCGTCGAGAACGCGACCGACGCGCTGCCCGTCCAGCTGGACTGCAGCTGCGTGAGCTGCACGAGCATCGCCTGCGTCTCGGCCTGCAGGCGGTCGATCGTGCCGCGCACTGCGGCGGTGGTGGCGAGTACGGCGTCGCTGTCGACGGAGAAGACGGCCATGGGAACTCCTTGCTCGGTCAGTGGAGTCCTCACGATAGGAGCGCAAGCCGCGGTGGTGCGCCGCAGACCCGGCGCCTGTCGACGCGGACGGACGCCGCGGGCGCTGGGGAGGAACCGGCGTTCACTCGGTCGACGGCTCCACGCGATCGAGCGGCTTCGTCTCGAGCATCACGTCCTCCGAGGTGTCGCGCGCCGGAGCCAGCGGGATAGCCACGCGGAAAGTGGCTCCGCCGCCAGGCGTATCCGTCACAGTCACCGTCCCGTGGTGCGCCTCCACGATCGAGGCGACGATCGACAGCCCGAGCCCGGTCCCTCCGGTCTCCCGAGCGCGCGAGGTGTCGGCGCGCCAGAAGCGCTGGAAGATCTGGTCGCGGATCTGCTCGGGGATGCCCTCGCCGTGGTCGGCGACCTCGATCCACCCCATGCCCGCCTCAGCGTCGACGCCGACCCGCAGATCGATCGGCGTGTCGTCCGAGGTGAAGCGGCGAGCGTTTCCCAGCAGATTGGCGACCACCTGCCGGATGCGGTTCTCGTCGCCCATCACGATCGGGGGAGTCGTCACCCCGACGGCGGCCGACGCGACCGGAACGGCGGACGGCGCTTCGCCGACAGCGGATGCCGAGGCTGCAGAAACCGGGCGGGGTTTGCGCCGCAGGAGCGAGAGCGCACCGCCGCCGGCGCGGGCGATCGCCGAGGTCGGGGGGCCTGCTCTCCGGCGGGCGCTCTCGACCGAGTCGGGCGGCTCCTCGGCCGACGGGGTGGGAACCGGCACGTACTCGATGGTCGTGTCGTACACCGTGACGGGACGAAGCGGCGAGGTCGCGCGCACGTCCAGCGCGGCATCCCGAGCGATCGGCCGCAGGTCGACGGGTCCGACCACGACGTCACGACGCTCGTCGAGGCGCGCCAGCGCGAGCAGGTCCTCGACGAGGACCCCCATTCGCACGGCCTCCTTCTCGATGCGGTCCATCGCCTGCCCGACATCGTCGTCGCCCGAGATCGCGCCCATCCGGTAGAGCTCTGCGTACCCGCGCACCGTGACGAGGGGTGTGCGCAGCTCGTGGCTCGCGTCGCCGATGAAGCGGCGCATCTGCTTCACCGAGGAGTCGCGCTGCGAGATCGCGAAGTCCACCCGGCCGAGCATCGTGTTGATCGCGGTCTTGAGCCGGCCGACCTCGGTCGTGGTCGGCTCGATGTCGGTCATCCGCTGGCTGAAGTCGCCGGCCGCGATCGCCATCGCGGTGGATTCGACCTGGCCGAGACTTCGGAAGGTGAGCGTCACGAGCCACCGGGTCAGCAGCGCGCCGCTGATGATGGTGATCACCGCGAGGATGCTGTAGATCCCGAGGAACGTGCCGACGGTCTGATTGACGGTCGACATGGGCAGCGCGACCATCTGCGTGAAGAAGCCGGTGATCCCGCGCACCTCCACCGGCGCCACGCTCGCGCGGAACTTCGCGCCGCTCTCGGCGTCCTCCAGCGCGAAGGGCTCGGTCCCGCGGGTGATGGTGGTCTCCAGCGCGTAGGTCTCGGGGAAGTCCGGCGACGGTCCGCCCGCCCCGCCCGCGCTGATCTGGAACGCACCGGGCGCGACGGGGGAGTAGATCGCGATGAAGTAGTCGGTGGGCGGCGCTTCGGTCTTCTCCGTGAACTGCACGTCCCCGCCGACGACCTCGATGTCGAGCAGACTGCTCGCGACATCCGTCCGCACCAACTGGTCGAGCTGGGAATCGAGGTTCGCGATGAGCGCATTGCGGAAGAAGACCGTCGCTCCGGCGCCGGTGGCGAACAGGCCGATCGCAAGCACCGCGACCGTGACCCCCGTCACTTTCGCGCGCAGGCTGAGGCCACGCCACCCTCGGGTGACCGCATCCGTCTTGTTCGCCAGGGCGGCCCCTCTGGATCAGGGACCGCGTCAGGCGGTCTTGCCGGCTTTGAGCATGTACCCGAAGCCGCGCTTGGTCTGGATGAGCGGTTCGGAGGAGTGAGGGTCGATCTTGCGGCGCAGGTACGAGATGTAGCTCTCCACGATTCCGGCGTCGCCGTTGAAGTCGTACTCCCACACGTGGTCGAGGATCTGCGCCTTCGACAACACCCGGTTCGGGTTGAGCATGAGGTAGCGCAGAAGCTTGAACTCGGTCGGGCTGAGATCGATGGATGCCTCGCCGACGAGGACGTCGTGGGTGTCCTGATCCATCGTCAGCTCACCTGCCCGGATGACGGACTCCTCGTCGGCCTGCATCGTGCGGCGCAGGATCGCCTGGATGCGAGCGACGATCTCGTCGAGGCTGAACGGCTTGGTGACGTAGTCGTCGCCGCCGGCGTTCAGGCCCGTGATCTTGTCTTCGGTCTCGTCTTTGGCGGTGAGGAAGAGGATCGGTGCGGTGTAGCCGGCTCCGCGCAGGCGCTTGGTCACGCTGAAGCCGTTCATGTCGGGGAGCATGACGTCGAGGATGATCAGGTCGGGCTCTTCCT
Source organism: Microbacterium sp. (assembly GCF_036277215.1). Classification (GTDB taxonomy): domain Bacteria; phylum Actinomycetota; class Actinomycetes; order Actinomycetales; family Microbacteriaceae; genus Microbacterium. Next base: position 3,673 of record NZ_DASUNI010000137.1, on the reverse strand, counting down.
CGAGCACAGCCGAGATCGTCTGGGCACCGTTGGAGACGGCCCTGACCTGGAACCCGGCGAATCGAAGGCTCGTGATGAGCAGGTCGCGGATGTTCGGCTCGTCGTCGACGACCAGGATGCGCGGTGCGGTCATGCCCTCATTATGGCCACCGAAGCCATGCCCTGTCTGGATATCGGCCGGAGCGGCCCCGATCAGTCCAGGCACGCGCGCACGGCGCGCTCGACGACCGGACGCACCTCGGCGTCGGGGTCGACGGTGAGTCGGTGGAACACGAGACCGTCCCCAGCCGCCATCAGCATGCGGGCGGCCTCCGCCGGATGGGCCGCACCGATGTGCCCGAGCAGGGCGGTCGTCCATTCGACGTACAACCCGCGCTGCTCGAGGAGGGGTGCAAGCAGAGTCGGGTCGCGCCTGCCCTCGAGGAACATGGCATAGCGCGCTCGGGTCCGAGGTGCGAATACCTCGGTCTGGGCGACGATGAACCCGGAAAGCGCATCGATCAGCTCATCAGGTGTCGTGATCTCGAGTGCCCCGCCGGCCGCGAACTCGGCACGCTCCGTCTCGGCGATCCACGTCGTGACACCCGCCACCAGCGCGTCGCGAGTCCGGAACCAATTCGACGTCGATCCCTTCGGCAAGCTCGCACGCTCGTCCACGCGCGCGTGTGTGAGGGCGCGGATGCCCTGCTCGCCGACCAGTTCGACGGCGGCATCCAAGGCTCTGTCGCGTGTCGTGCTCACACGTCGACGATAGGCTCAACCGGCTTACTACGAAAGTAGTGACACGGCACTACAGAAGTAGTATCCTCGCGCCATGAACGAGAAGATGGATGCCGGGGCCGTCTCCCAGCGCATGGTGACGGTGGCCGGCCTCAACATGCACGTTGTCGAGGCTGGTTCCGGAACGCCGGTGCTGCTGCTCCACGGATTCCCGCAGAGCTCCCGCGAGTTCAGCAGAGTGATGGCCGATCTCAGCCGCAGCGCACGCGTGATCGCTGCCGATCTGCGTGGCGCCGGGCAGACCGACGCACCGCCGGGGGGTTACGACGCCGACACTCTCGTCGCGGACGTCATCGGGCTGCTCGATGCTCTCGGTATCGACCGCGTCGCGCTGGTGGCGCACGACTGGAGCGCGCTCGTCGGTTTCGACCTCTGCCTGCTCCATCCCGATCGCGTAAGCAGCTTCGTGGCCATTGCCGTGCCCGCGCCCTACATCCGGATGACGCCGAAGCTCGCCGGTGCCATGATGCGCGCCATGCCGCACCTGTGGTTCCAGTGGGTCATCGCAACGCCGGGGCTCGGTCCGCGGCTGCTGTCGCGCGGTCGACAGCGACTCTCGTACTGGCTCCTGCGATCGTTCGAGGTGGGGACGATCCCCGACGACGACGTCGAGGCATATGTGGCTGCCCTGCGAGACCCGGCCAAGGCGCGAGCCGCATCGAAGCTCTACCGGCGCGTGATCCTGCCGGGCTTCATGAACGTCCTCCGCGGGACCTACCACGGCCGGGTGCTGCGCACACGTACCCTTGTGCTGTTCGGCGCCGACGACAACCTGATTCCGCATGATGCGTTGCACGTCTCTCCGGAGGACGCGACCGACCTGACTATCGAGTTCGTGCCCGGCGGCGCCCACTTCCTGGTGGACGACAATCCCGTCGAGGTCGCCCGGCGACTGCGGTCGTTCCTCGAGCTGCCCGGGGGTTGATCGCAGGCTGCACCGCGCCGGTCACGCGCTGCGCGGGTGCAGGGCGACGCAGCAATGAGCGTCCCGCGGCTCCAGAACGGCCTCGCGATCGTCGCCCGCGGCGCCGGCCATGCCGCGCACGAGCTCGACGTTCGCCGAGCAGATGAGCTGAGTGTGGCGAGCCGCCAGCGCATGGAAGGGGCAGTTCTCCAAACGGATGCCGCCGGCACCGTCGTCTCGAGGTGCATACCCGCACGCGACCAGCGCGTTGTAGAGCGGGGCGTGGGCAGCGCCGATCGCCGTGCCGGTGCGGTGGGCCTCGACCCCGAGCGCGGCGTGCATCGTCATTCCCTCGCGGTCGGCTCGCTCGGCCGCTGAGGCCAGCAGCTCGCCGGCCAGCTCGTAGTGACGCTCGGGCATGCTCGCCAGCAGATCGCCGGATGCCGCACTGTAGAGCTTCGTCGGACGCCCCGCGCCAGGGCCGGTGCGCCCGGACAGCCGGCGATACTCGGCGGTCAGCACACCGGCCTCCACCAGTCGGCCGAGATGGACGGCCGCGGTGCTGCGCGGGATGCCGACCGCCGCGGCCGCGTCATCGCGGCTGAGCGGCGATCCGGCGTCGACCACGGCACGATAGAGGCTCCGACGTACGGGCTCACCGAGCGCCGCGAGGGCATCCACGTCGTTGCGTCCGAGGCTCGTCATAGCGCGAGCATATCTAAAAACAGCATTCTTGACAGAAGAATGCACGAGTCCTATCGTCAGGCTCAGCGGCCGAGACACGGCGTTCCCAGGTGCGGCGGCGACCCGCCACCGACTGCGGCGCCGGTGCGCGGCATCCGGGATCTGATCGAGCCGGAAGGAGCGGACATGACTCACATCGTGATCGTCGGCGGGGGAGTCGCGGCCGGGACCGCCGCGAAGACGCTCCGAAAAGAGGGCTTCGACGGCGACGTGACGATCGTCACCGAGGAGGCGCACCCGCCCTATCAGCGCCCACCGCTGTCGAAGGGGTACCTCGCGGGCAAGGAGGGTCTGGATGCCGTGATCCTCCAGCCGGCGGAGTGGTATGCCGATGAGGGCATGGACCTGCGGACCGCGACGCGGGCCGTTGGTCTCGACCCCTCCGCCCACGAGGTGATCCTCGACGACGATTCGGTTCTCGGCTACGACTCCGTGCTGCTGGCGACGGGCGCGACGCCGCGCTCCCTACCGCTCCCGGGCACGGAGCTGCCCGGGGTGCGAACTCTCCGCCGACTCGACGATTCCGACGACCTCGCCGCGCAGCTGCGCGCCGGTGGCAGGCGGCTGGTCATCATCGGATCGGGTTGGATCGGCATGGAGGTCGGTGCGACGGCCCGCGAGCTGGGCAACGACGTCACGGTTCTGGAACGGGACCCGGTGCCGCTCGCGCTGGCTCTCGGCGCCGAGATGGGCGAGGTCTTCCGAGCGCTTCACCTGGAGCACGGCGTCGACCTGCGCACGTCGGTGAACGTCGAGCGCATCATCGGCGGCGAAAGCGCCGAGGGCGTGGTCGTCGATGGCGAGGTCGTGCCTGCCGACATCGTGCTGATCGGCGTCGGGGCAGCGCCGAATACCACCCTCGCCGAAAAGGCCGGGCTCCGCATCCACAACGGGATCCTCACCGATTCGTCGCTGCGCACCGGTGCTCCCGACGTCTACGCCGCAGGGGATGCCGCCAACGCCTACCACCCGGTCATCCAGCGGCACCTGCGCAGCGAGCACTGGGCGAATGCGCTGCACGCAGGTCCGGTCGCGGCTCGCGCGATGCTCGGCATGCCGGCATCCTTTCTCGACATCCCGTACTTCTACACCGACCAGTTCGACCTGAGCATGGAGCTGTCGGGGTACGCCCCTCTCATGGCCGGCGCGCAGCTGGTGGTGCGCGGCGATCGCGGGGCGCGCGAGTTCGTCGCGTTCTGGGTCGACCGCCGGCGGATCGTGGCCGGCATGAACGTCAACGTGTGG
>NZ_DASUNI010000136.1:0-9438 GCF_036277215.1 Microbacterium sp. | reverse complement strand
GGCCATGTCTGTTCGCCCTTTCGACGCCGGGTCGGAGCGGTCAGCGACCGAGGCCTCCGTGTTATCCTGAATGCTACTCTTACCGGCCTCGAGCCGGTTTCGTGAATGCCCGGGTTGACGCGGCGGACTGCCCCCGCACCGCCCGCGACTCAGAAATGAGGGGGTCTCGCATGGGGCGTGGCCGTCAGAAGGCGAAGCACACCAAGATCGCGCGCGAACTCAAGTCCTACAGCCCGAGCGTGAACTACTCCGCGCTGGAGAAGGAACTGGGTCATCCCGACGACGAGCAGTACGTCGACAAGTGGGCCGACCAGTACGCCGACGAGTACGAAGACGAGAAGGCCTGAGTCATAGGTCTCACGTCGCCGTGCCGTCGCGCTGAGTCCGCGCGTCAGGCCATCGTCTGCTGGGCAGCGCGGCGCGCGCGCCGTGCCTTCCACCACGTCCAGAACTGGTCCAGCCGTCGCTTGAGCCAGCCGGCCAGGCGCCCGGCCCAGCGGAACTCGGTACCCAGCACCGCGAGCCCCAGGAAGACCACGAGCCAGCCCGGCCCGGGCAACGGGATGAGCAGCACTCCGCCCGCGGTCAGCAGGCCGCCGACGATTGCCACCGCCGTCCGATAGGCCTGCTCGAGCCGCGGATACCGCGACACCCACGCACGCGCTCGGCGCAGCATCCGTCGCACAGGCTGATCAGGGCGCTCGGCGTCGGCGATCTCCGCGCGGACGGTGCGCTCGAGGTCGGCTGAGAAATGCCGGCCCCACACGGCGTCCGCGGCGGGGGGACTGGGCAGCTGATCGCGGTGCATATCGGCGACGCTAACACGATATATCGCGTGCCGGCTGGGAACCGGCTTCGAGTCACCAGGCTCCGTGCCGCCGCTCCCACTCGTCCTCGATCGTGACGCGCCGGGCGACGGCGACTCCCGCCGGGATCGCCGACGCGACGACTGCAGCGAGGACGAGTATGGGCCCGGTCCACGATCCGGTCGCTGCGTGCAGCAGACCGATGCCGACCGGGAACAGTGCGACGATCCCATAGCCGATGCTCTGCACGAAGCCGCTCAATGCGACCGATCCTTCATGCGTCCGCGTGCGCAGTCCGAGCAGCACCAGCGTCAGCGGGAACAGCAGCGGCTCGAGCCCGATGAGGGCCACCCACAGCCACGGAGCGGCCTGGGGGGCGAAGAGCAGCCCGGCGAACCCGGTCAGGCCGCAGGTCACGGCGACCCCGAACAGCACCCGGGTGGCGTGGTACCGCGTGACCAGCAGCGGCACGACCAGGGAGACGGGCAGACCCATGGCGGCGAACAGGGACAGCAGCGCACCCGCGGCGGCGGGCGTGACGCCGGCCGTATCGACCAGCAGCTGAGGGAGCCAGGCGAAGGAGGTGTAAGCGATCGTGCCGGCGGCGAGGAAGCCGACCGCGAGCGCCCAGGCGAGAGGGATCCGCCACATGCGCCCGAAGACCTGCGGGTTGGGCGGTTCGATCTCCTCGTCAGCGGTTCTCGCCCGCTCGCGGACGAGCATCCCGATCCACGGGATGAGGGCGATCCCGGCGAACACGGCCCACAGGCCGAGCGAGAAACGCCAGCTGGACGCGTCGGCGACCGGCACGGCGACCAGAGGAGGAAGGAACGAGGCGACCGCCATCGTCGTCGTGTAGATGGTGGTCATGAGCCCGATGCGATCGGGGAAGTACTTCCGCACCAGCGGCGGGAGCAGGATGTTGCCCACTCCGACGGCGGCGAAGATCAGCGACGTGCCCAGCAGCAGGGCGACCGAGTCGGTCGCGAACCCCCGCAGCACCATGCCCACGGTCACCACCGCGATCGAGATGACCGTGAGTCGCTCGAGCCCGAGCCTGCGCTCGAAGATCGGGGTCAGGATGCCGAACACGGCGTAGCAGACCGGTGGCGCGGTTCCGATCAGCCCGATGATCGCCGGTGGCATCGCGAAGTCCTCGGTGATGTGGTCGATCAGCGGCGAGAGGGAGGCCACCGCGGAGCGCAGTGAGAACGCGAAGAGGATGATCCCGATGACGGCGAGAGATCTGCCCTGCCACAGCGGGCGCGCAGCGGCGAGCCGGGGATCGGGGGCGGGGGTCACGTCTCAAGCCTACGGGCGACCGTTCGGGCGCCCGGCCTTGCCGTGCGGCGTCCGGAGCGCTGAGATAGGGCAACGGAAGGGGATCGCGATGGAGCGACCGGAGTTCACCATCGGCATCGAGGAGGAATACCTGCTCGTCGACCGCGACTCCAGGGCGCTCGGGGTGGCGCCGGAAGGATTCCTCGAAGACTGCCGCGCCGATCTGCAGGATCAGGTCAGTCCCGAGTACAAGAAGTGCCAGGTGGAGATCGGCACGGTGGTCTGCCGAACCGTGGGCGCGGCGCGCGATGACCTGCGACGGCTGCGTTCCACCATCTCGCATCACGCGGGCCGATACGGGCTCGCGCCGATCGCGGCATCCTGCCACCCGTTCTCGGACTGGAAGACCCAGCACCACACCGACAAGGAGCGCTACCGCGGCCTGGAACGAGACCTGGCCGGCGTCGCCCGCCGGCTGCTCATCTGCGGGTGCCACGTGCACGTCGGCATCGGCGACAACGCGCTGCGCAACGACCTCCTGCGGCAGATGCCGTATTTCCTTCCGCACCTGCTGGCCCTGTCGACATCGTCGCCGTTCTGGCAGGGCGAGGACACGGGTCTCGCCTCGTACCGCATCTCCGTGTTCGACAACCTCCCCCGCACGGGGCTGCCGCCGGACTATCAGAGCTGGGCGGAGCTGCAGCGATCGGTCGGCGTGCTCGTGGAGCTCGGCATCATCGAGGACTCGTCGAAGATCTGGTGGGACATCCGGCCGTCGCACCACTACCCGACACTCGAGACCCGGATCATGGACGTCTCGCCCCGGGCGGAGGACGCGCTCGCGCTGGCAGCGGTCACGCAGTGCGTTCTGCGGATGCTGTGGCGCCTGCGTATCCGCAATCAGCGCTGGCGCATCTACGACCGGTTCCTGATCGGCGAGAACCGCTGGCGTGCCCAGCGCTACGGAGTGACCGAGGGGCTCATCGACTTCGGGGCCAACAAGATCGTGCCCTTCCCGCAGCTCATGGCCGAGCTGATCGAGATGATCGCGGAGGACGCGGATGCGCTGGGGTGCCGGTCGGATGTCGAGCGCGTGCTGACGATCGCATCGGCGGGGACGTCAGCCCAGCGCCAGCGCGCCGTCGTGGCAGAGGCGACGGCGTCAGGCGCAGACGAGGATGAGGCCATGACCGCGGTGGTGGATCACCTGATCGAGGAGTTCCACCACGACCTGTGAGCGGTGCGCCGTGCGTTTCGTCTCGGTCGGTGGTCGTTGAGCGAGCGGCCGGTCGTTGAGCGAGCGAAGCGAGACGAAACGCCGGTCGGCGCCCGCGTCAGGACTCCTGCGAGCCCTCGACCCACTCGAGGTACTCCTCGCTGACGGTTCCGGTTACGTAGCGGCCGTCGAAGCAGCTCATGTCGAGGTCCTCGACGTCCGAGCCCTCCAGGATCGCCGCCTTGAGGTCGTCGACCTCCTGGTAGACCATGTAGTCCGCACCCAGCTCCCGCGCGATCTCGGGAATGGTCCGTCCGTGGGCGACGAGCTCGTGACGCGAGGGCATGTTGATGCCGTACACGTGCGGGTACCGCACCGGCGGTGCGGCTGAAGCGAAGGTCACCGACAGCGCGCCCGCGTCCCGCGCCATCTGGATGATCTCCTTGCTCGTCGTCCCCCGGACGATCGAGTCGTCGATCAGCAGCACGTTCTTGCCCTTGAACTCGCTGGACATCGCGTTGAGCTTCTGGCGCACGCTCTTCTTGCGCACCGCCTGGCCCGGCATGATGAACGTCCGGCCGACGTAGCGGTTCTTGTAGAAGCCCTCGCGGTACTCCAGGCCGAGCTTGCGTGCGACCTGCATCGCGGCCGGACGCGAGGAGTCGGGGATCGGCATGACGACGTCGATCGCCCCCATCGGGGTGTACTTCGCGATCGTGTCGGCGAGGCGCTCACCGAGCCGCAGCCGCGCCTCGTACACCGAGATCCCGTTCATGATCGAGTCCGGACGCGCGAGGTAGACGTACTCGAACGAGCACGGCACCAGGCGCGGGTTCGCGGCGCACTGCTTGGTGTGCAGGTGCCCATCGAGGTCGATGAACACGGCCTCCCCCGGGAGCACGTCGCGCACGACTTCGAAGCCGCCGTTCTCGAGCACGAGCGACTCGGACGTCACGATCCACTCGTACGCCCCGGCATCCGTCTTGCGCGTGCCGATGATCAGAGGACGGATGCCGAACGGATCGCGGAACGCCAACAGGCCGTAGCCGGCGATCAGCGCGATTGCGGCGTACGAGCCCTCGACGCGCTCGTGCACCCGCGAGACGGCCTGGAACACCTGCTCGGGATCGAGCTCGATCCCCGAGATGGAGGCCTGCAGCTCGCCTCCGAGGACGTTAACGAGCAGCTCGGTGTCGCTCGAGGTGTTGAGGTGCCTGCGGTCGGTGTGGAAGAGCTCGTCGGTCAGCTCGCGCGTATTGGTGAGGTTGCCGTTGTGCACGAGGACGATCCCATACGGCGCGTTCACGTAGAACGGCTGCGCCTCCTCCTCACTGGATGCCGTGCCCTTCGTGGCGTACCGCACGTGGCCCAGGCCGATCGTGCCGAGGAGGGTGCGCATGTCGCGCGTGCGGAACGCCTCCCGAACCATGCCCCGCGCCTTGTTGATGTGGAACACGCCGTTCGGCTCGGCCGTGGCGATGCCGGTCGAGTCCTGACCGCGGTGCTGCAGCAGCAGCAGCGCATCGTAGATCTCCTGGTTGACCGAGCCCTGCCCGACCATTCCGACGATGCCGCACATGGGATCTAGTTCGCTCCGTGCTCGCTGTATGTTCCGACGAGGCGCACGGCGCCGCCGTCCACGCCCTTCGCGCCCTGCTCGAATTCGCCGTGCACGTCATCAGGCCGCGCTCCGTCGCGCACCACGCCGACCTGCCAGGTGTCGATGCCTTCCTTCGCCAGAGCGGATGCCGCGGCGTCCGCCTGCGCGGTCGAGACGACCGCGAGGAAGCCGATGCCGAGATTCCAGGTGGCCTCGGTCGACTCGAGGTCCAGTCCGCCGAGCTCTGCGAGCACGCGGAAGACAGGCGACGGCGACCAGGTGGATCGATCGACTTCCACCCACGTGTCGTGCGGAAGCACCCGGGCGAGGTTGGCGGCGATGCCGCCGCCGGTGACGTGGCTGAGGGCGTGCACGCCGTCGCCGAGTCCGGCGACCAGGCGCAGGAGCGGGGACGTGTAGAGCCGGGTCGGCTCCAGCAGCGCTTGGCCCCACGTGGTGGCGAAGTCGGCCGCGCGATCGCCGTAGCCGATGCCGGCCCCCGTCACGATGCGGCGGACCAGGGAGTAGCCGTTGGAGTGCAGCCCGCTCGAGGCGAGGGCGAGCACGACGTCGCCCGGGACGACGCGGGCGGCGCCGAGCATGCGATCGGCTTCGACGACGCCTGTCGCAGCGCCGGCGACGTCGTAGTCGTCGACGCCGAGCAGACCCGGGTGCTCGGCGGTCTCCCCGCCGACCAGGGCCGTTCCGGTCTCGGCGCAGCCGCGCGCGATTCCCGCGACGATGTCGGCGATGCGCTGCGGGACGACCTTGCCGCACGCGATGTAGTCGGTCATGAACAGAGGCTTCGCACCGACCACGACGATGTCGTCGACGACCATGCCCACCAGGTCGAGACCGATCGTGTCGTGCTTGTCGATGGCCTGTGCGATGGCGACCTTGGTGCCGACGCCGTCGGTGCTCGTCGCCAGCAGCGGGCGCGCGTACGCACGCAGGGCGGATGCGTCGAACAGACCCGCGAAGCCGCCGACTCCACCCAGCACCTCGGGACCGTGGGTGCGCCGCACGGCGGATTTCATCAGCTCGACCGCGAGGTCGCCGGCGGCAGTATCGACCCCCGCTTCGGCATAGGGGTTCACGGGCGCACGTCCGGGGGAGGAGGCGTCTCGGGAGGGTGATGCCACGGCTCCAGCCTACCGGCGGTCGGCCGAGACGGAGGCGCCGGACGCCGGGGTCGCGTGGGGGACGCCCGCCGTAGACTGGAGTCATGGGCGGGACGGGTGGTCCGGAGTGGCTGATCCGCGAGGATGCGGGGCAGCCGGTCCTGCTCGCGCTCTACCTGCGCCAGGTGCTCGGCATCCGCTCGCCGGATGAATTGCCGCATCTTCGCGGCATCCCTCCGCGCGGCAACGACCGGAGTGAAGAGGCGCAGGCCCTGCTCGAGCGCCAATGGCGCGAGTACTGGGCCATGACGGTCGAGCCGACGGCTCATCCCTCGCCGGTGCCGCTCGAGTTGGTCGACGGATTCGAGACCCTCGTGGCCCTTCCGTCCGAGGGCTCGGACGTGCTGCGGTCGGCGATCATCCCGCATGCCGCCGAGGCTCTGGCTTTCTCGCAGTCTGCTCACGAGCGCTACCGGAAGGATGCCGCGGCGAAGCCGGGCGTCTCGTACCGCGCGTACGCCAGTGCGATCGCCGAGCATGAGCGTCAGGTGGGCCGGCGGGCGCACTCGTTCGAGCTCAACGTGCAGGTGCTGCCACTGACCCAGCGCGGAGTGTGGTGGATCGGATCGCTGACGATCGCGGTGACCGACGGTCTGCGTGGAGACGTCGTCGCCTTCGACGCGGCCATCCACCCGATCATCGCCGAGCTCGCCTGACTCGGCGGCAGCGAAGGTGTCCGCGGGGTCACTCCTCGATGTGGATGGTCTCGCGATCGACCCGGACCTCGCGGGCTCGGCGGGCCAGCACGCGGTCGAGGATGAGCGCTACTACGCCACCGACGACGATGCCGACTGTGATGCAGATCAGCGCGACGAAACCGAAGACCTGCGCCTGCGAGTAGACCATGCCGGTGTTGGGGCTGGTGTCGCCGGTGCCGTTGAACGCGAACGTCAGGATCAGGGCCACCAGGATGCCGAGGCCCGCTCCTGCCGCCAGAAACACCGAGTACTTCGGCGCCCGCCGCACCCGGACCGTCTCGATGCGGTCTTCGACGACGGCGCGCGGTTCGCGCGCATCATCCGAGCGAGAGGATACCGCGGCATCCGGTTCGTCGGGGAACTGCTCGGCCATGCCTCCATTCTCTCACCGCGGGGCCGGGCCGGCTCCCCCGCGGGGCGGCCGCGGCGGCCGGGTTCGAGGCGTCAGCAGCCGAGCGTCGCGGCGGTCACGGTCGGAGCGGCAGCAGGTCGGACAGATCGGCGCGGATGCCGGAGGCGACGATGCGGCCGGCTGCTGCGGCATCCGCCCATTGCTCTTCGCCGGTCGCGAGCGCGATCCAGGTCGCCGCGTCGGTCTCGACGACGTTGGGGGGCGTCCCACGGGTGTGGCGCGGGCCCTCGATCACCTGCACGGCCCCGAATGGCGGAACGCGCACCTCGACCGAGCCGCCGGGCGCCTTCTCTACGAGCAGCTGCAGGAGGTATCGCACGGCGGTCGCCAGCTCGGCACGCACCGGCTTCTCGGATGCCGCGACCGCCGCACGCACGGCGGACAGCGCGGCGCGGCCGTCGCCGGTCGTGATTCTCTTCGGCACGCGTCCACGGTACGCCGGTGCGCTGACGCGACCGGGTCGGATCTCAGGTGACGTCGTCCTCGTCGCGCACCCAGCGGGGAGCGCGGTCGTTCGCGGGAGCGTCGAGATCGACCACCAGCGTGGTGACGTGCTCCGCCCGTGCCGGCCGGGCACGCTTGGAGACCACTCGGTCCAGAACCAGGGCCAGCGTGCCCATCAGCAGCAGACCGCACGCGACGCAGAACGCGGCGTAGACCCCGAAGACGCGCAGCACACCCGATGCCCCTGCACCCAGGGGGTCCGTCGCGTCCGGCCCGTTGCCCGCGATGAAGGTGAGGATCACCGCGACGAGAAGACCCAGGACGATGCCGGCACCCAGGAAGCGGCCGTAGCGCGGCGACGGACGCACCACGACGGACAGGAACTCGTCGTCGACGACGTGCTCGTCCTCGACGCCCTCACCGGCCGATGGGCCGCGTTCGGCTGCCATGCAGCAATTGTCCCACCGCTGGGGGTCGCTGGCACCGGGCGTTTCGTCCCGCTGCCGTCGACGGCCTCGGTCGTCGAGCGAAGCGAGACGAAACGGCCCCCCGGTGGTCCGAGCCCCGCTCGGTAGGCTGTGCGGGTGAGAATCCTGGTCCTCGGCCCGGGCGCGCGCGAGCACGCCATCATCCTCGCGCTGCGCTCGGAGGACGAGCCGCACGAGGTGTTCGCGGCTCCGGGCAACGCCGGGATCGCCCGGGATGCGACGATCGTGGACCTCGACGCGAACGATCCCGGCCTCGTCACCGACTTCGCCAACGATCATGCGATCGACCTCGTGGTGATCGGTCCGGAGGCGCCTCTGGTCGCAGGCGTCGCGGACTCGCTGCGCGAGCGCGGCATCCCGGTCTTCGGACCCGGTCGTGCGGCCGCCCAACTGGAAGGCTCGAAGTCGTTCGCGAAGCGGATCATGGATGCCGCAGGCGTTCCGACCGGCCGCGCGATCCGTGCGACGACCGTCGCCGAGGTGGAGGCGGCGCTCGACGAGCTCGGAGCACCGCATGTCGTGAAAGCCGACGGCCTCGCAGCCGGCAAGGGCGTCCTGGTGACCGACGACCGCGCCGCCGCCGTCGCGCACGCCGCCTCCTTCCTGCCGTCGGGCGCTGTCCTGGTCGAGGAGTTCCTGTCCGGACCCGAGGTGTCGCTGTTCTTCCTCAGCGACGGCGACCGCGTGCTGCCGCTGAGTCCCGCGCAGGACTACAAGCGCCTCGGCGACGGCGACGCCGGCCCGAACACCGGGGGCATGGGGGCCTATTCGCCGCTCCCCTGGCTGTCGGACCTGTTCGGCGACGAGGACGCGTTCGTCCACCTCGTCACCCGCGACATCGCCGAGCCCGTCATCCGACGGCTGGATGCCGAGGGCACACCCTTCATCGGACTGCTGTACGCGGGGCTCATCCTGACCGAGCACGGCGTGAAGGTGATCGAGTTCAACGCGCGCTTCGGCGACCCCGAAACCCAGGTCGTGCTGCCCCGGCTCGTCGACCCGCTGTCCGAGCTGCTGCTCGCGGCGGCGTCCGGCACGCTCGAGGAGCGGCCGCGGCCGGCGTTCGCCGAGGCGGTGGCGGTGACGGTCGTACTCGCCAGCGAGGGCTACCCCGAGGCGCCGGTCACCGGCCGCGTGATTCGAGGACTGGATGCCGCGGCATCCGTCGAGGGGGTTCACATCGCCCACGCCGCGACCGCCGTCGGGGGCGACGACCTCGTCGCGACGGGTGGCCGAGTCCTCAACGTCGTCGGCGTCGGCACCTCGGTCGCCGAAGCGCGCGTTGAACTCGATCACCTTCACGCCGTGCTCG
>NZ_DASUNI010000135.1:0-3057 GCF_036277215.1 Microbacterium sp. | reverse complement strand
CCAAGCCTGCGGCTGCTGAATTGGGCCCTGACCTGCGCAACATCGCTCGGAGATGTGGCTTGGTTTGCTTCCGGAAGCGCGAATCGGCCCACTTCTGCGGGGGTTTACGACTAGTAAACGTCCAGCGATTCGGGGCCTGCGCGGGTGACCCAGCCGCGCGGGTTGAAGGTGGAAGTCATCAACGGGGCAGCCGGCACCGGCGCCGGTCGCGTCTCGACGCGGTCGGAGGATCGATGACTGCAGGACCGACCACGAGCGGAGCCTGGCGCCTGACCGCCAGCCTCTCCTTGGGCGGCTGACTGCGGCCGATCCGTTGGCCCGTTTGGGCTATTGCCCCAGGGGCTCAGCCGTAGAACTGTGAAGTTCTTGCTCCTCTCGGGCGCATCACGGCAGGAGGCGCGCTTTCGCGTTTGCGATCACCATCCCCTGGGTCAAAGGAGACACCAGTGATGACTCGATTCTCGAACATGCGGCGGGCCTTGGTGCCCCTGTCCCTGACGGCAGCGGTCGTCGGCGTAGCGGCCTTGGGGACCCCCGCTCAGGGCAACTCGCCCGCCGCCATCGGGTCGACCGCAGCGGCAGACAGTCAGAAGGTCACGGCCGCGACGGCCGTCGACCGCTCGTGTCATGCGAAGTACGTCGGTGGGGCCACCGGCACGCAGACGGTCACGGCGACCGCGCCTTCCACGGGCCTCGTCCGCGCGCGCCTGTCGGGCGGTGGCGACTGGGACCTCGGCGTCTTCGACTTCAGCTCGGGGCGCACGATCGCCGGCTCGGCCGGCTTCGCGTCCAACGAGCTGGCGGAGGGCTTCGTCAAGAAGGGCCAGAAGCTGCGCGTGCAGGCGTGCCGCTTCCGCGGCAGCGCGTCGAGCGCCGACCTGTCGGTCGACTTCGTCGAGATCGCAGAGCGCTCCATCGGCAAGGTGAAGATCGTCGACGTCAGCACGCCCACCCGCAAGCAGAAGCAGCGGCTGCAGAGCCTCGGCCTCGATCTCACCGAGCACGGCGACTCGAACTCCGTCGAGGTCGTCCTGCATGGCACCGCCGACGAGCGCAAGCTGCGCGACGCCGGCTTCACCTACGGCGTCCGGATCGCCGATCTCGAGGCGCGCTCGAAGGCGGACAAGGCGGCCGACGCCAAGTTCGCGGCGTCGAACCCCAAGACCCAGCTGCCCAGCGGCAGCAACGCCTACCGCCATCTCGCCGACTACAACCTCGAGCTCAAGCAGCTGGCCATGCGCTATCCGGGACTCGTGAAGGAGCTGACGCTCAATCACGAGTCGCTCGAGGGCCGCGACGTCAACGGCATCGAGATCACCCAGGACCCGACCGCGCGGGACGGCAAGCCGATCTTCCTGCAGCTCGGCGTCCATCACGCGCGTGAGTGGCCGTCGTCGGAACACGCGATCGAGTTCGCGTACGACCTGCTGACTAACTACGGCACCAGCAGCCGTACGACGGACCTCGTCAACACCACGCGCACGATCGTCGTGCCGATCGTCAACCCCGACGGCTTCAACCTCTCGCGCGAGGCGCAGCACGCCGGCTTCAGCGCGTCCTTCGGCCTGTTCGACTACGAGATGAAGCGCAAGAACTGTCGGATCTCGACGACTACTCCGGCGCAGTACGCGAGCGGCACCTGCGGGGACAACGCCGCCGGGCGCCTGCGCGGCACCGACCCCAACCGCAACTACGGCGGCCTGTGGGGCGGCGGCGGCGCGAGCGTGAACTGGTCCAGCGACACGTTCCGCGGCGACGCGCCGTTCTCGGAGCCGGAGATCCAGAACATCCGCGAACTGCAGTCGACGCGCTCGATCACGAACCTCATCACGAACCACACGTTCTCCAACCTGGTGCTGCGTCCCCCGGGCGTCGCCGACATGGGCGCCCCGCTGGAGGAGTCGCTGTACAAGGCGCTCGGCGCGCGTATGACCAGCCACAACGGCTACGCGAACATCCCGGGCTACGGGCTCTACGACACGACGGGCAGCACCGAGGACTGGACGTTCTGGACCGCCGGCTCGCTCGGATACACGTTCGAGATCGGGCCGAACGGGTTCCACCCGCCGTACAACAACAGCGTGGTCGACGAGTATCTCGGCCGCGGCCAGACGGCGGGCGCCGGCAAGGGCGGCAACCGCGAGGCGTACTACGAGATGCTCGCGTCGACCAAGCAGGAGGACCTGCACTCGGTCATCGAGGGCTCGGCTCCGGCAGGCTCGACGCTGACGATCACCAAGACGGTCACCACCGAGACCTCGCCGGTCTGGAACGACGACTTCGGATCGGACATCGGGCCGGTCCAGACGTTCCAGGACACGCTGGAGTACTCGATGGTCACCGACGGCCCGGCGTTCGAGTGGAACGTCAACCCGTCCACGCGCCCGGTCGTCGCCGGACGCGACGGGCGCGATGCGCAGGGCCCGCCGCAGGATCCGATCGCGTTGCCCAACCCGGACGGCCAGCCGGGCGAGAACACTGGCGACCCGCTCGCGGGAGCGCACGAGGAGGTCGAGTTCGACGTCGCGGGCCTGCCGGCCGTCGACAACGGCAAGTTCACGGTCCACATCGACTGGGCCGACCCGAATACCGACTGGGACGTCTACGTCTACGACGCGGCGGGCAACGTTGTCGCGCAGTCCGCGTCGTTCGGCGACACGACCGAGGACGCGGTGCTCTTCGATCCGCCGGCGGGGACGTACACGGCCGTGATCGTCAACTACGACCAGGTCGACGGCCAGGCGTTCGACGACTGGGGCAACGGCGGTGTGACGTTCCAGAGCCCGCTCCCGCGCACCGAGACCGGGATCCAGGAGACGTGGACGCTCACCTGCGAGCGGCCAAACGGCACGTTCGGCTCGCCGATCGAGGTCTTCGTCGATCGCGGCGGGCGCGCCGACGTCGGAGACGCCTGCGCTTGATCGGGCGCTACAAGCAGTTCCGCAAGGGCATCGAACAACTCGATCAGGAAGGCGTCGTCCAGGTCCTCCGCTCCGCTGCGTGGCGTCCAGAGCCCGGTGCTCGCTGCGGTCGGCCCTGGCCTTTCGCCATGTCCAG
>NZ_DASUNI010000134.1:0-11468 GCF_036277215.1 Microbacterium sp. | reverse complement strand
GATCAGGCGGAAGACCTTGCGGGCCGTGTCGGCGTCCACCTCGACTTTGAGCGACGGGACGAACTCGACGTCCGCCGACTCGTAGTCGATGCCCGCCTCCTGCAGCGCCGAGCGCACGGGAACGAGGTCGGAGGCTTCGGTGACCACTTCGAACCCCTGTGCGTGCGGCTCGATCTCCTCGGCCCCCGCCTCGAGCACCGCCAGCATGACGTCGTCCTCGCTGGTCCCCTCGCCGGAGACCACGATCACGCCCTTGCGGTGGAAGTTGTACGCCACGCTGCCCGGATCGGCCATGGTTCCGCCGTTGCGGGTCATGGCTGTCCGCACCTCGGCCGCTGCGCGATTGCGGTTGTCGGTGAGGCACTCGATCAGGAGGGCGACGCCGTTCGGGCCGTACCCCTCATAGATGATCGTCTGGTAGTCCACCGACTCGCCGGTGAGCCCCGCACCGCGCTTGATGGCGCGATCGATGTTGTCGTTGGGGACCGAGGTCTTCTTCGCCTTCTGGACGGCGTCCTGCAGGGTGGGGTTGCCCGCGAGATCGGCGCCGCCGATCTTCGCGGCGACTTCGATGTTCTTGATGAGCTTGGCGAACGACTTGGCGCGGCGGGAGTCGATGACCGCCTTCTTGTGCTTCGTCGTCGCCCACTTGGAGTGGCCGGACATGCCTCCAGTTTACGGGGCCGGGCGCACCCTCACCGTCCGAGGATCTTCTGCAGGGTGCGCAGATTGCGGTTCGTCGTCGATGACCGGTACGCGTTCCGGGCGAGCAGCTTCGCGAAGGGCGTGCCGAGCGTGGTCCCTTTCACCGGGTTCCAGTACAGGACGCCGGCACCGCGCGCGACCGGGTCGGCGACGGGGTCGAGGGCGGCGGCTAGATCGGTCAGCTCGTCGAGCACGGCTTCGTCCGAACCGAAGATCACCCATGGCTGGCGCTCGGCGACCGCCGCGTCGAAGGGGAACGCCGCGATCGCCTTCTCGACTTCTGCCGCCGTGACCAGTACGATCCACGCGTCGTAGCCGAAGCGCTCGCGCAGTGCATCCTCGATCGAGGACTTCAGCTTCGCGCGCTTCGACGGGGCGGCATCCGTCTCGAACGCGACGTTGCCGCTGGCGAGCACGGTGCGCACCTCGGCGAAGCCGAGTCCGTCGCGCATCAGGGCGGTCAGGTCCGCATTTCGGATCGTCACCCCGCCCACGTTCACGCCGCGAAGCAGCGCGACCCATGCGGTGGTCACCGGGGCCGCCGGATGTCGGGATTCGCACGCATGGCAGAACGCTAGCCTGGGACGCCTCTGGTGTCAGGCGGCGCGCACGGTATCGAGGAACACCTCGTGGAACCGCCGCTCACCGGTGACCTCCGGGTGGAACGACGTGCCGAGCAGCGTCCCGTGGCGGACGGCGACCACGCGGCCGTCGTCGAGGCTGGCGACGGTCTCGACGCCCGCTCCGACGGTCAGCACGAGCGGCGCGCGGATGAAGACGGCGTGCACCGGGGGGTCCCCGAGCAGCGGCACGTCGAGGTCGGTCTCGAACGACTCGACCTGACCGCCGAACGCGTTGCGCTGCACCGTCACGTCGAGACCGCCGAAGGTCTCCTGACCCTCGATGCCGTCCGTGATGCGATCGGCCAGGAGGATGAGCCCCGCACACGTCCCGTAGACGGGCATGCCGGCGGCGATGGCCTCGCGGATGGGCCCCTGCATCCCGAAGGCGCGCGACAACTTGTCGATCACACTGGACTCGCCGCCCGGGATCACCAGTCCGTGCACGTCCGCCAACTCGGTGGGGCGGCGCACGAGATCGACATCGGCGCCGAGGTCGGCGAGGACGCGTGCGTGCTCACGCACGTCGCCTTGCAGCGCGAGCACACCGACGCGAGGCCGTTTCGACACGCTCGCGACCGGTCCGCCGCTACCAGCCGCGCTCGGCGAGGCGGTGCGGTGCGGCGAGGTCGGTCACGTTGATGCCGACCATCGCCTCGCCCAGGCCGCGCGACACGTCCGCGATGACCTTGGCGTCGTCGTAGAAGGTGGTCGCCTTCACGATCGCGGCAGCGCGCTGCGCGGGGTTGCCCGACTTGAAGATGCCCGATCCGACGAAGACGCCGTCTGCGCCCAGCTGCATCATCATCGCGGCATCCGCGGGGGTCGCGACGCCGCCGGCGACGAAGAGCACCACCGGGAGCTTGCCGGTCTCGGCGATCTCGGCAACCAGCTCGTAGGGCGCCTGCAGCTCCTTGGCCGCGACGTACAGCTCGTCCTTGGTCAGCGAGCGGAGGTGATTGATCTCGCCGGAGATCTTGCGGATGTGCTTGGTCGCCTCGGACACGTCGCCCGTGCCGGCCTCGCCCTTGGAGCGGATCATCGCCGCGCCTTCGTTGATCCGGCGCAGGGCTTCGCCCAGGTTGGTCGCCCCGCAGACGAACGGAACGGTGAATTTCCACTTGTCGATGTGGTTGACGTAGTCGGCGGGCGAGAGAACCTCGGACTCGTCGATGTAGTCGACACCGAGCTCCTGCAGCACCTGCGCCTCGACGAAGTGCCCGATGCGGGCCTTCGCCATCACCGGGATCGAGACCGCCTCGACGATGCCGTCGATCATGTCGGGGTCGCTCATGCGCGAGACGCCGCCCTGCGCGCGGATGTCAGCCGGAACGCGCTCGAGCGCCATGACCGCGACCGCTCCGGCGTCCTCGGCGATCCGAGCCTGTTCGACGGTGACGACGTCCATGATGACGCCGCCCTTCAGCATCTCCGCGAGGCCGCGCTTGACGCGACTCGATCCGTGCTGGGGGGCGTGCGAGGAGGCGGTGGTGCTGTCAGTCATAAGAATCGATTCTAGTTCGGCTCGGACGCCGCCCCCGCCGCGGCAGCGAGCCACCGGCGGGCGGCTGGACCGGGCAGTCGATGCGGGGTCAGGCGTGCCAGGCGTCGGCGACGGTGCGGCGGACTTCGCCCAGCAGCTGGGGCAGGGCCTTCGTCTTCGCGATGATCGGAAAGAAGTTCGCGTCGGCGGTCCACCGCGGAACGATGTGCTGGTGCAGGTGCCCGTCGATGCCCGCGCCGGCGACGTGTCCCTGGTTCATGCCGATGTTGAACCCGTCGCAGGATGAGACCGCGCGCAGGACCGTCATCCCGCGCTGCGTGAGGGCGCCGATCTCGGTGACCTCCTCGGCGGTGGCTTCGTCGTACTGCGAGATGTGGCGGTACGGGCACACCAGGAGGTGGCCGGAGTTGTACGGGAACAGATTCAGCAGCACGTAACAGGTGCGGCCGCGGGCGACGATCAATCCGTCCTCGTCCGACATGTCCGGAGCCGCGCAGAACGGGCACGCGTCACGCAGGGGCTGCGGACCCGCCTGGATGTATGCCATCCGATGCGGTGTCCACAGTCGCTGGAACTGGTCGGGCACGCCGACGAGCGCCGCGGCCTCCTCCAGCGGCAGTTCGCGGTCGTCAGTCACCAGCGTGCCCTTCGACGCGCGCCGTTCTCACGCGAGATCCTCACCCGTGTTCACGAGCGCGCGCGTGGAGATCGCGTCGCGGATACGCCGCACCGCGTCCTCGACCGGGACTCCGTTCTCCTGCGAGCCGTCGCGGAAGCGGAACGACACCGTGCCGGCGGCGCGATCCTGCTCGCCGGCGATGAGCTGCAGCGGCACCTTCTGGGTGGTGTGGGTGCGGATCTTCTTCTGCATGCGATCGTCGCTGTGGTCGACCTCCGCGCGCACGCCCTCGCGCCTGAGCCGCCCGACGATCTCGACCAGGTATTCCGAGTACTCCTCGGCGACAGGGATGCCCACCACCTGCACCGGCGACAACCACACCGGGAATGCGCCGGCATAGTGCTCCAGCAGGATGGCGAAGAACCGCTCGATCGAGCCCATCAGTGCACGGTGGATCATGACGGGCCGCTTCTTGGCCCCGTCGCGGTCGGTGAACTCGAGGTGGAACCGCTCGGGCAGGTTGAAGTCCAGCTGCACGGTCGACAGCTGCCAGGTGCGCCCGATCGCATCATGCACCTTGAGGTCGATCTTCGGGCCGTAGAAGGCCGCCTCGCCCGGCACCTCGGTGAGCTTCAGGCCGCTCGCAAGAGCCACCCGCCGCAGCGCGTCGGTCGCCTCGGCCCAATGCTCCTCATCGCCGATCCACTTCGCCTTCTCGTCGTCGCGCATCGACAGCTCCAGCTCGAAGTCGCTCAGACCGAAGTCGCGCAGCAGCGACAGCACGAATTCGAGGACGTCCGCCACCTCGCCCTCGAGCTGCTCGGGCGTGACGAACAGATGGGCGTCGTCCTGGGTGAACCCGCGCACGCGCGTCAATCCGTGCAGCGCGCCCGAGAGCTCGTTGCGGTAGACCGTGCCGTTCTCGGCGAGACGCATCGGCAGATCGCGGTAGCTGCGGGCGCGCTCCCGGTAGATCAGGATGTGCATGGGACAGTTCATCGGCTTGAGGTAGTAGTCCACGCCGTGCTTGGTGATCTCACCGCTCTCGTCCCGCTCCTCGTCCATGTGGATGGGCGGGAACATGCCCTCGGCGTAGGTGACGAGGTGGTTGGACTCGACGAACAGGTCCTTCTTCGTGATGTGGGGCGTGTACACGTAGGTGTACCCCGCGTCGCGATGGCGGCGCAGCGCGTGCTGCTCCATCTCCTGACGCACGATTCCGCCGCGCGGGTGCCAGACCGAGAGCCCGGAACCGATCTCGTCGGGAAACGAGAACAGGTCCAGCTCCTTGCCGAGCCGGCGGTGGTCGCGTTTGGCCGCCTCCTCCAGCCGCTGCTGGTAGGCACGCAGCTCGTCCTTCGACGGCCAGGCCGTTCCGTAGATGCGCTGCAGCTGGGGATTCTTCTCGCTGCCGCGCCAGTACGCGGCCGCCATTCGGGTGAGCGTCCAGCCGTTTCCGATCGTTCGGGTGCTCGGCAGATGAGGACCCCGGCACAGGTCCTTCCAGACGACTTCGCCGTCGCGGTTCACGTTGTCGTAGATCGTGAGCTCGCCGGAGCCGACCTCGACAGAGGCCCCCTCGGCCGCCTCCCTGCCTGAAGCGGCGCCTCCCTTGAGCCCGATGAGTTCGAGCTTGAACGGCTCGGCCGCGAGTTCGGCGCGTGCCTCCTCGTCGCTGACGACACGACGGACGAACCGCTGGCCCTCGCGGATGATGCGCTGCATCTCCTTGTCGATGGCCTTCAGATCGTCGGGCGTGAACGGATGCTGAACCCCGAAGTCGTAGTAGAAGCCGTCCGTGATCGGAGGCCCGATCCCGAGGTTGGCCTGCGGATGTATCCGCTGCACCGCCTGCGCCAGGACGTGAGCTGCGGAGTGGCGCAGGATCGCGAGCCCGTCGGGGCTGTCGATCGAGACCGGCTCCACGACATCCGTCTCCTGGATCGTGGTGGCGAGGTCCTTCAGCTCGCCGTGAACGCGCAGGGCGACGACGGAGCGATCGGGGAAGAGGGCGAATCCGTCGGCCGGATAGGTCACGTCCGGCGGGAGGGCGGCGTCAGTCAAGGGACTCTCCAGAGGGTGGCTCGGATCAAGGCTACTCAGCTTCGGGCGCGCACCGCGCCCCGCCCGCTCAGGCGCCGAGCGTTCGCGTGCCGACGGCAGCGACGGAAGTCGCATTCGGCAGCCGGCGCAATCCCATGCCCACAGTCTAGTTCGGCAGCCGACGGCCGATCCGGGCGGCGCAGCGGCACCGCCGACGACCGCAACAGAACGATCGCCTGCCGAGCGGACCTTTCGGGATGGGCAGAACTGCCCATCCGCATCGTGCCTGAATGGGTCGTCCGCCCGATTCGGCCGCGGGCGCTTCTTTCTAGCGTCGAGACATGGACATCTCGCAGAACAGGAGGCGGAGCGATGGACACTCGATCGTTCCCGACATCGGCCGAGTCGGCTGACATCGTCATCATCGGCGGAGGACAGGCCGGACTGGCCCTCGGCTATCACCTCGTCCGAGCGAGGCGGGACTTCGTGATCCTCGACGCCGGAAGCCGGGTCGGGGACGCCTGGCGGACCCGATGGGACTCGCTGCGGCTGTTCACCCCCGCCAAGTTCGACGGACTGGACGGGATGCCTTTCCCCGGCGACCGGCTGGCGTTTCCGACCAAGGACGAGCAGGCCGACTACCTGGAGGCCTACGCGGCGCGATTCGCGCTCCCGGTTCGTACCGGCATCCGGGTGGAGCGCGTTCGGCAAGACGGCGACGGATTCCTCGTCGAGGCGGGCAGCCGGCGGTGGCGGTCGAACAGCGTCGTGCTCGCGACCGGCGCGGAGCAGGTGCCGTTCGTTCCGGTGTTCGCGGATCGGATCGCCGGATCGATCCTGCAAGTGCACTCCAGCGACTACCGCAACCCCGCCCAGCTGCGTCCCGGCGCGGTCCTGGTCGTCGGGCTGGGCAATTCCGGGGCGGAAATCGCCCTGGAGCTGAGCTCAGACCGCGAGGTGCTGCTCGCAGGCGAGCCGGTGGGTGAGCTGCCCTTCCGCCACGGACGGAGCGCGGCCCGGTTCGCGCTGCCGCTGATCCGGTTCGCCGGCACTCGGGTGCTCACGCTGGCCACCCCGGTCGGCCGGAGGGCCGCTGCCCGGTTCAGCGGGCCGCCGCTCATCCGCACCCGGCTGCGCGATCTCGCCGCGGCCGGCGTGACGCGCGTGCAGCGGATCACGGACGTCGCCGACGGTCTCCCCCGCACCGCCGACGGACGGATCCTCGATGTCGCGAGCGTGGTCTGGTGCACCGGCTACCGCGAGGATTTCGGCATCCTGGACCTGCCGGGCGCGTCCGCGCAGCGACCCGATCACGAGCGTGGCGAGGTGTCGGCTGTTCCCGGCCTCTATCTGCTCGGGCAGGAGTTCCTGTTCGCGGCGGCTTCCGCCACACTTCCCGGCGTCCGTCGCGACGCGAGGTATCTCGCGTCGCGGCTCGCGGCTCCGGCCGGCCGGCGATCAGACGAGCCGATGCTGGTAGGCGTAGGCCGTCGCGGCCGCGCGTGACGCCAGGTCCAGCTTGGCGAAGATGTTGCCTAGGTGCCGGGCGACGGTCTTCTCGCTGAGGTACAGCTCCGCCGCGATCGCCTTGTTGGTCAGGCCGGACGCGACCAGTCGGAGCACCTCGACCTCTCGGCCCGTCAGTGGCGCGTCGCCGGGCGTCCTGCCCGCGACGTCCAGCTCCCGAACGCTCGGGGTGGCCCCCAGCTGCGTGAAGATGGCTCGAGCGGCCTGGAACTCCACGTCGGCGGACGCGGCGTCCTCGAGGACTCGATGCGCGCGCGCGATCAGGGATCGGCATTGCGCCAGCTCGAACGGGACGTCGAGGTCGCGCCAGAGCGAGCTCGCGCGGCGGGCCTCGGCGAGCGCGCCGTGCGCGTCGCCCTCCTCCAGCAGCACCGCAGCGTGGGCCTGACCGGCTGAGGCTCTCAGCATCGGCATCCGGCTGTCAGAGCTGCCTATGCGCAGCTCGTCTGCGGCCGCGCGGGCGTCCGCGAGGTGTCCCGCAGCGAGCTCGATCGCCACCAGTGCGGGCAGCAGCCGCCGGCGCGTTCCGGGATCGGTGCCATCGACGGCGCCCCGGATGAGAGCCAGCGCCACCTCGCCGTGACCACGAGCCAGGAAGAGCAGGGCCAGCCCCGGCTGCGGCTCGAATCCTGTCTCGCCGGCGCGGCGGTAGGACGCCTCCGCCGCCTCGAACTGACCCCGCAGCCGCTCGATCTCGCCCTTCTGGTAGAACGCGCCGTACGCCGCCTCGCGGTCGCCTCGCTCGAACCGCTCCTCGGCCAGCAGCGCCGCGCCGTATGCCTCCGACCAGGCGCCGTGGAGGCAGTACAGCGCCGCGCGATAGGCCTGGCACTGGGCGCTGAACGGGATCATGTCGGGGCGCGCGGCGCACCACTGGTCCAGTGCGACGGTCCACTCGTGAGCGCGGCGCAGATCGTAGGCCAGATGGCACGTGCCGATCACAGCGCAGTAGACGATCCCCGCCGGCAGGGGCGAGATCTCGTCCGCGGTGACGGCGACCATGGCCTCGTCGAACAGGCTCATCCCCTCTTCCACCTGACCGGCCATGACCCGCGCCTGGCCTTGCCCGAGCCTTGCGAGGCAGAGGATGTCGCGGTCGCCGAAGCGCTGCGCGAAGTCGACGAGCTGATCGAATGCCCGCAGCGCGCCGTCGGCGTCGCCGGAGTACAGCGAGCCGAGACCCAGGGGAATCAGGAGGAAGCCCTCGGCGTCCCCGGGCTCGCCGGGTCCGTGGACGAGCCGCTGGGCCCGCGCGAGCCAGCCGCCGCCGCGCGCTCGGCTTCCCGAATTCGTCAGCTGGATGCCGAGCCACGCAGCGCATCGGGCGGCGCCGGTGATGTCGTCGGCGGCCAGGAAGGCCTCGTGCGCCCGCGTGAGCGTGTCGACACCCTCGCTCTCGAGGCCGAGCAGGAACGCGGTCGTGGCGGCCAGTTCCAGGTCGCGGGCCGGCAGAGGCCTGCTCCTCTGGGCATCGCCGAACGCGTCCCGGGCAGCGGTCCACCGGTGCTCCTGGTATGCGACGCGCGCGAGCTCGAGAGCGGCAGTCATGACGGTCCGACTTCCGATCCGCTGGAGGTCGCCGCCGCTTGGGGTGCCTCGCGGATGCCGGTCACGCTACGCCGACGCGGCGAGGGCGACAAGCCCTCGCGGGGCAATGGACGGGCGCACGTGATATCCGGCGTCGCTGCGCTGGAGCATCCGGCTCAGAGGTGCTTCAGGGCCTCGCGTCGAGTCAGCGGACTGAGCGCCGAGGCCTCGGCGTACTCCCGGACCCACTGCGGATGCACTCGCGCGCACTCGCGGAGCGCCCAGCCGATCGCCTTGCGGATGAAGAACTCCGGATCGGCGAGGTTCGGCGCGATCACGTCCGCCAGGAGCTCGAGGTCGATGCGCTCGCGCCTCCCGAGCTGCGAAAGGATGGCGATCCGCCGGATCCACATCTCCTCGTCGGTGCTCCACCGCCGCACCTGCGCCGCCGTCGCGGCCGGCTCGCGGTCCAGCAGTCCGGCGAGGCGGTGGGCGAGGTGGTCGGTGTGATCCCACCACCGCCCCGTCCTCACCATGTGCTCGATGAGCGGCACGACGGCCTGATCCGCGGATGCCGCACCGACGGCGAGCAGCGCCGTCGCGGCGTATCGCTCCTCCCGGTACTCGGCTTCGTCCCAGAGCGTCCGGGCGGCATCCCGGAGTCCTGCCGGCTCCATGGGGCCGGCCCCCTTCGCGGACGCGCGCGCGATGCGCCGCACGACGGGCACGCTCACTCCCAGGAACGGCATCGCGGATTTCATGTAGGCCTGTTGACCAGGGGCGCGAGACGGGTCGGCCGACGAGCGCAGCGCGGTGCGGATATCCTCGACGATCGCAGTCATGGCGCCGGTGCGATGCCCTTCGGCGGGTGGCAGTCCAGGCAGCGCGTGCACAAGCCGTCGGGCTCGCGGGGGAAGGGTGCGAAGCGGTCGAACTCGAGATCCCGTCCGCACCCGTTGCAGCGCTTGGTTCCGTCCGGGTGGCGGGCGTTGCGGGCCCGCGTGATCTCGTCGTTCGTGCGCGCGGCACGGCGGAGCCGATCGTTGCGTTGTTTCACACGACCGAGCACGGTGCGCTCTTCGGCGGTGAGATGGGTCCTCTGATACATGGCCCTCCTTCATGGAGGCATTGCTCGCGCAGTAGGACGATCAAGTGAGACGGCTCCCCCAGGAGCGATCTCGTCGTCCGACCGGGGTTCGGATCCCCGGGCACTTCCGACCATAGGCGCTGCGTCGGCAGAATGTGCGCAAACAGATGAGTGTGGTGCACATCACTGTCGAGGGCTGTCCCGCCGTCGATCCGCGGCTCATGGCCGAATGCAGAAAACCCCCGGGATTCCGGGGGTTTTTCTGTGCGCGATACTGGGATCGAACCAGTGACCTCTTCCGTGTCAGGGAAGCGCGCTACCGCTGCGCCAATCGCGCCTGTTCAGGCTGTTCAGTTGAGAGGTGAAGGGGGCGGAACTGGAGGTGGCGACGGGATTCGAACCCGTGTAAACGGCTTTGCAGGCCGGTGCCTAGCCGCTCGGCCACGCCACCGCGTGTGGTTTGACCCCACGTGCCGTGATCTCCTCGAAAGGAGATCTCTGCACTCGAGCGGATGACGAGACTCGAACTCGCGACCCCAACCTTGGCAAGGTTGTGCGCTACCAACTGCGCTACATCCGCGTTTCCTGGATTGCTCCAGGCGCGTGAACGACTTTAGCCGATGAATTCGGACTCGCCAAACCAGCCTGGGCGCGCGCGTGTCACGCGCACGCACGGTCGCTCGCGCCCGGAGCATCCGGTAGGATCGAGACTCGGCCCGCAGGGCCACGGGCGATTGGCGCAGTTGGTAGCGCGCTTCCTTCACACGGAAGAGGTCATCAGTTCGAGTCTGGTATCGCCCACCCCGAAGCCGCGTCACCCTTCGACGGCCCAGCCGTAACGGTGATGCAGCGCGTCGGCCACGCGGACGAATCGCTCCCGATCCAATGCGGACGCCTCTCGCCGCATGCCCTCGTCGTGCACGCTGTAGAGCTGTTCGATGTCGATCCACGACGGGCGGCCGCGAGAGTCCCACGGGCCGGTGCCGATGCTCAGGAAGTTCCGCTCGCCGTCGTGCGCCTTGCTCGTCAGGCGGACGGCGAAGACGCGCGTCGCGTCCTGCCGCCCGATGATGAGGACGGGGCGATCCTTGCCGCGGCCGTCGTTCTCGGTGTACGGAACCCACGTCCACACGATCTCGCCGGCGTCGGGATCTCCATCGCGGTCCGGCGCGTAGGAGATGCGCAGCCCCGCCGGGCCGGGCGGGTCGACCCCGACGGTCGCCGACATCCCGCTGCGGCCCACCTCGTCGTCGCCACCAGGAGGGGCGACGTGCGGCTCGACGGCGACGCGCGGAGCCGTGGTGGACGTGCGCTGAGCACCGAACAGGCGCGACAGCGCCCCGAGCATTCCCCTTCGTGGCGTCACACTCAGACACTAACGGCCGACACAGCAGGAGGCCCCGCGACCGAAGTCGCGGGGCCTCCTGTGCTGAGGTACGGGTCAGGCCCTCGAGTCGGCGAGGACGTAGCCCTCTTCGCCGTGCACGATGGTGTCGATGCCGGCGATCTCGTCCTCGTTCTTGACGCGGAAGCCGATCGTCTTCTGGATGGCGAAGCCGATGATCCACGCGAGCACGAACGAGTAGATCAGCACCGAGAAGGCCGCGATCGCCTGGACCAGCAGCTGAGTCGCGTTGCCGCTGTAGATGAGCCCGGTGGTGTTGGCGAAGAAGCCCAGGTACAGCGTTCCGATGAGACCGCCGACAAGGTGGATGCCCACGACGTCGAGCGAGTCGTCGAAGCCGAGCTTGAACTTCAGCTCGATCGCGAGGGCGCAGACCGCACCGGCGACGAGGCCGAGGACGATAGCCCAGATCGGCGTCAGGAAGGCGCACG
>NZ_DASUNI010000133.1:0-2469 GCF_036277215.1 Microbacterium sp. | reverse complement strand
CTTCACAGGCTCGGCCTCGACCGCACTGAAGCTACGCACTCACCCGACCGTCATGCGCGAGTCCGTAAAGTTCATTGCCGAGCAGGACAGTCTCAACGCCTCGCTGCTTGGGCCGGATGCGACGCCCGGCACGCCGGAGTTCGACCTGTTCGTGCGCGAGATCGCAATCGAGATGACGGTCAAGGCTGGCCAGAAGTGCACCGCGATCCGCCGGGCGATGGCGCCCGCCAAGTATCTCGACGCCGTTCAGCAGGCGCTCGCTGAGCGCCTCGCCGGGACCAAGGTCGGCGACCCGCGCGCCGAGGACACGCGCATGGGAGCGCTCGTCAGCCTCTCGCAGCGCGACGACGTGCGCGCCAAGATCGCGGAGCTGGAAGCAGCCGGAGCGAGGATCGTCGCGGGCGATCCGGCAGCCGATCCGCCGGTTCCGGGCGGGGCGTTCCTGGCACCCGTCCTGCTGCGGACCGACGATCCCTGGTCCACGCAAGCCGTGCACGACGTCGAGCCGTTCGGACCCGTATCGACGATCATGCCGTACCGCGACATGGGTGACGCCATCGCTCTAGCGAACCGCGGCATGGGCAGCCTCGCTTTATCGCTCTTCACCCATTCGCCGGACTCGGCGCGCGATTTCGTCCGCGGAGCGGCTGCCTATCACGGGCGGATGCTCGTCATCGACCGCACCAACCACAAGGAATCGACGGGCCACGGATCGCCGCTCCCCGTGCTGGTTCACGGCGGCCCCGGCCGCGCCGGCGGCGGCGAGGAGATGGGTGGCATCCGCGGCGTGAAGCATTACATGCAGCGGACCGCGATCCAGTCATCGCCGACGATGATCGCGGCCATCACCGGGCAGTACGTGCCGGGTGCTCCCAAGCAGTTCGTAGACGTTCATCCCTTCCGATGCCGAATGTCCGAGCTAGAGATCGGCGACACGCTGAAGACCGCAAGCCGAACGGTCACGATAGAGGATATCGAGCATTTCGCCGAGTTCACCGGCGACAAGTTCTACGCCCACATGGACGAAGAAGCGGCGAAGGCCTCACCGATCTTCGAGGGCCGGGTCGCCCATGGTTATCTCATCCTCAGCTTCGCCGCCGGCTTATTCGTCGATCCAGATCCGGGCCCCGTCCTTGCCAATACGGGCCTTGAGAACCTGCGTTTCCTGACCCCGCTCTATCCGGGTGATTCCATGCGCGTGGAGCTCAGCGTCCGATCCAAGTCGCTCAAGAGCGAAGACACCGGCGTGGTTCGCTGGGCGGTCGAGATTTTCAACCAGCGCGACGAACTGGTCGCCACTTACGACCTCCTGACCGAAAACGTGCCGTGAGGCTTAGGAACGTCGGCGGCCCAATGTTCGTTACTCACCCACAACGGACCAGGAGACAGCGGCGATGAAGGTTTCGGAAGTCATGACGACCGGCGTTGAGACGGTGCGACCCGATCAGCAGGCTCGCGACGCCGCCCGCTTCATGTTGCAAGCCGACACGGGCTCCATCCCGGTCACGGAGGGCGACCGCCTCATCGGGATCATCACCGACCGCGACATTGCGGTTCGTGGCGTGGCGCTGGGCTACGGCCCCGACACGCCGGTGAGCGAGCTGATGACCAGCGGTGTCGTCTCCGCCCATGCCGACGATCCCATTGAGGAAGCGGCCCGCAAGATGGGCGAAGCGCAGGTCCGGCGTTTACCCGTCATCGACGACGATGCGCGGCTGGTCGGCGTTGTCAGCCTCGGCGATCTGGCGCGCGAGACCGACGAGGACACCGCCGGTCAGGCTCTGGAAGGCGTCAGCGCACCGGGAAGCCAGCACCAGCAGTAGGGCTAGAGCGCCCGAACCAGCTTCCTTGCGACTGCAATCCACGGTGGGTTGGCGACGATCTGCTGCCGGCCGCCCGCGCCCGGCGGGAGCAGCTGCAAGCGGTCGCCATCCCGGTCGATCAGGCGACCGAACAGGAACCGCCCGGCGGGGCGAGGCACGAGCACATCGCGGTTGAGCGCGGCCGCGAACCCGCCGGGTTCGACCGTGTCGCACCAGATTTCGTCGCCCGCGCGATAGTCGCCGTTGCTCGCAGAGACGGTGATCGCGACCTGGCCTGCCTTCGGCCGTGGAGCGACCACGACTGCTGACCGCCTCGGAGCCACGGCACCACCGACCCCGAGTACCGCCATCACCGGCAGCTCGGCCTTCTCGCCGCCTCCCTCGACCAGATCCGCAGCATCCACTCCGAGCGCGTCGGCTATGCGGTTGAGCCAAACCAGGGAAACGGTTCGCGTTCCGGTCTCAAGCCTCCCGATCGTTTGCGGGGTGGTTGGCGGCCGGCAGGCTTTGGCGACGTCGTCGAGCGTCATTCCGCGCGCTCGGCGCACCTCCCGAATCCGCGTGATCATTCAGTGTCCCCCAACAACTACGTAACCAAATCGGTTTTTCTTCTGTCCTACAGTTTTGCCAGTGTGGCAAGCCCTCC
>NZ_DASUNI010000132.1:0-17639 GCF_036277215.1 Microbacterium sp. | reverse complement strand
ACGGCATTGACCGCAGCGCCCACCCAGATCGCGATCCAGAACAGCGTGGGCAGTTCGAGAGCGGTGGCGTCGATGCGGACCCGCCGCGTCTCGACGAAGTCGTCGAAGGTGGCAAGGAGCTGCTGGAACTCCGCGAGCTGCTGCAGGCCGTCGGGTTCGTACTCATGGATCTCCCGCTCGAGCTCGTCCACGAGCTCGAGGCTGGCCTCCGGCAGCTCCCCCCGCCGCTGGTCGGGCCAGTCCTCCTCGATCACGACACGCAGGTATTCCTTGATCGTCTCCTGGAGGGGCTCCGCCACCTGCTCCGGCAATCCCGTGGTGCCGCGGTAGAGCGCGGTGATCTGCCCGGCCTCGTGGAGCGCCGCTTCTCGCGTGTCCGAATAGTTCTCGTAGACCGACACCGCCACGAGTGCGAGCAGGATGCCGAAGAACACGCCGAAGGTGCCGATCACGTGACCGAGGACTCGATCCCACTGCTCGGCATCGTCGACCAGCCTCCGTACGACCGGCCGCAGCGCCACGACGACCAGGCAGGACAGGACGACGAAGCCGCCCACGAAGAGGGGCAGCGAAATCGCCAGGGGCAGCGTGGTGAACCAGGTCACGGGCAGTCCCTCCGCGTGAATCGACAGGTGCTGCGACATCCGAGCGATCGCGAGCATCAGCATAGGGGCAACGCCCGCCGCACCGACGACGCTCGACGCGTCCGGCACGACGGGCCGCTCGCGCCCGAGCTCGCCGCTCGGACTAGTCGCGCGTTGCCACGAACACGAACTCGAGGCCGGGCCGATCGGCGGCCTGCCGCACCTCGTCGACGGTGAATCCGGCATCCGCAAGCGTCGTCTCGAGTTCGTCCCGCTCACGGAAACGCAGCGTGGACGAGGTGGGCACGACGGTGCCGTCAGGAAGGGTGACTGCTCCCTCGAAGGTCACGGATGCTCCGTTTACCCGCGTGACCTCGGCCCAGGACTCGACGACGCCGAGGCCGTCGATCTCGAGCCGCACCGGAGACCAGTCGCGGATCCAGTCCTCCCATACGCGACGGGCCGGATCACGCGACTCGAACACCAGTCGCCCGCCGGGACGCAATGCGCCGTGGATTCCGCGGAGCGTCGCCATCCAGTCCGCGTCGGTCAGGAAGACCTGGGCAACGTTGCCCGTCATCGTCGCAAGATCGACCCGCAGCGGCGGCAGCGTGCTGGCGTCGCCGACGAGAAAACGGATCCGGCCGGCGCCGGGCTTCGCGCGGGCCACGTCGACCGACGCCGCCGCCGGGTCCACGCCGACCACTTCATGACCGCGGTCGGCGAGCATCAGAGCGAAAACGCCCGTCCCGCAGCCGACGTCCAGGACCCGATGCGCCCCGAACTCGGCCGCGATCGAGAGGTAAGCGTCGAGGTCGCGGCGTTCGGACTCGAAAAGATCGTAGAGCCGAGCAAGCCGAGGGTCCGCGAAGATCGCATCAGGCACCCCGACAGCCTAGGCAGGGCGTCGGGGCTGAGGGGCTGCGGCGCTGGGCGTCGCTCGGGCGGGTCCGCGGCGACGGAGCCGCGCCGATGAGGCCGCGGCTCCGCCGATGTCAGCGCAGGAAGGTCTCGGCCAGGCCGGCCGGACCACCGTGCCGACGCCAGGATGTAGCGATCACGCGGTAGGCCTTCTCGCCGGCGTCCTTGCAGACCTCGCGAACCTCGGGATCCCGGACGACGTCGCCGCAGGCCTTGCGGACTGCGGGCTTGCGCAGCAGGACGGCGGCCGAGAGTGCCGCGGCTCCGAGCGGGGCGAGGATCAGCCAGGGGCTGCCGGTGTTTCGCGTGCGCGCCTCGTCCGGGGCCTCACTCGCGCCGGCGCCGGGTGCGGGTGCATCCTGCTCGGACCAAGCCGGTAGTGCACTCATGCTCATGATGATCTCCCTATATAGTGGGCGGAGCGGATGCTAAATTAGCCCCGTGTTAGCCCGAGTATAGGCATGAAGTTAGGGTAGGTGTCAACCGTGGCGACAGAGCGCACGATCCCGAAACCCCGTCTGGCGGCGCAGGCTGCTGTGCTGAAGGCTTGGGGGCAGGAATGGCGGCGCGCGAACGGCAAGGGACAGCAGGATCTCGGCCGCGTCGCCGGTTACGGCAGCGACGAGAGCCCGAAGAGTGCGGCCGTGGCGATCTCGCGCATCGAGTCGGGCAAGACCGATCCGGCCGGCCGATACCGCCAGCGCCTCCTGGATGCGCTCGGACACACGGAGGCGGAGCTCGAGCAGGAGACCGACCGAGCGCTCGCCGCGCAGACTCGCCCGGGTGTGTTCACCCGCGCCATGGCCGGGCCGATCCACGAGGAGAACGAGGCGCGACGAGCGCAGATCATCGCCTCGTCGAACCTGCTGACGGAGCGGGTCACCTTCCAGATACGCAACGCCGAGCGCACGCTCGACCGAGCTCGTGGCGCCTTCATCCTCCCGTTCCTCGAAACCGCCGCGACGGTGGATTGGCAGCCGTTGCTCGCTGCCCAGGGTCTCGGCGCGACCGGCGGGACGGCGGGATCTCTCGAAGGTCAGATCCGCGGGCTCCGAGGACAGACAGAGCTCAGCATCCTGAAAACGGTGTCGAGGGCTGCACAAGACCCGGGTCCGGAGGCAGGGACGAGTGCGGGAACCGCGGCCGGGATGTTCGTCTCGCTCTCGGCGGCGGGGACCGTGTCGACCGGAACTGCGATCGCCTCCCTGTCGGGTGCGGCCGCGTCCAGCTCGACGCTCGCCTGGCTGGGCGGCGGTTCGCTGGCTGCCGGCCGCATGGGCGTAGCGGGCGGCACCGCCGTCCTGACCGGCATCGTCGCGCTGCCCGCCCTTCTCGCCATCGGCGGAGTGCTCATCTGGAAAGGG
The DNA here is from genome assembly GCF_036277215.1 of Microbacterium sp. Taxonomy (GTDB): domain Bacteria; phylum Actinomycetota; class Actinomycetes; order Actinomycetales; family Microbacteriaceae; genus Microbacterium. Next base: position 14,770 of record NZ_DASUNI010000132.1, on the reverse strand, counting down.
CGCAAGCTCCGCAAGGAAGCCGAAGCCGAAGCCGAGAAGCTGGACGCGGCACAGCAGGCGCTGGAGGACATGCAGGATGCGCTGCCTCGAGCGGAGCGCTGGAACGAGACCCAGCAGGTCATCATCCAGCGCGCGGAACTGCTCGGTCGCACCATTCAGTCCCGGTACGCGGAATCGACTCCCTTCACGCAGGTTCCCGCAGACCGGGCGGATCGCCGGATCGACTGGGATTCGATCCCCGCCGATGCTCGGAAGGCGCTCGATGTCGAACTCAAGCTGCTGAGCATCATCCTGGACACACAGGCGCTTCCGGTCTGGCTGGGTGTCACGACCGTGAGCGAGCCCGACCTGACGGCATCCCAGGAGAACACCGCAACCGTCTCTGAAGAGTGGATCGACGAGAGCCTGACGTTCGCTCAGTTCGACCTCGATGATCACGAGGAATGGGTACGGAGCCTGATGGCTCACGACTCGCGCACCTGACCGACGTCTCGAGGTTCGGCGACTGCCTGATGGACACCGCGCCGCAGATGCCCGAAGATCGACGAAAACACCGTCCGCCCCGGCGAAGGGTCGTGCAATGGAGTACGAAGACGTCCGCGCCCTGCTGCTGCGCCAGTGGACATACACCGGAGGACCCAACGAGTCCAAGGCATCGGAGCTCTATCACGACGACGTCGTGCTCGAATTCCCGCAGTCCGACGAGTGGTTCCAGGGCAAGGCCGCTCAGCAGGGCTGGCGAGAGCGCTACCCGGCGAAGCTCGATTTCCAGCCTCAGGAGATCAGAGGCTCCGGCGACCTCTGGATCGCGGAGGGGCTCCTCAGCTACGACGGCGGCGAACCGCTGCACTACGTCAAGATCATGCAGTTCCGAGGCGACAAGGTCGCGCGCGAGACGCTCTACTTCGCCGACGCCTTCCCGGCACCCGAGTGGCGCCGGCCGTGGGCGGCGGCGGGGCCGCGACCGAAACGCCACCAGGATTTGCCGGAGCATGTCATCGGCGGAAACTGAAGCGGTCCGCCGCGGCCTCGGAGAGATTGCGGTCGACTGGTCGCCCACGTGCGATCCTCTTCGAAAGGGAGCAGATGCCGGACACGACGTGCCACATGTCGATCTCGCTCGACGGATTCGTCGCCGGACCCGAACAGAGTCGCGAGCACCCGCTCGGCAAGCGCGGCATCGAGCTGCACAGCTGGCACATCGGCGACCAGCGGGCGAACGACGCCGACGCGATCGCGGCCGAGTGGCTGATGCGCCCGCGCGGCGCCTACGTGATGGGCCGCAACATGTTCGGGCCCATCCGGGGCGAATGGGAGGACGACTGGCGCGGCTGGTGGGGGCCGGAGCCGCCGTATCATGCACCGGTGTTCGTGCTCACCCACCACGCCCACGAGCCGATCGAGATGGAGGGCGGGACGACCTTCCACTTCGTCACCGACGGCTTCGACGCCGCATACGCGCGGGCGCGCGAGACGGCCGGCAACGGCGGCGTGGACATCGCGGGCGGCGCCTCGACGGTGCGGCAGGCGCTCATCGCAGGGGTCATCGACGAGTTCACGCTCGACATCGCCCCCGTCCTGCTCGGTTCCGGCGAGCGCATCTTCGACGGCGTCGAATCCTTCGGGTTTGAGCCCGTCGGGGTGCTTCACTCGCCCCTGGCCACGCACGTGCGCTACCTCCGCAGCCGCCCGCAATAGGATCGCGGGCATGAGCAGGATCTACACGATCAGCTTCGCGTCGGTCTACCCCCTCTACGTTGCGAAGGCCGAGAAGAAGGGTCGCACGAAGGAGGAGGTCGACCAGGTCATCGAATGGCTCACGGGCTTCGACGACTCGGAGCTCGGCCGGCACCTCGCCCAGCGCACGACGTTCGAGGAGTTCTTCGCAGACGCGCACCTCAACCCGAACGCCTCACTGATCACGGGCGTCGTCTGCGGCGTGCGCGTGCAGGAGATCGAGGACCCGTTGATGCAGAAAATCCGCTATCTCGACAAGCTCGTGGACGAACTCGCTCGTGGAAAAGCGATGGAGAAGATCCTCCGAGCCGCCTGAGATCCGGTGATGCGACGCAGAGAAGGTCAGGTCGCGGCGTACCAGCCGTTCGCACCGACATCGCCGCCCCAGCGCGGTACGTACTGATCGAAGTAGACGCGCGAGACGAGTTCGCGGCGACTGCTGACGCCGGCCTTGTCGAACACCGACTTGAGGTGGTCCTGCACCGTGTACGGCGACACGTGCATCGCGGCGGCGATCTCCTTCGTGTCCGACCCGCGCAGCACCATCCCGACCACGTCCCGTTCGCGGCTCGTGAGTCCGAACGCGTCGGCGACCAGCCCGATGACCTCCTGCGGACGCGCCACCTCGATCGTCACGACGACATCGCCGGCGCGGTCTCCACTTCCGCCCAGGGGCGACGCGTGCAGCACGAGCCACACGCCATCCGTGGTGCGGACGCGGATGCGCGGCATCCGCTCGATGTCACCTCGAGCGAAGCGGCGCGCCCCGGTGACCAGCGCCTGCACGATCGTCAGCGGGTCGCCGGTGTTCGGGATATCCGCCATGCGAGCCAATTGAGCGGTGGCTCCCGGGCTCGACTGCACAAGCCGATCGCTCGCGTCGACGATCATCACCGCAGGTCCGGGATCGACGGCCGGCTGAACCCGGCTGACGTGCGCGAGCAGACCGGCACGGATGCCGCGGGTGACGGCCGGGGCGATCTCGGTGAGGAAGTCGAGCTCTGGCTGCGAGAACGGCGTTTCGCCGGCTCCGCGGAAGAGGGAGATCGCCCCCCACGCGCCTGCCTTGTCGGCGAAGACGACGCGAGCCTCGTCGAGGAAGTCGAAGAACGGCACCATGAACTCGGCCATCCGCACGGACTGATCCAGATCGCCGTCGAGCGTGTCGTGCACGCCCACCGCGACCTTGCCCGCGAGCAGGATGCGGGTGAAAGTCGTCGGGTCCTCGCTCCCGTACTCGATCTTCGCCCAGGTGATGTCGCCGTCGTTGCTGCCGGTCAGAGCGCCGACCTTGCGGCTGCTCGAGACCAACGCGGTGGCGGGGTCGAGGGTCGACAGGCATCCCGCGTCGAACGGAACCGCGCGCTGAATCGCTTCGGTGGCTTCGTCCATGAAGTGGTGAAGCGGCAGCCCTGCGCGCGAGACGACGTCGATGTCGCTGCGTGCGCGACCCAGTGCCAACGCCGTGGTCATGCGCCCAAGTGTGCCCCTCCGCCCGCTCGCTGCGCCATCCCAGGATTCTGGGGGGCTGGAAAACCCCGTTCATCTGGGGTGTTGCCCGCCCGGCCCGCCGCGCGAGACTACTGACCGCCAACCATCCGAACGACCGAAGAGATCAGCCATGACACTTTCCGATGTTCCCGTCGACACGCGAGTCGACCGCCTCCGAGCTGCGCTCGGCGATCGCGTCGCCTTCCCCGGCGACGCCGCATACGACGCCGGGCGCGTTCCCTGGAACGTTGCGATCGACCAGCATCCGTTCGCCGTTCTCCGGCCCGAGTCAGCCGAAGACGTCGTCGACGCGGTCCGCGCGGCGACGGCGTGCGGGCTTCGCGTCGCGCCGCAGTCGACGGGCCACGCCGCGGGCGCCCTGGCCGACACGGACCTCTCGGACGTGGTGCTGCTGAGTCTTGCCGGACTTCGAGGCGCGACCGTGGATCCCGTGGGTCGTACCGCGCGCGTCCTCGGCGGATCGCAGTGGAATGACGTGCTCGCCGTCGCCGCTGCGCACGGCCTCACCGCGATGCACGGCAGCTCGGGCGACGTGTCCGTCGTCGGCTACCTGCTCAGCGGAGGGCTGTCGTTCTATGGGCGGGCCCACGGGCTCGCGGTTGAGACTGTGCGTGCGGTACAGCTCGTCACTGCAGACGGTTCCCTCGTGCGCGCGAGCGCCGATGAGCACGCCGATCTTTTCTGGGCGCTGCGCGGCGGCTCGGGTGCGTTCGGCGTGGTGGTCTCGATCGAGATCGACCTGCTGCCCTACGCCGACGTGTTCGCGGGGATGCTGCTGTGGGACGCGTCGCACGCCGATGTTGTCGCGCGCGCGTGGGCGGAGTGGACTGCGACCGCGCCCGAGACCGCCACGACGACGCTCCGGGTGCTCCACTTCCCTCCGATGCCCGAACTGCCGCCCTTCCTCAGCGGACGAGCGCTGGTGGTCGTGGACGGGGCGATTCTCGACACGGATGCCGCGGCATCCGCTCTCCTCGCCCCGCTGCGCGCTCTGGAGCCTGAGATGGACACGTTCGCGCGCATCCCTTCGGCCGGTCTCGTCGCCGTGCATATGGATCCGCCCGACCCGACCCCGGCCCTGACGGCGCATGCGGTCCTGGACTCGCTGCCCGGTGAGGCGGTCGACGCGTTAGTCGCGGCCGCAGGACAGCCGGGTCTGTTCATCGTCGAGTTGCGTCACCTCGGCGGGGCGATCGCGCGCCCGGCTGCGAACGGGGGAGCGGTGTCGTCGCTGGAAGGCGAGTATCTGCTTCACACGATCGCCGTGGTGCCGGTCCCGGAGGCGTTCGCGGCGGCGGCGGCCGCGGTCCGCGCCGGCATCGCGCCGTTCGAGCCGTGGCGCACCGACGCGCTGGCGCTCACGTTCATCGACGGCGGGGGAGAGGACGCGACTGCCGGGTACGGCGCAGCGGCCGCGCGGCTGCGAGAGCTGAAGCGGCTCTTCGACCCGGCGAATGTGTTCGCGTCGGCTCGAGCCGTGTGACGGGAGTCGTGGGACCCTCCGACGGCTAGCGCGGTCGACCTGCGGATTGCACGGAATCCGTTGGTGCCGCGCTCCCGTGGTCGTCCGCATCCGGCCGGCGCAGCCGGACGAACGCCAGCACGATGCCCGCGCACACACCGCCGAGACCTCCGACGGCCATGTCGCCGATCGTGTCGGCGTAGGCGACGAAGATGTCGTCCGTGATGAAGGTGTAGCCGAACCACTCGACCATCTCCCAAAGGGCGCTGACCGCCAGGCCCAGTGCCGAGGCCAGCACGAGCGGAGTCCTCGCCGACGATCCCGCTCGCCGTGGATCGGCGACGACCTTCACCTGCGCGAGCGTCAGGTAGGCGGCGACGACGATCACACCCGTGCAGACGAAATGGACGACGAGGTCCCACCACGGAACCGTCGTGTACACGTCGAGCACGTTGCTCCACGCTGCGATCAGCACGCTGACGCCGAACATGATGTCGAACCCTGCCCGAGCGCCGAGGAACCGGGGGAGCAACAGCGCGGGCAGCGTGAACGCGAGGATGCCGGCATCCGTCCCCGTTCCCCAGATCGCCAGGACGAGGACGCTCGCCACACCCAGCACGCGCACGGCGTCAGCGAGGTATTCGAGCACCGAGCTCGGGGGATGCAGGAAGTTCCTTCTCACGGTGCTCCTGTCTCGGGCAGGCGGATGACGGCGTGTACCGGCAGATGGTCGGACGGCCAGCCACCGTTGATGCGTCGGCCGTTTATCGCGACGCGCAGCACCCGTACACCGGCAGTGACGGCGATCCAATCGATCCTCGCCGAGCCGGCCCGCGGCTCGCGGTATGCGCCGAACGTGTTCCAGGGCGGAGTCGCCCGTCGCTCGGCGCGATCCCACGCGTCGCGCAGCGCCCCGTTCGCTAGCAGCGTGGTGATCGCTCGGGACCTCGGACGGGCGTTGAGGTCGCCTGTCACGAGAACCGGCAGCTCCTGGTGCGCGACCACGTCGCGGATGTGCTCCGCAGCCCGCGCGCGAGACCGTCTCGAGAAGGGATCGAGGTGGGTGTTCAGGGCGACGAGGCGCAACGAGGTGGCGCGATCGCGGAACTCCGCGCGCACGAGGACTCGCGGGATCAGATTGCCCCACGACCTCGATCCCGGCTCATCCGGATGATCGGACAGGGCGGTCTGCCCCCAGTCGAGCAGTTCGAGGCGTCTCGTGTCGTAGAACAGCGGGCATCCTTCGCCGGTGGGTCCCGGGAGGGTGCCATGGCCGGCGAATCGGTACTCGCGCCCGAGCGCCTCGGCCAGCGCTGCCGCCTGGTCGGGGAGCGCCTCTTGCACCCCGAGCAGCGTGGGGGATTCCTCGCGCAGCAGCTTCTGGATCTTCGGAAGTCGATCCCGCCACCGGTCCGCTCGCCGCCACGTTCTATCGATGCGCCGGCGGATGTTGAACGTCATGACGTGCAGGTCGGGTGGTCCGACCTCTCCGATGAGCGCCCCGCCACTCATCCGCGAGGCCTCGAGGCGGCGATGACCGTGACGCGATCTCGCAATCTGCGCAACGCCATCCGCGTCCAGCGGATCGGCGGGAAGTCGTGAGGCCAGTGAATCAGAACCGTGCGGAATCCCGCCGCGATACGCCGTAGGAAAGCAGAGCGGCTGGCGAACGGGCGCATGGACATGCCCATCCGAGCACCGGGCAGATAGCGGATCCGGAAGCGCTCGCCGAGATGGAAGGCGAGATCGAGGTCGTCATGCAATCCCGGATCGTCGAGATGCGCTCGTGCGCGCGCGTGACGCCACGCCTCGCGCCGGAAGGCCATGTTCGAGCCGAAGAGGGGCAGATGCCCGAGAGCGGATGCCGCAACGGCCGCATAGCTGGCGAGGTACGCAGCCGCCAACAGCGAGCGCAGCGGTCTGGGCCCGTCGATGAAATGCGCCCCGCCGCTGAAGGCATCCACGTCGGGCCGGCGCTCGAAGGCGTCGATCACCGTCTCCACCCACAGGCGGTCGGGTACGCAGTCAGCGTCGAGGCGGAGGATCAGCGCACCCCGGGCGCAGTCATAGCCGTGGGCCGCCGCGGCGGCGATCCCCGGGCGGTCGCAGCGTTCGACACGGGCGCCGGCCGCGCGCGCCGTTCGTGCGGAAGCGTCCGAGGACGCGTTGTCCACCACGAGAATCTCGTCGGCGGGTCGGGTCTGCGAAGCCAGTGCACTGAGGCATCGCCGCAACTCGGGGGCGTCATCCTTCACCGGGAGCACCACCGAGACAGTGATGCCGCTGGAGGCTGTGGTGCGAGGGGTGTTCACGACGTCTCCTCAACGGGTTCCCTCACCGTAACCCGCGAGGCGGATCCTCTGCCGTGCTTGACAACGCGCGATCGCCTGTTCAGCCACTGCCCGGATCGACCACCAGGACAGCGCGGTCATCGATCAGTCCTCGCTAGAGTGCAGTCCTCGGCGGGCCGACAGGATCGTGATCTCGGGATGCGCCTCGGTGAGCAGGCGGTCTGCGCGGTCGAGCACATCTCGGACGTGAGACGCGCCGCCGGCGACGACGGAGATGCCGATGACCGCGCGGCGGTGGAGATCGTGAGCACCGACCTCCGCGACGGCCGCCTCGGTTCGCCGGCTGAGGTCTGCGATGAGAGGCCGAAGGATGCTGCGCTTCTCCTTCAGCGAGTGCACGTCGCCGAGGAGCAGGTCGAACTCGATCCAGCCGATCCACACGTCATTCCGGCCCGTGGTCCGCGTCTCTCGTCCACTGTCCGATTCTCAACGTCACGAACTCGGCGGCCCTGGACGGCGCGAAGCCCAGCAGGCAGACCAATCGCCCGGTGTCGATGTCGTTCTGGGTCATCGTGCTGGCATCGCATTTCACGAAGTACGAGTCCTGCGGCCTGCGTCCGGCGAACGCGCCGTCCTGGAACAACCTGTGGAGAAACCGCTCGATCGCGATACGCACGCTCTGCCACAGTGGCTCAGCGTTCGGCTCGAACACGGCCCAGGCCAGGCCGCGGGCGAGGCTCGCCTGCAGGAAGAGGGCCGTCCGGCGCACCGGGACGTATCTCCACTCGCTCTCGGTCGACTGCGTGCGGGCGCCCCAGATCACGGTGCCCGTCCCGGGAAAGCCACGTATCACGTTCACCCCGAGCTGGTTCAACTCGTCCAGCTCCGAGCGGCCTGCCGTCGCTGCCGTACCCGACACGCCATTGAGCACGGCGCGCGTCCCGGCCGGCGCCTTGAAGACGCCGAGGGTGGCGTCGGTGCGCGCGAAGATGCCCGCTACCGCACCGAGCGGTGAGATCTCCTCCTCCGGGTCCTGACCGACGGGGCGGCGCACACGGGGCCAGTAGACGGCGACGTTCGAGCCGGTGGCGCCGATCGGAGCGACTCGGTCGGCAGACATCGCCTCGATCGCGCTTGCCGCGTCCGGCCATGCGCCCTCGACCAGCAGCATCGCCGGTCGATCTGCGAGGCCCTGGGCGGCCGCACCGATCACCTCGGGTGAAGGGGGCGGATCGGCGACGACGGCGACCAGCGAGACATCGCGATGCATCGCCTCGATCGCGCGTCGGACCGATCCGGGCTTCAGGCTTTCCACGGCCGCGATCCAGGCGAGCGATCCGCCGTTGCGGAAGAACTCCTCGACGGCGTCGCCGATTGGGGAGCGTCCCGGCCACCGCTGCGTGTAGGAGCCCCAACTCTCGACGTAAGTCGGCGTAGGAGGGCCACCCTCGGCAACGCCGACGAATGCGGCGACCGAGGTGCCCACGGCCTCGATCGGCCTCGGCCCGGACGGAACCTCCGGATTCCGGTCATCCATCGTGCACCCCTGACGCCGAGCCTTCTCTCGACCGCGAGGGGTGTCAATGCCGTCCGCGGCGCGCGCGCTTCGCCCCGGACCGCACGCCCGAGTGCAATCATGGAGAAGAGCCGTCCGTGAGGGAGGAGGGCCGATGATCCAGGTTCGCGTTGCCGGTGTCGCGCTCGACCCGACGGGCCAGCACGTCATCCTGCTCAAGCCGATGGACGAGGTGCCCGGTGAGGGCCGCCTCCTGCCGATCTGGATCGGGCAGCAGGAGGCCACATCGATCCTCATCGCCGTCGAAGGCGCCATCGTCCCGCGCCCGCTCGCCCACGATCTGATGCGTTCGCTGCTCGAGTCCGTCGACGCCTCGGTGACAGGCGTCGCCGTCACCCGCATCGAAGAGGGCACGTTCTACGCGGAGATCACGATGTCGACCACGCGTGGCCAGCGGATCGTCGATGCACGTCCATCAGACGCCGTCGCCCTTGCATCTCGCGTGAGTGCGCCGATCTGGGTGGCCGAGGCAGTGATGGACGACGCGGGCGTGCCCGACAACCTCACCGAGAACGACGACGAGACCGTGCTCGAAGCCGACATCGAGCCGGGGCCGGAGGCGGAAGAACGCCTCGACGAGTTCAAGAGGTTCCTCGAGGACGTCGATCCAGAGGATTTCCGCGGCTGATCCGCGCCTCAGGGAAAGGCGAGAACCTGGTCCCCCCACCCTGCCCGCAACGGCGCGTCCAGATCCGCGACGACGTGATCCTCTCGATCGATGACGAGCGTCTCGCGTGCGCCCCGCTCGTAGACCGGCCACGCCACGGCATCCGTCGCTTGGGGCTCACGCCCGTGAGCGAACGCCGTCCAGCGCTCGCGCATCCGCTCCGAGATCCGCTCAGCGGCCCGGCGCCCGCCGAGCCAGAAGGTCGGGTCCTTCGGGCGGCTCCGCAGGTTGCCCCAGACGTAGGGCAGCTCCGCGCCGTGCGTCGCGCCGATCCCGATCAGGTCGAGTGCGCGAGTCGCGTGGTCGAAGCGGTACAGCCAGACCGGCGCGACGGTCGCATGCCCTTCGGCGATCCAGATCGTCGGCAGGCGGAATGCGATGTCGCGTGCGATCCCGAGCCCGAGCACCTTCTGGCGCACGCCCTCGTAGCTCGTGAGCACCGCCTCGCGCGACGGCAGGGCGACGTCCGGATTCTGCGCGCGCATGTCGGCGAACATCCGCTCGATGTCGGCTCTCGTCACGGGCATGAGCGGACTCTTCATGTACTGGAAGAAGGACGCTTCGTCGCGGTTCGTGCCGATGAGCAGGGGCACGGGCAGACCACGTCCCGCTTTCAACACGGATGCCGGCGCCTCCGGCACCAGGTCGCCATCCACGATCGGCGCGAACGCGAGCGTGCCGGGAGACTCGCGAGGTACCGCCGCGAACAACGCCATGGTGGCACGGACGACCTCGTCCACCGGGAGTTCCCGTGCGGAGCCGACGGCCGCGGCATCCACCCTCGTCTCTCCAAGGAACAGCTCGGCCACCTCGCGCGCCCGGGCAGAGCCGTACACGCTGGTCGCGGGAGACGACTCCACGATCGCGCGAGAGAACAGTCCCCTCGCGCTGGGGGTCGCCAGAAGAGTCGTGACCAGGCCACCGCCGGCCGATTCGCCGAACACCGTCACACGGCCCGGATCGCCGCCGAACGCTGCCGCGTTCACCTGCACCCATCGCAGTGCCAGCAGGATGTCCTTCAGGGCGAGGTTGCCGTCGAAGGGGGCCTCGGGAGTGCTGTACGACGAGAGGTCGAGAAACCCGAGGGCGCCGATGCGGTAGTTGACGGTGACGACGATCACGTCGCCGCTGGTCACCATCGCCGTCGCGTCGTACAGCGGCTGGCTCGACGATCCGAATGTGTATGCGCCGCCGTGCAGCCACACCATCACCGGCCGCGGTGCCGCGTCGGGCGCTGACTCGGGCACAGCCGGCCGCCAGATGTTCAGGACCAGGCAGTCCTCGTCCTGGCGCGCCCCGACCCCGAGATCGAGGGCGGGGTTGATCTGCTGCGGCGCGACCGCGCCGAACACCGTGGCATCGACCTCGCCCTCCGCAGGTTCGGCCGGCAGCGGGTTCCGCCAGCGCCGCGGGCCCGTGGGCGGCTGGGCGTAGCGGATGCCTTTGAACACCTCGACGTCGCTCAGACGGGTGCCTCGGAATGCTCCTCCCGGACTCGTCACGACCGGGGACGGATGCACGGTGTCGGCCATGCCCGTCAGCCTAGGGTCGTGCAGCGCTTCGCACGGCGGCGGCGACATCCGCGGGGCTGCCGCGCCAGGGTGCGCCGTGGCCGGGCAGGATCCACGAGGCATGGATGTCAGAAAGGCGGTCGAGCGAGTCGAGCGCGACCGCCGGCTCGTCGGTGAACGGTGCCGGCTGAATGCCTCTTCGGCCGGTGAGCACGTGACGTGTCGTGAGAGCGTCTCCGACGAAGACGGCATCGACGAACGGCACGTGCACCGCGATGCTGCCCGGGGAGTGCCCAGGCATCCCGATCACCACCGGCGACCCCGGGAGCGGCAGCACATCGCCGTCGGCGACCTCGATGACCTCGGACACGTAGCGCGTTCGCACTCCGCCCTTGCGCAGCGCGTAGGCGAAGAAGCCCATCGTCGCGCCGAGGCGCATCGGACCCATCGCGACCTTCGGCTTGTCGCCGCCCCCCGCGCGATCTGCGTCCGCGGCGTGCACGTAGACCGGGACGCCATGGTCTGCGCGCAGCCGCTCAGCGAAGCCGAGGTGGTCGCTGTCGCCGTGCGTGAGCACCACGCCTCTGATGTCGTGAAGGGATCGTCCCATCGCCGCGACTTCGGCTCGCAGATCACGCCAGTGCCCGGGAAGCCCTGCGTCGATCACGGTGATGCCCTCGGGCGCCTCGACGACATAGGCGGCGACGATGTCGTTGCCGATGCGGTGCAGGTGCGGTGCGAGTTCCATGGCGTCTCCTCGAGGCTGTGGTGATTGTGATGGCTACGATATATAGCTATGATGGCTCACGTCAATAGCCATGAACCTGGCTCAGGAGGATGACGAATGCCGACGCCGGATCGCACTTCGCTCGCCGAGATCGTCGACGCCGGCCGCGGCATCCTCGAGTCGGGCGGACCATCGAAGCTGACCATGCAGGCCGTCGCAGAGCGGGTCGGCGTGCGCGCGCCGTCGCTGTACAAGCGCGTTCGTGACCGCGACGCGCTGCTCGAGCTGGTGGCCGGGGCAACGGCGGACGCCCTCGCGGACCGGCTGGAAGCATCGGATGGCTCGCTCGCCGCGCTCGCCCACGAGTACCGGGCATTCGCCCGTCGCCATCCTGAGGGCTTCCGGCTGATGTTCGCGGTCGACGGCGCGGCGGCGGCGATGGCGCGTGCGAGCGCGCCGGTGCTGCGCGCGACGCGTGAACTGGTCGGCCAGGATGCCGCCCTCGACGCCGCCCGCCTCGTCACCGCCTGGGCGACGGGCTTCGTGAACATGGAACTGTCGGGCTCGTTCCGCTTCGACGGCGATCTCGACCGCGCTTTCGATTACGGACTCGAGAAGCTGTCGGCAGGCCTGCGGGCGCGGTGACGCATCGATGCTCGGCGCGGCGCTATGGATCCGTCATGGCCATCGACGGCAGGATCACGTCGAGGTCGGGCTGCCAGTACTCCTGATCCGCGGCCCACGTCGTGATGGTGCCGTACGCCACCGTGGTCCCGCGCATGGCGTACATCTGCCACTGTCGCAGCGGCTCGTCCGCTCCGTCGGGGACCCACGTGTACACGAGCAGTTCGGCGGCGTCGGCTCCGGGAACACCGAGGGCCGTCCGTGACTCCAGCTCGAACTCGGGATACTCATCCGGCGTTCCCGCGTAGAAAGCGACCGTTTCATCGACGTATGCCGTGAGATCGCCTTCGTACTCGTCCGTCGAGAGCAGCAGGTTCGCGCCACCCGCGCAATCCTTCGCCGAAAAGAGGTCGCCGGTGCTTCCCGGTGGCCGGATCGCCGCATCCCACCAGGCCGGCACCTGCAGGGAGACCCCATCCGCCTCGAGCAGCGTGCCCTGCGCGGGCAAGCCGTCCAGCGGCCGTTCGAGCGCGATCGAGTCGTACAACTGCCAAGCGACCGGGGAACCGGGCACACTCGCCGCGCGAATCTCGAAGAGCGCGCCGCCACAGCCCCACTGCGATGCGTACGGCGCCAGACCTGCACCCTCGATGACGTCGGGCTGACCGTCGCCGTCTGCATCCTCGCCCTGTTTGACGACGACATGGGGCAGCCCGAGCAGCCACGGACTCGCGACGGGGGAGAGGCCGCTGTCCATCGACGTCGCCCACCAGGTGCGCAGCGCATCCTCGAGGTACGCGTCGACGTCGGAAGGCACGATGCCTTCGACGCGACGCACGGTGATCCCGGCGAAATCGTCGGGGCCCACATGCCACTCGACGCCGTCGTCCCACCACTCCGACCAGTCCTCGGGCACGACCATGCTGATTCCCAGACGCTGCGATTCCAGGCGCACGAGGGTGCCGTCGCTGACGTAATCGGCGAGGAACTCGATGCGGCGCCCACCCACGTACACGTCGGCGCGATACTCGCCCGACTCCAGCAGCCACCCGGCCGAGACGGGGAAGTCCAGGTGGTATCCGCCACGCAGCGAGTTGGCGCTCGCCTCGGTGAGCACGCCCCAGCTGAGGCTGTCGTCGGGCCGGTAGTACCAGATGATCTTCACGTCGGCCGGGCCGTCGGCGTCGATCACATCCACCTGGAGCTCCTGAGGGTAGACGTCGAAGCGCGACTCGCCCAGACCGATGCCCGGTCCGCGCGACGGCTGCACACCGAGGATCGCCGTGCGGTAGGCGTCCAGCGCCACGCTCGAAGGCAGCAGCTCCAGATCGCCGAGTGCGCCCAGGCGCGTCAGATCCTCGACGCCCGTGTCCACCAATCCGCCGCCCGGGCACTCGGCCGCAGGGTCGAGGCATCGCTCCGCGTACCAATACGCCACCAGCGCCTCGTCACGCTCACCCAGACCGGCCAGCGCCAAGGCGCGATTGAACCGCGTGATGTGGATGCCGTTGCCCCCCGCCTCGGGATCGGAGGTGAACGCCGACAATGCCGCGTCGGTGTGCTCCAGTCCGCGTCGCAGCGCGCCGCCGTCATTCGACTCGATGCCGTCGACGATCTGGAACCAGCCCAGATTGCTCTCCAGCAGCGGAGTGACCGGTCCCACAGCCATCGCGCGTTCGAGATCGTCGATCACGCCGGGTATCGCCGCCGGGTCGATCTCGGGGGAGTACGCGGGCCACTCGTGCAGCGCCGCCGCACAGTCCCGGGCGAAAGCGCGCCCGACGAAGGCGGGCCCGTAGCCGTCGAAGACCGCGATCGCGTCGTCCAGTCCGGGCCCGGCGTTGCACGAGTCGGACTCGCTCGCCGCGATCCCCTCACCGAAGAGCCGGGCGGAATCGCCGCGCGGGACGCCGGTACCTCCGAGAAGCGCCGGCAGCGGTATCAGCGCCATGACGACGCCGAGCGCGGCACCAGCTCCTCCGATGGTCAGCAGCGTGCGGGAGCTGCGGTCGGACCGCTCGGTGCTCGCGGCAAGGGCGAGCAGGAAGGCGGCCAGTCCGATCACGACCAGGGCGACCGTGAACGTCGAGCCGTGGGCCGACCAGATCCTGGCCTCCTGCCACGACAGCGCCGACATCACATCGCACGCCCGCGACGGCCGCTGCTGATCGAGCACGTACCAGAGCACCGAATCGGGATCCGAACCGAGCTCTCCGAGCAACGCGCTGGGCAGGGGCGCCTCGGTCGCGCTCTGCGACGGACAGTCCGAGGAGTTCTGGGAGGTCAGAGTGTCAGCGGACTGCTCGCGAAGGTCCTGGTCGGCAGCGCGCATCCTCTCGTCGACCAGATCGCGCAGCGCGGCGACGGCATCGGGATCAGCCGCAGACGGAGCGACCACGCCGGACTCCTGGCCGGCAGCGAGCTGCGCTGCAGTGACCTCGTCCGCCTCCATCTGTGCGATGAACGACAGCGACGCGAGGGCCCGCAGTGCCTGCTGCTGTCCGACTCGTGCCAGATCGAGCGCGAACGTGCTCTCCCGATCGGCTCGCGCGATCGACTCCCGCTCCTGAATGGCGGCCATCGACAACCCCACCGCGGATGCCGTGAAGGCGACGAGCGCGACGGCACCGAGGATCTCCGCCCACCACTGCGGGCGCGCACTG
>NZ_DASUNI010000131.1:0-25438 GCF_036277215.1 Microbacterium sp. | reverse complement strand
GACATCAACGCCCGACTCGCCTATCGCGGGCTGGCGGTGGATCTGCGCTCCGAACACCCCTCGGCGCGTGCCATCTCGCGAGGAGCCGCGCGCGTGCGGAAGGACGCCGCTATGAGAGGCCGGGTCGCCGAGGTAGCGACCGCTCTGGCGGCGTATGACTCCGTCGGCATCATCGAGCGGACGATGCTCGAAAGCATGGATGCGGCCGACTCGCCCGCGGAGACGTGAAATGCCGTGGTGGTCACGGCGACCCGGCTTGTATGACGGCCGTCGCATCTTTTCCACCGATCTCGGCCGCGGGGGTCTTGCGGGGCGAGGGAATCCGCTGTCACAATTCCACGACGACAGACGGAAGCCTGCATCTTCCGATTGCTGAGAACGCCTGGGGGGCGTGATGGGGAAATCTGCAGCGACGTTCGTCGCGGGTGGTCTCTCTGAGTGCGCCGCGCGGGCCCTGGAGCAACACGATGTATCGGGGAGCGGCAGTCCGCCCTCCTGACAGTCGTCGACGCACCTTGCGTCGCCGTCCGATCCGCATACCCGAAGGAGTGTCACTGTGCGCAAGGTCTTCTCGATCGTCAGCATCCTCGCGGTGCTCGCTGTCGTGCTCCAGTTCTATTTCGCAGGAGTCGGCGTGTTCAGCATTCCCGAAGAGGGTCTGTTCGGCATCCACGGCAACAACGGCCGCATCGTGCTGCCGATCCTGTTCATCCTGTCGCTCATCACGGCAGCGATCGCACGCGCGGGCAAGCGGACCATCTGGCTCACGGTCATCGCGATCCTGCTGCTCGCACTGCAGACCGTGATCTTCATCTTGACCGGCGTGATCTTCAATGTCAGCCCGGAGTCGGCCGAGATCCCGCTCGCCGCGACCCTCACCGCGAGCCTGCACGCGCTGAACGGCGTGGCGATCCTCGCCCTGACGAGCGTCATCGCCCGCCGCGCATGGGTGCTCGCATGGCGTTCCACGCCGACCGCCGAGACCGTCGCCGACCGGACTGACGCACCCGCCGCCACCTCGCCGTGAGTGCGACCGCACTCCAGCTCATCGCGCTCGCCCTCGGCCTGGGCAGCGCGGTGTGCTGGGGTGCTGTGGCGACATCCGCCGCACCGGTGCGGCATCCGGCGTGGTGGGGACTCGCCGCAGGCGCCGCTATGGCCACCGTCGGGACGCAGGCCGCTGTCGTCGCGCTGTGGGCCAGGGACTGGTGGTTCGCCGCTGACCGCGTGATGACGTCAGCACCGCTGGCCGTCGCGGCGCTCGTGTGGTTCGCCGTGTCCGCCGCACGCGACCTGCGGGCGGGCGGCGCAGCATCGACGTCGTCCCGGATCGCCGCGTGGGGCGGCGCGTTCGCCGGCGCCGCCGGCGCGTTCGTCGCCTTCGTCCTCGGAGCGCCCCTGTCGGCATGGGCTGCCGCCGCCGTGGTCGTCGCCGTGCTCGGGGCGACCGCCATCGCGGCGCTCGCCCTGTCGCAGCGGCGAGCCCGCCGCCCGCTCACGACGGTCATCGCGGCTGCGGCCGCCGTCGTCCTCACCGCAACCGGGCTGTCACTCGCCGCCGAGGCGGCACCCGGCCCCCTCGAGGCGGCTCACGCGCACGACAGCGGGGTGGCCCAGGGCATTCCGGGAAGCCGTACCGTCACGTCGGTCACACAGCTGCGCGAAGACCCGGGCCGTGCTGCGGATGTGACCTACCGCCTGGAGGCGGCGCGCACTCCCGTCGAACTCCCGTCGGGTGCACAGGTCGACGCGTGGACGTACGGCGAAGTCGGTGGTCCCGCCCTGGAGGCGACCGAGGGGGACCTCGTGGAGGTCACCCTCTCGAACCGCGACATCGACGAGGGTGTCACCATCCACTGGCACGGCGTCGCGGTGCCGGGCGGCCAGGACGGCGTCGCCGGCGTGACACAGGATGCCGTGGCCCCGGGCGACAGCTACACCTACCGGTTCGAAGCCATCGAGCCCGGCACGTTCTGGTACCACACCCATCAGCGGTCATCCACGGGCGTGGTGAAAGGGCTCTACGGGACGCTCGTCGTCCATCCCGCGGACCAGTCGCGCGCCGAGGTGGATCTCGCGGTGCCGCTGCACACCTTCGGAGGCCGCCTGGTGCTGGGCAAGACCGACGAGGCCCTGCTGCAGACGGTCCCGCCCGGCACGGAGGTGCGGCTGCGGCTGGTCAACACCGATCAGACCACGCACACGCTGGCCGTCACCGGCGCCGCCTTCCGGGTGCTCGCCATCGACGGCGCGGACCTGCACGACCCGGGCGAGCTCCAGGGCGTCTCGATCCAGATCCCGGCCGGGGGCCGTTACGACCTCGGTTTCACGATGCCCGAGGACGGTGTACGGGTGACGGATGCCGCATCGCGGAGCGCGTATCTCGGACTCGTTCCGGCCGACGACGCGGCGGCGCCGGAGGCCGTTCGCGCCCGCGCCGTGTTCGACCCCCTGACCTACGGCGCCGGCCCGATGCCCGAGTGGGCGCAGGAGCCGTTCGACGTCCAGCGCACGATGGTGCTCGACCGGCTGCCGCGGCTCACCACCGACGGCCCGGCATATGCCTACACGGTGGACGGACTGGTCTATCCGCACATCGAGCCGACGGTGGTCGACGAGGGCGACACCGTCGAGGTGACGATCGTCAACCGCGGGCTCGAGGTCCATCCGATGCATCCGCACGGCCACCGCGTGCTCCTCCTCGAGATCGACGGACGGCGACCGGCGGGCCCGATCTGGCTCGACTCGTTCGACGTCGGTCCCGGGCAGGTGTGGAAGGTAGCACTCGTCGCCGACAACCCCGGCATCTGGATGGATCACTGCCACAATCTCGAGCACGCTGCCTTGGGCATGGTGACCCACCTCGCATACGAGGGCATCGTGTCGCCGTTCGAGCACGGCGGGGCAGCGGGCAACGACGCGGAGTGACGGCATCCGATTGCGGACGGATGCTGTCCGCGGGGGCGGCCAGACTGGGCGCTAGTCTGATTCGCCGGAGGAACCGCACATGACGCAAGGCCCAGCATCCGCCCATGTCGCCGATTCGCACGCGGTGATCCGCGTCGTCGGGGCCCGCGAGAACAACCTGAAGAACGTCGACGTCGAGATCCCGAAGCGGCGCCTGACCGTCTTCACGGGGGTGAGCGGCTCGGGCAAATCCTCGCTCGTCTTCGGCACGATCGCGAACGAGTCGCAGCGGCTGATCAACGAGACCTATCCGACCTTCGTGCAGCAGTTCATGGGTCAGCTGAGTCGTCCGGAGGTGGACGCACTCGAGAACGTCAGCCCCGCGATCATCGTGGACCAGGAGCGGATGGGGGCGAACTCTCGCTCGACGGTCGGAACCGCGACCGACGCGCAGGCCATGCTGCGGATCCTATTCAGCCGCCTCGGGCAGCCGCACGTCGGTTCGCCGCAGGCCTTCTCGTTCAACATCCCGTCAGTGTCGGGGGCGGGAGCCGTCACGTTCGAAAGGGGCGGCAAGAAGGTCAAGGAGCGGCGCTCGTTCGAGATCACCGGCGGCATGTGCCCCCGGTGCGAGGGCCTCGGCGAGGCGAGCGACATCGATCTGGACGAGCTGTTCGACAAGACGAAGTCGCTGGCAGACGGCGCGATCACCGTCCCCGGCTACAACGTCGACGGGTGGATGGTGAAGGGTTTCACCGAATCGGGGTTCGTCGACGCGAACAAGCCGATCCAGGACTACACCG
Organism: Microbacterium sp.; assembly: GCF_036277215.1. GTDB lineage: Bacteria > Actinomycetota > Actinomycetes > Actinomycetales > Microbacteriaceae > Microbacterium. The sequence continues at coordinate 21,728 of NZ_DASUNI010000131.1, read as the reverse complement.
AGCAGGAGCGCCAGGACTTCCTCTACAAGGAGCCCACGAAGGTCAAGCTGCGGGACTTCAACATGACCTACGAGGGACTGGTCCCGAAGATCACCAAGTCCCTGCTGCAGAAGGACCGGGACTCACTGCAGCCCCACATCCGCGCCTTCGTCGAGCGGGCCGTCAAGTTCACCGCCTGCCCCGATTGCGGCGGCACCCGGCTGAACGAGGGCGCCCGCTCGTCGAAGATCAAGGGCGTCAACATCGCGGATGCCGCGGCGATGCAGATCACGGATCTCGCCGCGTGGCTGGCCACCGTCGACGACGCCGAGGTCGCACCGCTCATGGCGGGCCTGCGGGCGACGATCGACTCCTTCGTCGACATCGGACTCGGGTACCTCTCGCTGGACCGGTCGTCGGGCACACTGTCGGGCGGCGAGGCCCAGCGCACCAAGATGATCCGCCACCTCGGGTCGGCCCTCACCGACATCAGCTACGTCTTCGACGAGCCGACCGCGGGCCTTCATCCTCACGACATCCAGCGAATGAACGCGCTGCTGAAGCTGCTGCGCGACAAGGGCAACACCGTGCTCGTCGTCGAGCACAAGCCCGAAGTCATCGAGATCGCCGATCACATCGTCGACCTGGGGCCCGGGGCGGGTCGCGCCGGTGGCGAGATCCAGTACACCGGCAGCGTCGAAGGGCTCCGGTCGTCGGGCACGATCACAGGCCGCCACCTGGACGACCGCGCGAAGCTCAAGGACTCCACGCGCGAGCGCAAGGGCGCGCTCGAGATCCGCGGTGCGACGCAGCACAACCTCAAGGACGTCGACGTGGACGTTCCGCTCGGCATCCTCACGGTGGTCACCGGCGTGGCCGGTTCGGGCAAGTCCTCGCTGATCCACGGGAACGTCCCCGCCTTCGACGACGTGATCGTCGTCGACCAGGCGCCCATCAAGGGCAACCGCCGCAGCAGCCCGGCGACCTACACCGGCATCCTCGACACGATCCGGTCGGCCTTCGCGAAGGCGAACGGCGTGAAGCCGGCCCTGTTCAGCGCCAACTCCGAGGGCGCGTGCCCGGCCTGCCGCGGGCTCGGCGTGATCATCACGACGCTCGGGTTCACCCAGACGGTCGAGACCCTCTGCGAGCTGTGCGGCGGCTCGGGTTTCAGCGACGAGGTCCTCGAGTACCGGCTCGACGGCAGGAACATCGCCGAGGTGCTCGCGATGTCGGCATCCGAAGCAGCGGAGTTCCTGGGCAAAGGCCCGGCGCACGCGATCCTCGTGCGCATGATCGACGTCGGCCTCGGCTACATCACCCTCGGTCAGGCCCTGAACACCCTCTCCGGCGGCGAGCGACAGCGGCTCAAGCTCGCCATCTCGATGGCCAAGAAGGGCGCGATCTACGTGCTCGACGATCCGACGACCGGTCTGCATCTCGCCGACGTCGAGAACATGCTCGCGATGCTCGACCGACTCGTCGAGGCGGGCAACTCGGTCATCGTGATCGAGCACCACCAGGCGGTGATGGCCCACGCGGATTGGATCATCGACATCGGTCCCGGCGCCGGCCACGACGGCGGCACGATCGTCTTCGAGGGCACCCCGGCGGACCTGGTCACGAAGGGCAGGACGCTCACGGCGAAGCACCTCAAGGCGTACGTGGGAGCCTGACCGCGCCGGCGCGCCGGCAAAGCTCCGGTCGTTGAGCGAGGGCCGGAGCGACCGTAGCGAGACGCCGCACCCGAGCGCTCTTGATGCGCTGCTCACTTGGCGCGAAACGTCCCTTGAGCGCCGCCGTGCGACGGAACGCGTCAACCGAGCGCTCCGTCACCCTGCTCGCCTGGCGCGAATCGTCATCTCGGCGCCTCGAAGCGCCGGAATGCGCCAAGCCAAGCACGTGGATGACCCCACGAAGCGACCCACCGAATCCCGCCGGTCAGCGCCCCGCGTCGTACAGGTGCCGACCGCCGTGCTCGAGCACCTTGACGACGACTCCGCGTCGGTGCAGCTCGGCCACGGTCCGCGTCTCCTCGTCGATGTCGCGGCCGAGCGCATGAACGGTCGCCACGACGAGCACGTCACCCGTGCGGAGCGTGCCGAACAGGCGCACGAGGCGCTCCTCCCACGACTCGAGCGTCTCGGGCGACGGGTGGCGGAAGCCCTCGATCGGCACGCCGAAGCGCGTCAGCTCGTCGCGCTGCTCGACCACGCTGGGCATGTCGTCGCGCGAGATCACCAGACCGACCAGTCGCGAGCCCGCCGGGCGAGCCAGCCACCAGTCGTGATCGCGCTGCAGCTCGGTGAAGCACTTCGGGCAGTCCGCGGCCTGGTGCGGCAGGTGCAGGGGGCTGGTCTCCGCGTGCGGATCGTCGGCGAGCGCCGACGAACGCCTCACCGCGGCATCCGTCGTCTCACTCATGCGTCCATTCTCCCTCGGCCGCGGACGTGTGGATACCGCGGGGCCACCGACACGGCAGGGCGGTCAGTCCTCATCGTCGAGTCGAAGCTCGAGGCTGAGCTGGTCGGCATCGAGTTCAGCGAGCGCATGGCGCAGAGCAGCGGTGCTGAACGCGCCGTCGCGCGACAGCGCGTTCAAGCGCACTCGCATGGCTCCGATGAGCGCAAGGCGCAGCTCGAGCACGTCCTTCGCCCGTGTCGACACGTCGTCGTCGGGAGGCTGCGTCATCCGCGACCCGACCGTGTCGAGCAGCTCGGCCGAGAACGCCGAGCCGTCCCTGCGCACGAGTGCGCCCGAGGCGATGCCGGATGCCGCCGCCACCCGCATCTCATCGCCCAGACGGCGCTGCTCCTCGGCCGATGGGCCGGACCTGCCCGACCCCTCGAGCTTCAGCATGCGCACCAGCCACGGCAGCGTGAAGCCTTGCAGCATGAGGCTGCCCACCGCGACGAGGAACGCCACGAACACCAGGAGTGCCCGCTCCGGTGTGTCGCGCGGCAGCGTTTGGGCGGCGGCCAGGGTGACGACGCCGCGCATGCCCGCCCACACGATGACGGTCCCGTGCTTCCATCCCAGTGGCGAGGACTGGTAGTAGTCGAGGTCGGCGAGAGCCCGGGTGACCCGGGTGCGCATCTGCTGCAGGCGCCGCTCTCGTCGCTCGGGCGACGCCGGCCCGCGGCGACCCGCGTTGCCCGGCGGTGCGTGCGCGGCAGCCTCGTCGATCCGCACGGTGAAGCTCTCCAGCCGCTCCCGGTTGAGCCGACGCGCCCGACGCCCCTGCGATGAGACGAGCACGGCGACGTAGCCCGACCGCACCAGGAGGATGATCCCGACCGCGGCGGCCGCCAGCCAGGCGGCATGCCCGAGGCCCTGGTCGGCTGCGAGGTTGGCCTCGACGATCTCCTTGAGCTCGAGCCCCATCACGAGGAACACCGCACCCTCGAGCATGAGCTCCACGGTCCGCCAGTTGAGCTCGTCCGAGAGGCGCTGCTCGGGGGTGAACCAGCGCGCGGCGCCCTGGCCGGTCACGATTCCGGCCACGACGGCCGCGACCAGTCCCGAGCCGCCGAGCTGCTCGGTGGGAAGGTACGCGACGAAGGGCACCACGAAGCTCAACGCGGTGTTGGCCGCCGAGTGGGCCACCCATGCTCTGGCGCGCAGGGCGAGCAGGCCCACCAGCGCGCCGATGACCACGGCGATGACGACACCCCAGCCGAACGCCCAGAGTGCGCCGCCCACCGGAACGCTGCCGACCGCGATCGCGGCGACGGCCGTGCGCAGCAGCACGAGAGAGGTCGCGTCGTTGAGCAGGCTCTCGCCCTCGAGCATCGTCACGACGCGCGGCGAGATCCCGAGCTTCTTCACGATCGAGGTGGCCACGGCATCCGTCGGGCTCAGGATCGCGCCGAGCGCGATCGCGAGGTACAGATCCATCTCCGGGATCACGAGCAGGAAGAAGCAGGCGAGGGCGGCCGCGCTGACCAGGACGAGGAGGATCGACAACCCCGCGATGGGCCGGAAGTCGCGACGGAATTCGATCGCCGGAAGCGAGACGGCCGACGAGTAGAGCAGCGGCGGAAGAACGCCGACCAGGATGATCTCGGGGTCGATCTGCTGAGGCGGCACGAACGGGAGAAGACTCACACCCGCCCCGATCGCGACGAGGGCGAGCGGACCCGCGATGCCGATGCGGGGTCCGAGGGCGGTCGCGAGTGCGACCACGATCACCCCCACGACCGCGATGACGAGCGCCTCCATGCCGCTACAGAACTCCGAGGGCCCGCACGGCGTCGCGCTCTGCGACGAGTTCGGCGACAGAGACGTCGATGCGCGCGCGGGATCGGTCGTCGATCGGGAGGCCCTCGATCACGCGATACCCGCCGCCGTCCGACGAGACCGGGAATGAGCAGACGAGGCCCTCCGGGATGCCGTACTCGCCGCGCGACACGACCGCTGCCGACGTCCAGGCCGTGCCGGCCTGCTCGTCGCGCACGTGCTCGATCGCGGCGTGCGCGGCGGATGCGACCGACGACGATCCGCGCACGTCGATGATCTCGGCGCCGCGACGCGCGACGCGCGGGATGAAGATGTCGTCCAGCCACGCATCCGCCGTGTCGCGGCCGCCGAAACGTGCTGCCAGCGCGTCGATCACCGGCTCGCCGCGAACCACGGCGTGCGAGACGTCCGGGAATTGCGTCGCCGAATGGTTGCCCCAGATCGCGAGCCCGCTGATCTCGTCGGGCGGCGAGCCCAGGGCTGCGCTGAGCTGGCCCAGTGCGCGGTTGTGATCGAGCCGGGTCAGTGCGGTGAAGCGATCGGCCGGCACGTCCGGTGCGGATGCCGCGGCGATCAGCGCGTTGGTGTTGGCAGGGTTTCCGACCGCCACGACGCGCACACCGTCCGCAGCGACGGCGTTGATGGCCGCGCCCTGCGGCCCGAAGATGCCGGCGTTCGCGGCGAGCAGGTCGGCGCGCTCCATGCCAGGACCGCGTGGGCGGGCGCCGACGAGCAGGGCGATGTCGCATCCGTCGAACGCCGCGAGCGGATCGTCCGCCACGTCCACCTCCCGCAGCAGCGGGAATGCGCAGTCCTGCAGTTCGAGTGCGGCGCCTTCGGCGCTGCGCACGCCCTGGGCGATCTCGAGCAGCCTCAGCCGCACTGGGCGGTCGGGGCCGAGCATCTCTCCGGCCGCGATCCGGAAGAGGAGGGCGTACCCGATCTGCCCGCCCGCGCCGGTGATCGTGACGGTGGTCGCGGCGGGGCCACGCACAGCAGATGGCGCCATGCCCCGAGCCTATTCCCCCGGCTCTCGTTGGTTCACGCGGGCGAAAGGCCGTTGCCGGGGAGATCACGGGGTGTGCGCACTTTACCGGACCCGCAGCGGCCCGCGAGGGGTCTTCGCCCCAGCGGGCGTGCGCGGGTACGTTTACGGCATGACTTTCAACGACAACGCGAGCGTCGGCGGCAACACCGCCCGGCGCCGTGGTGCCGGCGTGGCCGTCGCCGGCGGTGGCATCGCGGGGCTCGGTGCCATCGCGGTGCTGCTGTTCCAGCTGTTCACGGGCACCGACATCTCGGGTCTGCTCGGTGGCGGCGGCGTGCCTCAGGAATCGGGCAGCGGCACCGAGATCGCGCAGTGCGAGACCGGCGCGGACGCCAACGCCCGCGACGATTGCCGGCTCGCCGCGGCATCCCTGTCGATCAACCAGTTCTGGGGAGCCACGGTGCAGGGATATCGAGAGCCGCAGCTCATCATCGTCGATGGATCCACGGGCACCCAGTGCGGCACCGCCTCCAACGCGACCGGGCCGTTCTATTGCCCGCCGGAGGAGTCGATCTACGTCGATCCGACCTTCTTCGCACTACTGCGCGAGCAGTTCGACGCCACCGCGGGGCCGCTCGCCCAGCTGTACGTGCTGGCGCACGAGTACGGTCACCACATCCAGCAGATCACCGGGATCATGCAGCAGTACCCGAACAACGGCACGGGCGAGGACAGCAACGGGGTGCGAACCGAGCTGCAGGCGGACTGCTTCGCCGGGGCGTGGGTCGCGGACGCGGCGAACCAGCTCGATGCGAACGGGGTGCCGTACCTTCAGACCCCGACTCCGCAGCAGATCAACGACGCGCTCAACGCGGCCGAGACCGTCGGCGACGACCACATCCAGCAGCAGTCCGGGGGCGCCGTGAACCCCGAGACCTGGACGCACGGCTCCAGCGAGCAGCGCGCACAGTGGTTCACCACCGGCTTCGAGCAGGGCGTCGGCGCGTGCGACACGTTCTCGGTTCCGGGAAGCAGCCTGTGACCGCACCGAGCGAGCTCGACTGCCTCTACCCGCCGATCGAGCCGTACGAGACCGGACAGCTGCTCGTCGGCGACGGGCACCGCGTCTACTGGGAGCAGAGCGGCAACCCGCAGGGCAAACCGGTGGTGTTCCTGCACGGCGGTCCGGGCGCCTCGACATCCCCCTGGCACCGGCGGTTCTTCGACCCCGCCAAGTACCGCATCGTCCTCTTCGATCAGCGCGGGTGCGGTCTGAGCACCCCGCACGCGAGTGACCCCGCCGCGGACCTGCGCTTCAACACGACGTGGCACCTGGTCGCCGACATCGAGCTGCTGCGGCGCAACCTCGGGATCGCCCGCTGGCAGGTCTTCGGCGGCTCGTGGGGAAGCGCGCTCGCGCTGGCGTACGCCGAGACGCACCCGCAGTCCGTCACCGAACTCGTGCTCCGCGGCATCTTCACGCTGCGCCGCCACGAGCTGGAGTGGTTCTACGAGGGCGGCGCGTCCGCCCTCTTCCCCGATCTGTGGGAGGACTTCATCGGCGCCATCCCGGTGCTCGAGCGCTCACGCATCATCGAGGCCTACCATCGCCGGCTCAGCAACCCGGATCCGGCCGTCCACACGCCCGCGGCGGTCGCGTGGACGCAGTGGGAGGCCGCCACCCTGACGCTGCGCCCCGATCCGCAGCTCGTCGCGGAGATGACCGAGCCGGCGGCCGCGACCGCGTTCGCGCGGATCGAGAACCACTTCTTCCTGCACGACGGCTGGTTCCGCGAACAGCAGCTGATCGACGACGCGGGCTCGCTGCGCGGCATCCCGGGTGTCATCGTGCAGGGGCGCTACGACATCTGCACGCCGATCATGACGGCTTGGGATCTGCATCGGGCGTGGCCGGATGCCGAGCTGATCGTCGTCGACGACGCCGGGCATTCGGCCAGCGAGCCCGGGATCGCGGCGGCTCTCGTCGCGGCGACCGACCGCTTCGCGGCGGATGCTCCGGCGGCCGTGCCGCAGAAGGCCGGGTCGCAGAAGGCGAAGAGGAAGGCGAGCGGCTAGGAGCTCGCGGCGCTCCGCTGCGGCTGCCGCCCTCGGATCAGGTCGGCGGCGACCTCGCCGATGACGATCGCCGCCGCATTGGTGTGGCCGCGGATCAGCGACGGGATGACCGAGGCATCGGCCACCCGCAATCCGTCGACTCCGCGGACCCGCAGTTCGGGGTCGACGACCGATCCGGCATCCGATCCCATGCGCGCCGTGCCGATGGGGTGATAGAGCGTGTGCGAGTAGCGCCGGAGCGACAGCTGAGCCCGCTCGGCCGCCGTCATGTTCTCCCCGCCTTCGGGCACCACCCAGCCGCCCGTCATCACGGCGCGCAGCGCGTCGGTCGCGAGCAGGCGCTCGCACGCTGCGATGCCCGCGAGCAGGGTCGCTTCGTCGATGCCGTCAGGATCGCTGAGGTAGTTCGGATCGATCGCGGGCTTGTCGCGCGGGTCGGCGGAGCGAAGCCGGATCGTGCCGCGGCTGCGTGGCCGGAGCAGGATCGCCGCCACCGTCAGTCCCTCGGCGGGAAGCGGCACCAGGCCCTCGCCCACGAACGGGCCGGGCGCGAAGAGTATCTCGATGTCGGGAAGTGCGTCCGCCATCCCGGTGCGCTCCGCGACCTCCGTGCGCACGTACCCGTAGGCCTCTCCCACGTTCGAGGTCAGCATCCCGCGTCGTGTCGTCAGGTAGCGAGCGAGCTCGCCGACCGTTTCGGCGCCGAACAGCGTGCCGCTCTTCGCCGCGGGCGCGAGACCCGCGACGAGATGGTCCTGTAGGTTCGCGCCCACCTCCGCGCTGTCGACCACAACCGGGATGCCGTGCTCGGCGAGATGCCCGGCCGGCCCGATGCCCGACAGCATCAGCAGCTGCGGCGTGTTCACGGTGCCCCCGGCGAGGATCACCTCGCGCCGGGCGACCGCGTGCCGGGTCACCCCGTCGATATCGACGTAGACGCCGGTCGCGCGCGGCGCCGTCGGGTCTGCGTGCGGCGCAGTCCGGGTGAAGGTGACCCTCCGCGCGAACGCGCCGGTGACGACGCGGAGGTTCCGGCGACGCTTGGCGGGCCGCAGGTACGCATCTGCGGTCGAGGCACGAGCGCCGCGTCGCTGAGACACCATGGTCTGGGCGAAGCCCTGTGCCTCGGGGAGGTTCGGTGCGGTGAGCGCGTGCCCGGCCTCGCGCGCCGCGTTCAGGAACGCCGTGGTGTGCGCACGCGGGTCGCGCTGATGCTGGACGTGCTGCGGGCCGTGCGAGCCCTGCGTCGGATCCGCCGGGTCTTCGGTGCGCTCGACGCGGTGGAAGTACGGCACGAGCGCACGCCACGACCAGCGCTCGCCGGCGGCATCCGCCCAGTCGTCGTAGTCGGCAGCGAATCCGCGGATCCACATCATGGCGTTCAGTGACGACGAGCCGCCGAGCGTCTTGCCGCGCGGCCAGTAGACCGAGCGGTTCTCCAGCGCGGGCTGCGGAACGGTGTCGTAGTTCCAGTCGTACGCACCGCGGAAGAGCTTCTTGAACGCGGCCGGCACGTGCAGCTCGAGCGCCGTGTCAGGACCTCCGGCTTCGAGCAGCAGCACCGATACGGCGGGGTCCTCGGACAGACGCGCGGCCAGCGCCGCGCCGGCCGATCCCGCGCCGACGACGATGTAGTCGGCCGTCAGGTCGCGAGCCGGACGCCGCGACGCGCTCATGCCCGGAGTGCCTGGACGAACGTGCCCGCAAGCCGGGCGACGTCGCCGTCCATCCGGTAGCGCGTGAATCCCTCGCTGACGGTCGCCCCGGTGCGGGAGTGCACGAACCACGGCGGCTTGGGCAGCACCACGGCGGCCGACAGGCGGCGCGACCGCAGTCCCTGCGGGATCGACCGCGGGAACGGGCGGAACGGGCCGCGGGTCACCGACCGCTCCACCCGGTCGAGCAGAAGCGCGTTGTGGACGATGCCGATGCCGCTCTGCGCGTCTTCGATCGTGGCGCCCGGGTGCCCGCCCCACGTCAGGGTCGGTGTGAGGAACGCGAGCGCGGTCCACGAGTTGACCGAGACGGCGCCGTACCGCAGCTCCGCGATCGCCCGCTCGACGCCGTCGCCGAGGGCCTCGAGAGTGTCCGGATCGATCAGGATGTTGGCTCCGAGCGTGCCCGCGATCCTGTCGTTCGCGTGGTCGACGGCGGCGTCGAGGAACTCCTGCCCGTTCCCGCGGAGCTCCACGACGCCGAGCACGGGCGCGAAGTACTCGGTGGTCTCCAGCGCGGTCGCATCCTCCCCCGGCCCGACCTCGATCAGCAGCCGGCTCGCAGTCCCCCGTCGGGTCGCGCTCGGATAGCTGGATGCCGCGGCATCCAGCTTGCGATCGCTGTGCGGGTACCAGATCGGACGGTCGGGTGCGTCGTCGAAGGCCGACCTCAGTGCCGAGAGGAACGCATCCCGCTGCGGCCAGTCGGAGCTGAGGAGGACGACCTGGCCGGCCAGGCAGTTGTGACCGCTGTTGTACAGCCGCATGGTCACGATGTGCTCGGCCTGGTAGCGGAGGTCGGCGTCCGTCCACGTGCCGGGCACGACGATGACCGGCGAGACGCCGCCGAGTTCGGCGGTGATCGGCTTCGCCAGCTGCGGTCGTCCTTCGCGGCGTCGACGGACCGCGGGCGCTCCCGTCCCCCAGACGATCGCGTCGAAGGTCGCAGTCGCACCCGTGATGTGCACGTGGTCGATGCCGTCGTGGCCCGTCAGGTAGGCGCCGACGTCACCCCCGCCGCGCACGATCCGCAGGAACCCCGGCTCGATGAGCGGCGCGAGCACTCGCTCGTAGACCGGCATCAGCGCGTCCTGCGTCGGGTTGATCTTGAGCAGGACCACCCGGTTGTACGCGAGCAGTTCGTACAGCAGGTCGAGCACCGGGATGGACGTGACGTTCCCCGCGCCGAGGACGAGTCCGACCCCGCCGCCGCGGGTGGGATGCAGCTGGGCGAGTCCGGCGGACGCCCGCGCCTCGGTCGCCGTGACCCCGGATTCGAACCAGACCTCGCCGGTGTGGCCCGCGACGAGGACGGCGTCCTCGGCGTGCAGCGGAAACGCGTGCGCCCGCAGGCGACCCCCGGGTGCGGCATCCAGCTTCACACCGTCGAGGGGACTCCCGCCCTTCGCGAGGGCCTCCAGACTCTCCCGGTAGGCCTGCACGGCGACGAGCGCGGCGTACGGTCCGGGCAGCCATTCCTCTCCGCGCCGGGGATGACCGGGCCCGAGACCTGTCACGAGCGCTGCCGTCTCGGCCCATTCCTCGGCGTTCGCGGCGGTCGTGGCGTGCAGGCGCTCGAGCAGGCGGGCGCGCTGGCCCAGGGTGAGGTGCGACCAGGCCCGTGCGCCGGTGCGGAGGTCGGCGATCGCGGCGTCGAGCCTCTCGCGCTCCGCCTCCGGCAGCGCCGCGGTGCGGGCGGCAGTATCCGCGGGGGCAGGGTTCGCGGGTGCTGACTTGCCGGTGGGCGTCACGGCGCTCTCCTTCGGGCGGGAGGCTCCAGCATACGTCGTGGAACCCAGTGCCAGCCTGGGTGGGTCTTGATCTCAGCCCCGCCCGGATCAGGGGCCCTCGGCGATCACCGCGTCGCGGACGGCGACCATGCCGGAGAGCGTCTCGGCGAAGCTCGTCGACAGCGGCGAGAGACCGATCCGGAGGCCCTCGGGGTCGCGGTAGTCGGGGATCACGTCACCCTTCCACAGCCGCGCCGTCACGGCGCGCATCGACGGATGCTGGAGAGTCACGTGCCCGCCGCGGTCCGCCGGATCGCGGGGAGACGCCACTGTCACCCCCAGCGGGGCGAGCAGCTCGTCGGTGAGTCGCACCGCGAAGCCGGTGAGCGCGATCGACTTCGCCCGCACGGCATCGATGCCGACCTCGTCGAGCAGCGCGAGCGTGTCCTGCAGCGCAAGCATCCCGACGATCGGGGGCGTGCCCGAGAGGAACCGCCGCATGCCCGCGGCGGGCACGTACTCGGGTCCCATCGCGAAGACGTCCGCGGCGCCCATCCAGCCCTGGATCGGCTGGGCGAGCCTGTCCTGGTGGCGGTGCGCGACATAGGCGAACGCCGGTGAGCCGGGACCGCCGTTCAGATACTTGTAGGTGCATCCGACCGCCAGGTCGAAGTCCCAGGCATCCGCCTCGACCGCGACGGAGCCGGCGGAGTGGCACAGGTCCCACAGGATCAGCGCGCCCGCGTCGTGTGTGAGGCGGGTCAGTTCCGGGGCATCCGCCAGGAATCCGGAGCGATACGCGACGTGACTCAGCACCACCACCGCCGTCCGCGGGCTGAGCGCCTCGCGGAGCGCATCCGGGCTCACTCCTGAGAAGCGATCCACGGTGATCCACCGGACGCGCCCGCCGCGCTCAGCCGCGATGCCCTCGACCAGGTAGCGGTCGGTGGGGAAGTTGTCGGTGTCGGCGATGATCTCCACCCGGCGGTCGTCCCCGGCGTGCTGCGCGTCGAACGCAGCGCGGATCAGCTTGTAGAGGAGGACTGTCGTCGAGTCGCCGATGACCGTCTGGCCGGGCGCCGCCCCGATCGCCGCGCGGCCGACGGCGTCGCCGATCTCGAACGGCAGCGCCATCCACGACTCGTCCCAGCCGCGGATCAGGCGGCCACCCCACTGCTCGTGCACGAATCGGTGGAGGCGCTCGGCGGAACGGCGCAGCGGTCTGCCGAGCGAGTTGCCGTCGAAGTAGACGAGCGACGTCTCGGAGCCGATGAACTCGTCGCGCAGCGGCGCGAGCGGGTCGGCAGCGTCCAGAGCGGATGCTTCGGCTGCGAGCGCGGATGGGAAGGCCGCGACGCGATGGGACGAGGGGTCGTCAACCGTGGTCATCGGAGATCAGCTCCTCTGTGGGGACGACGGTCGCGCCGCCGAGCCAGGCGGGGATGGCGTCGACGTCGGCGGGTGGCGCGCCGGGCACGAATGTGGCGACGCCCTGTGAGCGCTCGGAGCGGGGCCAAGGATCTGTGAGGGCGTCCAGCAGATCGGTGCCACGCAAGCCGGCCGAATGCAGCGCGGTCAGTTCGCGCGCGTTCACTCCCACCGGCAGGTCGCCGTTGCCGAGGTCGGTGCCGTAGAGGACGACTCCGCCGGCCGATACGAAGCGCTCCAGATTCATGCGTGCGATCCGATCGGCGTCCCGGTCCTCGCGATGGATGTCGAGGGTGGAGATCCACCGCTGGCCGCTGACGACCGCGGCCTGGATGAGCTCCGGGTCGAGCAGCTCGCTGAAGGGCGCGTGGGCCAATGCGTCGACGCCTGCCTCGATCGCGATCCGGACCATTCCGCTGCCTTCCGCATGCGCGACCACCGGCAGTCCGTGCCCCCGCGCGGCGCCGAGGATCGCCGACAGCGTGCCGGGGTCGAGAACTGTCCCGCCGTCCGCGTTCAAGGCGACCTTGACGACGGATGCCCCGAACGAGGCCTGCTCGTCGACCGCGGTCGCGGCGCCGCCCGCGACACCGGGATGGTCGGACGGATCGCTCACCTCGCGGACTGCGGCGGGCGGCGTCCACGCGCGTCCCATCGGGTATCCCCCGGGAGAGGTGAGAAAAGCACCGGCATATGCCAGGCGAGGCATGCCCTCGATCGGGCGCCGGGCGAGTTCGACCGGGTCGCCGCCGAGATCGAGTACGCCGGCGATCCCGCGGCCGCCCAGCGCACGCTCGTCGATCAGATGCAGGTGCACGTGGTGATCCACGAACGGCGGCAGCGCAACGCCCGCTTGGAGGCTGATCGCGCGCCGGCACAGCCGGGCGTCATCGCCGAGGAGCTCGCGGAGCGCGAAGGGGTCGTGGTGCGGCATCCGTCACGAACCGATCTCGGTGCGTACGGCGAACAGCTCGGGGAAGAACGTGAGTTCGAGGGCCTTCTGCAGGAAGGGCACGCCGCTCGATCCTCCGGTGCCGGTCTTGAAGCCGATGATCCGGTCCACCGTCTTGAGGTGCCGGAAGCGCCACAGCTGGAAGTTGTCCTCGAGGTCGACCAGCTCTTCGCAGGTCTCGTAGGCCGCCCAGTGCGCCTGCGGGTCTTCGTAGACGGAGGCGAAGATCGGAACGAGCTCCTGCGTGAAGGTCCACGCCTGCGTGACGTCGCGCTCGAGCACCTCGGCGGGGATCGGATAACCCGCCCGGGCGAGCAGCCGCAGGAACTCGTCGTACAGGCTCGGCGCCTCCAGCGCCTGACGCACCAGCAGCTCGGCTGCCGGGTCGGCCTCGAACACCCGCAGCATGCCGGCGTTCTTGTTGCCGAGGGTGAACTCCACCGCGCGGTACTGCGCGGACTGGAACCCGCTGGCGTTGCCGAGGACGCCACGGAACTGGGCGTATTCCGCCGGTGTCAGCGTCGCCAGCACCGACCATTGCTCGGTCAGCGTGCGCTGGATGTGCTTCACGCGGGCGATGCACTTGAGCGCACGGCCGAGCTCGTCTTCGCGGAGGAACCGGCAGGCGGCGGACAGCTCGTGCAGGACCAGCTTCAGCCACAGCTCGGTCGTCTGGTGCTGGATGATGAACAGCAGCTCGTCGTGGTGCTCAGGTGAACTGAGCGGATGCTGCGCCGCCAGGAGCGTGTCCAGCTCGAGGTAGCCGCCGTAGCTCATGCGATCCGAGAAGTCGGTGACGACCGATCCCTCGATCGCGCGCGTATTGCGTTCGACGCCTTCGCTCACCCTCTCAGCGTAGTGAGCGCAGCGGACCGGCGTCAGATGAGGGAGAGCTCGCGGAGCTTGGACTCGACGTCCGCGTTGGTCGGCTCGACGTGGTGAGAGGAGTCCGGGTACACGACCACCGGAATGCTCGTCCGGCCCGAGATCTCGCGGGCGACGTCGGCGGCGGCCGGGTCCGATACGAGGTCGACGTAGTCGTAGACGACACCCAGTCCGTCGAGCTGGGTCTTCGTGCGGACGCAGTCGCGGCACCAGTCCGCGCCGAAGACCGTGAGGGTGGAGGGGGAGGAAGTCATCCGACAAGCCTACGAGTACCCGACTGGGTAGCCGCTGGACGAGCGTTGTCCTCGGTGCACCGGATGCCGGGAGGGTGTGGGCACATGCGACGATGGAATCTCTCATGCAGCTCTCGATCATCGTTCCGACCTACAACGAGGCTCCCAACGTCGCGGAGCTCGTTCGTCGTGTCACGGCCGAAACCCGTGGAATCGACGCGGAGATGATCTTCGTGGACGACAGCACCGATGCCACCCCGGACGTGGTGCGGGAGGTCGCAGCATCCGCTGGACTGCCCATCCGGCTGATCCACCGGGAGCGCCGCACCGGGGGTCTCGGCGGCGCCGTCCTCGAGGGTCTCGCGGCCGCCGCGGCGGACGCCTGTCTCGTGATGGACGCCGACCTGCAGCATCCGCCCGAGGAGATCCGCGACATCTACGCCCGGTACGCGGAGGGGGACGTCGACGTGGTGGTCGCGTCGCGGTATGCCGGCGACGGAACGTCCGCGGGTCTGGCCGATCGGACGCGGGTGCTCGTGTCGAAGGCCTCGACCGTGCTCACACGCGCCATGTTCCCCATTCGGCTCAAGGACGTCTCCGACCCGATGACCGGATTCTTCCTGATCGATCGCCGGGCTGTGGATGCCGCCACCCTCCGACCGCGCGGATTCAAGATCCTGCTCGAGATCCTGGCGCGCAAGAACCTCCGCGTCGCCGAGGTGCCGTTCGATTTCGCCGGCCGACACGCCGGGTCGTCCAAGGCGTCCATGCGCCAGGGCTTCCACTTCCTGACGCAGCTGACAGCGCTGCGCTTCGGAAAGATGTCGCTGTTCGCCGTCATCGGCGGCCTGGGGGCCATTGCGAACGTCGCCATCGTGTGGGCCCTCACGCAGCTGGGCGTCAACTACATCGCCGCGGCGATCATCGCCTCCGAGATCACCATCATCGGGAACTTCCTGCTGATCGAGCGGTTCGTGTTCCAGGACATGAGAGGCCAGGCATCCAACGTCTGGTCGCGATTCGCGAAGTCGTTCACGTTCAACAACGCGGAGCTTCTGATCCGGATCCCGATCGTGGCGCTGATGGTCACGGGTGGACACTTCTCCAGTGTGATCGCAACCGCCATCACGCTCTTCGCCGCCTTCATCGTCCGGTTCGTGTTCCACTCGCTGGTGGTCTACGCGCCGCGGAAGGCCGGAGCGCGGACCAGCCGGGCACGCCAGTTCGTCGAGGAGCTCGACGCGCAGGCGATGTCTCCCGGCGAGCTCTAGCCTGGGCCGGAGTGAGCGGCGGAGGCCGGCTCGGTTCAGCCGATCAGTCCGACGAGCGAGTCCAGCCCCATGCCGTAGTTGATCCGGATGGTGGGCATCGCGAGCTTGTCCGTGCCGATCGTCACGTAACCGGGCTCGATCGTGCGGGCCATCTCGAACCCCGCCTCGCGCAGCCCTTCCTTGGCGGTGTCGTTGTAGTGACCGAAGGGATACGCCATCACCTGCTTGACGCCGCCCAGCACCGCGGCCGACGTCTCCATGTCGGCGGCGATCTCCTCGGCAGTCCAGTTGACGATGCGCCCCTGACCGTTCGCCCCCGCGGTGTGCATGTTGTGGGTGTGCGAACGCTGCTGGACGTACATCGACGGGGAGGGCCCGGTGCCGTCGATCGTGATGCAGAACGCGGTGCTCAGGAGCTCCTTCTCGATCACGATGGGCATACCCATCTCGAGCCAGGTGATGTCGCAGTCGTCGTCGGTGATGATCACCGAGTGGCTCGGGAGATAGAGCCGACCGTCGATGAAGGCGCTCAGCTCGTCCCACGTCGGCAGGTAGAAGCCGGTCGAGGCAATGTGCTCCATGTGGGCTTCGAAATCGCCGATGTAGGCGTAGTTGCCGCGCAGCCAGCCGTCCTCGCCCTCCGGACGCGCGGTGAACTGGTGGTACATCAGAATCGGGATGCGCGCGTCTTCCGCGGCGTTCTCGTCGGGCGTCTTCCATGAGCCGTAGAGGGTGGTCTCGCGATCGGTGCACGCGACCGGCTCGGAGCCGTTGACCCGGCCCGGCACGGCGAACGCCGAGGCATCCTCCGGCGTCGCGTACCAGCCGGCGAACACCATGCCGTCGCGCTGCGGAACCGGGAGGTCGGCGTACAGCACGCCCTGTTTCTGCAGCGCAGGCTCCGCGGAGATGCCCTCACCCTCGAAGGTGACCGCGCAGGCCTCCGGGTCGTCGGTGCTCGCGAGGAGCGCCTGGGCAGGCGAGGACGGGTCAGCCGGCGTTGCGGGCGACGGAGTCACCGCTGGCGCGGGAGCGGACGGCGATGGTCCCGCCGTGGCATCCTGCGCGCCACGTGTCGCGGCCAGAACCGACACCGTCGTGACGATGCCGGCGATCAGGAGAACCGCCGCGAGGAAGGTCACCAGTCGGCGGCGCCGGCGGACGCGAGGTGAGACGCCACGTGTGCGCGGACGGATTGGTGGAGAGTCGGTCACAGCCCTTATCCCGATGACAGGCGGCGCTCCGACTGTCGGACAGGCGCCTCACCGCCTCATCGTAGGGCTTGGTCCCTGAGAACCGGGGAACGGCGAGGCCGTTCCCCGTCACGCCGACGTTCCGCCTCGCTACGCTGAGCCCCATGACAACGCTCGTGCTCACCGTCGTCGGAGACGATCGCCAGGGCCTCGTCGCAGCCGTGGCGGACGTCGTCACCGCCCATGGCGGCAACTGGGAGAACAGTCAGCTCGCCGAGCTGGGCGGCGCGTTCGCGGGCATCATCGAGGTCTCCGTCGCGACGGGCCGGGTGGAGGAGCTGCGGACGGCGCTCACTGAGCTCGACGGTCTGCTGACGATCGCGACGCACACCGGCGACTCGTCGACGGATGCGGCAGCCCCGCGCTCTTTCGCCTTCCGCGTGCTGGGCAACGATCACCCCGGCATCGTGCGCGAGGTCTCCTCGACGCTCAGCGCCCATGGCCTGAGCATCGAGCGGATGACCACCGAAACTCGTGACGCCGCGATGTCGGGTGGGCGCCTGTTCGAGGCGACGATCGCGGCGAAGGTGCCGGCATCCGTCGGGATCGACGAGGTGCGGTCGGCGCTCGAGCAGCTCGCGGCCGAGATCCAGGTCGACGTCTCGCTTGACGAGTGACGGCCGACCCGCCGCAGTGTCGCGCTACCGCCGCGCCGCGACGAGTTGCGGCAGAGCGCGCTCGATCGTGTCCATCGTCGCCGTGAGCGAGATGCGGAAGTGCTCGGGCCTGTCGAAGATCGTGCCCGTCATGAGGTAGATGCCGCGCTCGGCCAAGGCATCGCAATACGCGTCGGAGTCACCGCCGGGCGCGCGGCCCCACAGATAGAACGTCCCCTCGGGGCGGGTGAGCGTGTAACCCGCGTCGCTGAGGGCATCGTAGAGCCGGTCGCGCTTGCGGGTCAGCTCCGCCATGTCGATGGACACTCCCTCCAGCGCCGGAACGCTGTACTGCATGAGCGCGTTGGGGAAGTTCCAGCCGATGGCGAGCTGGAGCGGCATCAGCGCGTCGCGCAGCTCCTCCCGCTCGGCTGCGGGAAGCAGCGGTGAGAGCGCGAGGTAACCCAATCGCTGACCGGGTGCCAGCAGGACCTTGCCGTAGCTGTAGGCGATCATCGTCCACGGATACGACACCGCGGGGGTCGTGAAGCCGATGCCGTCGAAGCGGATCCGCCGGTACGGCTCGTCCGACAGCAGCCAGATCCGGCGTCCGGAAGTGCGCGACGCGCGTTCGAGCACGGCCGCGAGCGCGTCCCACGTCCCCCGCGGGAAGACCCTGCCGGTCGGATTCGACGGCGAGTTGACGATGACCACGCGCGTGCGCGGTGTGATCGCATCCGCGATCGCGTCGACATCGAGCGAGAAGTCGGTGGTGTCCAGCGCGGCCGGAACGGGAACCAGATTCGCCGCGTGGAGCATCGGGTCGTAGCAGAACCACCCGGGCACCGGGATGACGACCTCGTCGCCCGCATCGGCGACCAGCGCGAGCGCGAGCGCGATCGCGCCGAAAGCCCCCTGCGTCATCGCGATGTCCTCCGGCTCGAAGTCCAGGGCGAGTTCGGCGCGGATCCCTTCTGCCACCGCCTCCTGTGCGGACCACTCGTTCGTCTTGTAGGCGTACCAGTCGACGGACCTCGGCTCGAGCTGGTCGCGCATGGCATCCGTGAGGCCGGGCAGAGCCATCTCGTGCGGATTGCCGAAGGTGAAGTCCAGGGCGTCGGGATCCTGAGTGAGGGACTGCATGCGGGCGAGGTACGCCGTCACCCGGTCGATCGAGGCCTTGGCTCTGACAGCTCTCTCGGACATCGCCATGCCGACCGCCCCCTCCATGCCGCACTGCGCGAACCCGGGAAAAGACTTCCGGGTCCGGCATCCGTCGTCAATGGGATGCGGTCCGCGGGGCGGGCGTCCGTCTTCAGGAATGAAGTCCGGCGGAATGAAGAAACCCCCTCCTGTAGAAGCCAGAAGAGGGTCTCAGTGGCTCCGACGGGCGTCGATCCCGTGACCTCACGATTTTCAGTCGTGCGCTCTACCAACTGAGCTACAGAGCCGCGCGGCATCCGGAGATGTCACGTCCTAGACGAAAGGCCCCTTCGAAGAAAGGGCCCGTCGCCGTGGAGCGACCCTGACGGGACTTGAACCCGCGACCTCCGCCGTGACAGGGCGGCACGCTAACCAACTGCGCTACAGGGCCATGCGTATGAAGTTGTGTGTCGGGAGTGACCCCAACGGGATTCGAACCCGTGCTACCGCCGTGAAAGGGCGGCGTCCTAGGCCGCTAAACGATGGGGCCGGATGAACCCGGGGGCTCACCGTTACCGACGCTCAAGCATACGCAATCCGCTGCTCATCCGCCAATCGAGCCGGCGGCGCGGGGCTGCTGACCCGGCGCCCGGTCCTGGCTGCGCCTGGGCGAGCCTCCCGTCGCGCGCCTCCGCGCTGTGTGGAATGGGACAGTGCGCATCGGCCCGAACAGCGGGAGGATGAAGGGGCCATCAGGACTTTTCCGTTGCGCCTGTGACTCATGTTGCTAATGTGATCCAAGTCGACTTCAGAGAGGAGGGATGCGTGGACTCCGAGAACACCCCGGACGAGTGCGGCTGCGCACCGTCACCCTCTGAGCGCCGGGCCCTCTGGCCGGCAGTCAGCCGCCGCGGCGCCCTCGGGCTCGGTGCGCTGGGAGTCGTCGCGATCGCGGGCCTCGGCGGTCCGTTCTTGCCGGGAGCGTTCGGCGCGACTTATCCCTCCTGGGAGGACGTGGAGGCTGCGAAGGCCAATGAGGCCGCCAAGGCCGCAGAGGTCTCCAAGATCCAGGGGCTGATACAGAGCCTGAACGCCGAGGTCGCCCGCACGCAGGAGGCCGCCAAGGTCGCGTCGGACCTCTTCTACGAAGCGCAGCAGGCCTTCTTCGCGCAGGCTCGGCGCGCCGATGAGCTGCAGGCGCAGGCCGATCAGCAGGCCGCGCAAGCCACGGAGTCCGCGAACAAGGCAGGGCGCCTCGCGGCGCAGCTCTATCGCAACGGCGGGGACGACACGTCGCTCGAGCTGTTCTTCGCCGGCTCGGCGGCGACGACCGACGACCTGCTCGCCCGCCTGGGCACGATGGACAAGCTCATCGAGCTGAACACCGACGTGTACTCGGACGCGGTCACTGCGCGCGACTCCGCTCAGAGCCTCAGCGACCAGGCCGTCATCGCGCGCGCCGAGCGCGACCGACTCCAGGCCGAGGCCGAGCAGAAGATGATCGCGGCCCAGGAGGCGGCCAACGCCGCCCAGGCCGCGCTCGATGCCCAGACCGCGAACCTCGCGACGCTCCAGGCGCAACTCGCCGCTCTGCAGGACACGACCACCAAGACGATCGCCGACTACCAGGCCGGAGTCGAAGCTGCGCGGATCGCGGAGGAGCAGCGCCAAGCCGCCCTGCGCGCGGAAGCCGAGCGGCGCGCCGCCGAAGAGGCGGCCGCGGCGGGCTCGTCAGGCGGCGGTGGCGGCGGCGGCGGTGGTGGCGGTGGCGGCGGCGGTGGTGGTGGTGGTGGTGGCGGCTCCACCAGCGGATCGGGATGGTCGAGGCCGGGTGGCGGAGGGGTGTCGTCGGGCTACGGCCCCCGCTACGTGCAGTGCGGCAACGGCTACTGCTCCAGCGGCTACCACGAAGGCACCGATCTGGGGCAGGCCTGCTGGTCGGGGATCTACGCCGCGCAGTCCGGCACCGTGGTCTACGCCGGGTACAACGGCGGATACGGCAACTACATCAAGATCGACCACGGCGGCGGCGAGGCCACCGGCTACGCGCACATCTCCAACGGCGGCTTCTACGTCGGGCACGGGCAGTGGGTCAACTCCGGCGATCTCATCGCGGCCACCGGTCAGACCGGCAACTCGTTCGGATGCCATCTGCACTTCGAGGTGTACATCAACGGCCGCACCACGAACCCGGAGCCCTTCATGGCAGACCGGGGCGTGTGGCTCTGACCTCGCGGTAGCGGCGCCGGGCTCGGGACGGACGCCCGCCGAGATCGCGTCAGACGGTCTTGGGTGCTTCGCCCTCACCCTGCGTCTTGGTCTGACCCTCGTGCTCCGCGAAGCGGACGATCGCCTCGTCGAGGATGCGGTCGGCCTCGGCCTTGCCGGCCCACGAGTCGACCTTGACCCACTTGTTCGGCTCGAGGTCCTTGTAATGCTCGAAGAAGTGCTCGATCTCCTTCTTCGTGTAGTCCGGGACGTCTTCGAGGTCCTGGACGTGGCTCCAGCGCGGGTCCTTCGTGAGCACGGCCACGAGCTTGTCGTCGCCGCCGGCCTCGTCCTTCATCTTGAGCACTCCGACGGGACGGACGTTGACCATCACACCGGGGAACAGGGTGACATCCAGCAGCACGAGCACGTCGAGCGGGTCGCCGTCTTCGCCGAGGGTGTTCTCGAAGAATCCGTAGTCGGCGGGGTACCCCATCGGCGTGAACAGCACGCGATCGAGGAACACGCGCCCGGTGCCGTGATCGACTTCGTACTTCACGCGGCTGCCGCGGGGGATCTCGATGACGGCGTCGTGTGCGCCCATGCGTGTGCTCCTTGGATGAGGGTGGGATGCCGCGGACCAGCCTACCCGCGGCGTTTCCGCCTTCGGAATTCGGCCCTGCCGGTCGCACGGGTGGGCCGGCACCGCGCTTGGGCGTGCACAACGTCGCTGATCTGTGCACGAAGTCGCCCGCGGATCGCGGAATCCGGCGGTTCAACGCCGGATCAGCGTCGTTGTGCACGGGGCTCCAGGACTCGGCGGGAGGTAGCGTGGGCGCGTGGACCAGCGGCCGAGCCTCGACCCTGCCGTCGCCGAGATCCGCTCGGCCGTGCGCACCGCCCTCGTGCGCCTCGACTCCGGTTCGACGGTGGTCGTGGGGCTTTCAGGTGGCCCGGACTCGCTCGCCCTTACCGCCGCCACCGCCTTCGAGGCGGAGAAGCTCGGCATCCGCGTACGCAGCGTCACCGTCG
>NZ_DASUNI010000130.1:0-19263 GCF_036277215.1 Microbacterium sp. | reverse complement strand
CGCGACCATCAGCGGGTTCGTCCCGGCGCTCACGCTGGCGATCGGGGAGGGAACCGGCTTCGCCTGGTGGCACCCCGGCGTGGTACTTGCTCCGATGGCGCTGATCACGCTCATCGCGGCCTACGCCGCGTCGAGGCGAGCCGCCGAGCCCGAGCTCGCCACGGCGCCGGAGACGGCGACGGCGCTCGTCTGACGCGTAGCGTGGAGGGATGCAGGGCCCTCATCTACAGCCCCGGGCCTCCGCGCCCGATCTGCCGTCGCACCTCGAGGAGGGCCCTCGACCGGCGCGTGGCGGCAAGTCCACCAGGTACGTCGGACGGCGCTGGACCCCCGGACGGATGCCGCACATGCGCGCATCACCGAGTGCGAGGTCAGCGGCATCCGGGTGATCGACTGAGGCGAGGGGTGCCGTCATCATCGGTGAGGACGCCGCGGCGACCTTGCGCACGCGCATCTGCGATGCCGCGCGCGTAGAATCGAGCGACATCCCACACTCAGGCACGCTCACACAGTGCCGCACATATCGCCAAGGAGACCCTCATGGCCGACGCGCAGATCCCTGACAAGCCCGCCCTCGAAGGTCTCGAAGCGAAATGGGATTCCGCCTGGCGGGCCGAGGGCACGTACCTGTTCGACCGCGCCGAGGCCGCTCGCCGTGGGCGCAGCGGGGTGTACTCCGTCGACACCCCCCCGCCCACCGCCTCCGGCAGCCTGCACATCGGGCACGTGTTCTCGTTCACGCACACCGACATCAAGGTGCGGTTCGAGCGGATGCGCGGCAAGACCGTGTTCTACCCGATGGGCTGGGACGACAACGGCCTTCCGACCGAGCGCCGGGTGCAGAACTATTACGGCGTGCGCTGCGACCCTTCACTGCCGTACGATCCCGACTTCGCACCGCCCTTCGAAGGCGGGGACAACAAGAGCTCGCGCGCCGCCGACCAGGTGCCGATCAGCCGTCGCAATTTCATCGAGCTCTGCGAGACGCTCACCGAGCAGGACGAGGTGACCTTCGAGGAGCTCTTTCGTCAGCTCGGCCTGAGCGTCGACTGGACCCAGACCTATCGCACCATCAGTGACGACACCATCCGCACGTCGCAGCTGGCCTTCCTGCGCAATCTCGAGCGCGGCGAGGCGTTCCAGGCGATGGCCCCCACGCTGTGGGACATCGACTTCCGTTCGGCGATCGCCCAGGCCGAGCTCGAAGACCGCGATCAGCCGGCCGCCTACCACCGCGTGGCTTTCCACAAGGGCGACGGGTCGGGCGACGTCTTCATCGAGACGACGCGACCCGAGCTGCTGCCGGCCTGTGTGGCGCTGGTGGCCCATCCGGACGACGAGCGCTACCAGCCCCTGTTCGGCTCGACCGTGCGCACGCCGCTGTTCGACGTCGAGGTGCCCGTATTGGCCCACCCGCTCGCGCAGCCCGACAAGGGGTCGGGCGTCGCCATGATCTGTACGTTCGGCGACGTGACCGACATCGTGTGGTGGCGCGAGCTGGACCTGCCCAACCGCACGATCCTGGGCCAGGACGGCCGCGTGCTTCTCGACGCTCCGGACGTGATCGTCACGGACGCGGGCCGAGCCGCATACGCCGAGCTGGCGGGCAAGACGGTGTTCAGCGCCAAGAAGCGCGTCGCTGAGCTGCTGAGCGAGTCGGGCGAGCTCATCGGGGAACCGAAGCCCTTCACACACGTCGTCAAGTTCTACGAGAAGGGCGACCGGCCCCTCGAGATCGTCTCGACGCGCCAGTGGTACCTGCGAAACGGCGCCCGCGACGAGTCGCTGCGCGACACCCTGATCGCGCTCGGCAAGCAGGTGACCTGGCATCCGGATTTCATGCGCGTGCGCTTCGAGAACTGGACGAACGGGCTCACCGGCGACTGGCTGGTGTCCCGGCAGCGGTTCTTCGGCGTGCCGATCCCCGTCTGGTACGGCCTCGATGACAACGGCGAACGCGATTACGGCCGCGTTCTCGTGCCCACCGCCGATCAGCTTCCGGTCGACCCCACGAGTGCCGTTCCCTCCGGATACACCGAGGCGCAGCGCGGCCGGCCCGGCGGCTTCGACGGCGAGCGCGACATCTTCGACACCTGGGCGACCTCGTCGCTCACCCCGCAGCTCGCGGGCGGTTGGGAGCGTGACGAAGAGCTCTGGCGCTTGGTCGCTCCGTTCGACGTACGGCCCCAGGGGCAGGACATCATCCGGACGTGGCTGTTCTCGACTCTGCTGCGCAGTGCGCTGGAAGACGATCGTGCGCCCTGGACGGATGCCGCCATCTCGGGCTTCATCGTCGACCCCGACCGCAAGAAGATGTCCAAGTCGAAGGGCAACGTCGTCACGCCCGCCGACATTCTCCATCAGCATGGATCGGACGCGGTGCGGTACTGGTCGGCGTCGAGCCGACTCGGCACCGACGCTGCATTCGACCCCCAGAATCCGACGCAGATCAAGATCGGCCGGCGCCTGGCGATCAAGGTGCTCAACGCGGCGAAGTTCGTACTGTCTTTCCCCGTGCCCGAGGGAGCCGAGGTCACGCATGCGCTCGACGCGTCCATGCTGGCGACTCTCGACGGCGTCGTGCGCGAAGCGACGAGGGCGCTGGACGCCTACGACCACGCGCGTGCGCTCGAAGTGACCGAATCGTTCTTCTGGACCTTCTGCGACGACTACCTGGAGCTGGTGAAGGAGCGGGCCTACGACCGCACCGATGTCGGGCAGGCTTCTGCGGCGCTTGCGCTGCGCACCGCGCTCGCCACGCTTCTGCGGCTGTTCGCGCCGGTCCTCGCGTTCTCAGCCGAGGAAGCCTGGTCGTGGTTCAACGACGGATCCGTGCACACAGCGGAGTGGCCCCTGCCGCTCGGGATCGACGGCGACCCCGCGGTGCTTTCCGCCGTCGGTGAGGCGCTCATCGGCATCCGCCGGGCCAAGACCGAGGCGAAGGCCTCGCAGAAGACGGCGGTGACGCGCATGACGATCGCCGCGCCCGGGGCATCCGTCGCCTTGATCCAACTCGCCGAGGGCGACCTGCGCGCCGTCGGACGGATCTCTGAGATCACCTACGCGGATGCCGAGACAACCGAAGTCTCCGGCATCGAGCTCGCTCAGCAGGAGGTTTGACATGCAACTCGGTACACGCTGGACGGCCGGCGGCGAACCGCCCGCGTCGCTGCCCGAGGCGCTTCGCGTTCAGATCGCCGCGGTCGAGGCGGTCCTGCCTCTCGACCAGCTCGGTCAGCCGGCGCCCCGCTGGACGCTCACCTGGCTCGAGGGCAAGCCCATCGCAGAACTCGACACGGGCGTCATCGTCAGCCTCGACGAGGAGGGCGAGGCCGTCGTGCGGCACGACGAAGAGGACGGTTTCGGCTAGGCCGCGACCGCCTGCGCTTCGGCGCCCGCTCGTCTCGTGCCGACGATGAGGAGCCGGATCGCGACCAGGGTCGCCGCGAGGACGAATCCGGCGGCGAGCAGGAACGGGAGCCGAAGATCGAAGCGGGCGACCCAGCCGCCGAACAGCGTCGCGATCGGGAACAGACCCCACGTCAGCATCCGGATGATTCCGAGCACGCGTCCGAAGAGATGCGCCGGAACGATCTGCTGACGCAGCGCGCCCCAAGGCACGTTCCACGTCGAGACGGCGAAGGCGAACAGTGCGTAGGCCAGGATCGCGGTGACCACCCCCGGCGCGAGGCCGGTCAGCAGCATGGACACGGCCGCGACGAGGTTCGCTGCGACCATGACCCGACCGCGACCCAGCCGGGCCACGAAGCGCGGTGCGACAAGTGAGCCGATCAGTGCGCCCACCCCGATTCCTGCGGTGACGAAGCCGATCGCGGCGGGTGCGACGTGCTGCTCGTCGAGGAAGTAGAGGATCGTGCTCGCCTGCGCGAATGAGAACGCGGATCCGACGAGCGACGTGAAGACGACCATCGACCGCAGGTACCGGTTGCTCCAGAGATAGACGACAGCCTCGCGTGCGGTCACTTTCGAGGTGCTGAGCGGAGTCGCCATCGGCTCCGGGACCGGCGCGGCGACCTCGACATCGGGACTGCGGGGATCTGGCACCAGCGCGGGATCGCGCAGCGGTCGTGCGGCCGACACCGGCAGCAGAAGCGCGAGAGCGATCGGGACGAGGTAGCCGGCCGCCTCGACCCAGAGAGGCAGTGCGAGCGCCACCGCGAACAGGACTCCTGCGATCGGCGTGGCGATGAAGCTGTCGATGGTCACCTGCGCCGCCTGCATCCGGCCGTTGGCCCGCTCGAGCTGCGGGCGCGTCACGACGCCCGGGATGACCGCGTTGGTCGCATTGTCGAAGAGGGTCTCACCGAGCCCGAACACAAGCGTGCCGAGGAACAGGGTCCACAGACTGATCTGACCGGTCGCGGTCAGGATGGCGAGCCACAGGGCGACGGCGCCCCGTATCCCGTTCGCGGCGGCCATGATGATCCGTCGGTCGAACCGGTCGACGATCATGCCTGCGGGCAGGCCGAAGACCAGCCACGGCAGGAAGGCCAACGCGCCGATGACCGAGATGGCGAGCGGGTCATGAGTCAGCGTCGTTGCGATCAGCGGGACCGCCGTGCGCCCGAGCCCGTCGGCGAGGTTGCTGAAGGCGGCTGCCGTCCAGAGCTTGCCGAAATCACGGCCCAGCGAAGTCTGGTCCGCCCGGTCGGCCGACGCTGAGGATGCCGTCCCGCCGACCGTCTCGCTCGAAGTGTCGGCATCCGTCGCATCGGTCATCGCGGCAGCAGGCCGATCGCCCGTTCCGCCTCAGCTTCGACCCGCAGGGCCGAAGCTGCAGCCTGAGCCTCGACGAGGCGACGGTGAACAGCGCCGTCGCGGCGCTCGAGCCGCACGGCGACGAAGGCGTCGAGAGCGGATGCCGCGTTCAGCAGTGTGCGCTCGAAGGCCGTCGGTGCGGCGTGGTCTGCGGAGATGGCGGTCATGGCTGTCCTCCCAGGTCGGGGAGCGGGAACACGTCGGCCCGGATGGTCACGGGCCGCACGTCCTCGCCGGTCTGATTGCGATAGGTGTCCACGGCGTCATCGATCAGCGCCATGATCTTGGCGGAGAGCTCTTGGCTCTGCTCCGGGGTGAGACGCGTGGTGGCGGTGGAGATCAGGCTTCCGCTCTGCCACGGCACGGCACTGCTGGACAGCCCGTCGTGGATGAACCGCATGAGCTGCTCCTGCCGATTGCGGAAGAACTCGTTCATGACGATCTGGGTGGCTGCGCGCCCTGCAGGAGTCTTCATCGCGTCGGCGTTCGCGAATGAGACGCCCCCCACCGGACGCTCCCACCAGCGTTCGCGCCCCGTGCCGCGGTCGGTGCATTCCTGGATGAGGTCCTGCTTCGCGAGCGCGCGGAGGTGGTAGCTCGTCGAGCCGGTCGATTCACCGAGCTTCTCCGCCAGCGAACTCGCCGTCTGGGGGCCGTACTGGCTGAGGATGTCATAGATCTGCACGCGCAGTGGATGCGCCAGCGCGCGCAGGGCACCGGTGTCGAGGACGCGGTCGTCCGCGTGAGGAGCCTCGATGAACCTCGTACCCTCGACGGGGTCCGACCCTGGTTTTTCCATGAAGCCAGAATAGCTATGCAAAGAAACATTTGCAACCTAAATTTTGCAACGTATGGTTTGCAAAGTAACGGCGGCACGCGCAAGGCCCCGCACTAGGCTGGCGGACATGGCGAACGACAACCCCCTCCTCTCCCCCAGCCCACTCCCATACGGTCTGCCCGACTACGGGGCGATCCGTGCGGAGCACTACCTGCCTGCGTTCGAAGTGGCCTTCGCCGAGCAGAAGAGCGAGATCCGGGCGATCACCCTGGTGCGCTCCATGCCCACGTTCGAAAACACCCTCGTGGCGCTGGAGTCGAGCGGGAAGCTGCTCGGCGAGATCTCGCGGACGTTCTACACGGTCTCCTCCGCCGATGCCACGCCCGAGATCCAAGAGATCGAGGAGCAGCTCGCCCCGCTCATGTCGGCCCACCACGATTCGATCGAACTCGATTCCACGCTCTACCGGCGGATCCGCACACTGCACGAGCAGGTGGACGACCTCGACCTCGATCCCGAGCAGCGCTACCTCGTGGAGCGGCGGTTCCGGGAGATGTCGCACGCAGGTGCCGGACTGGACGACACGGCAAAGGAGCAGCTCACCGCCCTCAATCAGCGACTGTCGACGCTCACCACGACTTTCGAGAAGAATCTGCTGCGCGACACGAACGACCTCGCCGTCGTGTTCGACGATGTGACCGACCTCGACGGACTCTCCGGTGGTGAGCTGTCGGCAGCTGCTCAGGCCGCCGCCGATCGCGGCCTGGAGGGCAAGTGGGTCATCACGCTGACGCTGTTCACGGGTCATCCGTACCTGTCGTCCTTGACGAACCGCGCGTCCCGCAAGCGCATCCTGGACGCCTCCCGCGCGCGCGGCTCGCGGGGCGGCGAGAACGACAACCGGGGGGTCCTGCGCGAGATCGTGAAGCTCCGCGCTGAGCGCGCGGCCCTCCTGGGGTACGACTCGCACGCCGCGTACATCACGTCCGACCAGACGGCCGGCTCCCCCGAAGCCGTCCATGACCTGCTGCGTCGGCTCGCGGTGCCGGCGGGTCGAAACGCGGCGCGCGAACAGGCGGCGCTGCAGTCGATCATCGACGCCGAGCCCGAGCCCTTCCCGCTCGAGGCCCACGACTGGGCGTTCTACACCGAGAAGGTCCGTGCCGCCGAATACGACCTCGACCGCTCGGCGCTGCGTCCGTGGTTCGAAGCAGAGCGCGTGCTCCAGGACGGGGTCTTCCACGCGGCTACCGAGCTGTACGGCGTCACGTTCGAGGAACGCGGGGACCTCGCGGCCTACCACCCCGAGACGAGGGTGTTCGAGGTGCGCAACGCCGACGAATCGACCGTGGGGCTGTTCATCCTCGACCTCTACACGCGTGACACCAAGCGCGGCGGAGCGTGGATGAACTCGATCGTGTCGCAGTCGCGACTCCGCGGCACCCAGACGATCGTGGTCAACAACCTGAACGTCCCCAAGCCCGCCGCCGGACAGCCGACTCTCCTCACTCTCGACGAGGTGACGACCCTGTTCCACGAGTTCGGACACGCCCTGCACGGCCTCTTCGCCACCGTGACATATCCGCACTTCGCCGGCACGAACGTGTTCCGCGACTTCGTGGAGTTTCCCAGTCAGGTCAACGAGATGTGGATCTACTGGCCGGAGATCCTCGACACCTACGCGCGTCACGTGGACACCGGCGAGCCGCTCCCCCGCGATGTCGTGGAGAAGCTCCGCGCGTCCGAGGCGTTCAACCAGGGGTTCGCCACCAGCGAGTACCTCGCGGCTTCATGGCTCGATCAGGCGTGGCACTCGCTGAGCGCGGCCGCGGCGGCGGAGGACATCGACGTGGCAGCGTTCGAGGCGGCCGCCCTCGCCGACATCGGCCTGGACAACCCGGCGGTGCCGACGCGCTACTCGTCCACCTACTTCGCTCACGTGTTCTCGGGCGGATACAGCGCCGGCTATTACTCGTACATCTGGAGCGAGGTGCTGGATGCCGACACGGTCGAGTGGTTCCGCGAGAACGGCGGTCTTCAGCGCGCCAACGGCGACCGCTTCCGTGAGCGACTGCTCGGCGTCGGCGGGTCGAAGGATCCCCTGGCTGCCTACCGCGATTTCCGTGGGCGGGATGCCGACATCCAGCCGCTGCTGGAGCGACGGGGCCTCGCGGCCTGACCGTTCTCCCCCGTCGGGGTCAAAGCAGCCCGAGGCCGCGCGCGAACGTGCGGGTGCGGGCGGCCATCGCCGCCGGCACCTCGGCCACGGCGAAATGCCCGCCCTCGTCGAGGCGTTCGAACACGCGCAGATCGCGGTAGAAGCGACGGGCCAGCGACTCGGGGTAGTCGTGCTCGTGCCGTTGGACGAAGACCGCTGCCGGCACCGCCACGGGCGGGATCGGCCCGGGCGTGTCGGCTCCCTCGTAGTAGGGCCGGAACGACGAGGCGATCGTCTGCGTGACCCAGTACAGCATCGCCTCGGTGAGGATGCGTTCGCGCGAGATGCGCCGCTCGACTCCGGCCGGGTCGTCTTCGGGGGTGTCGCTCCACTCGACCAGCTTTTCGGCGAGCCAGGCGACCAGACCCGCCGGTGAGTCGTTCAGCGCGGCTGCGAGCGTGTCCGGGCGGGTCGCCTGCACGTGACCGTAGGCACCGTCGGTGACGTGCGCCGTGGAAAGACGTTCGAAGAACGCACGCTCGTCGGCGGCCGTGAGCCCGGCTCGCTCGTCCGAGGCAGGGAAATGGGCGTGGGTCACGAGGATGGCAGCCACGGCTTCCGGATACGTCGCGGCGAGAAGGTCGTTCACATTCGCGGACACGTCCTCGCCGTAGGTGACGTAGCGGCGGTAGCCGAGCACCTCGGTCATCAGGCGGTGCATCGTCGACGCGAGGCGCTGCTCCGTGACGGGGCCGTCGGCATACGGCGTGGAGAAGGCGAACCCGGGAATGCTGGCAACCACGACGTGGAAGTCGGGCAGCAGGTCGGCGTAGTCCAGCTGCAGGGCGAAGGTATGCGGCCAGCCGTGCATAACCAGCAGCGCGGGAGCTTCGTCTCGGGCCGAGCGCAGATGCGCGAAGTGGATCGTGGCGTCGTCGATGTCGGCGAGGAACTGCGGATGCCGGTTGAGCCATCGTTCCCGCGCGCGCCAATCCATCTCGCGCCACCCGTCCACGAGCCGCCGAAGATACCCGGAACTCATCCCGGAGGCCGGGCGGCGAGGTGAATCCGGGAGGAGCCGCGTCCGGGCCAGACGGTCCTGCAGATCGTCCAGGACGGCATCCGGTACGGCGAGGGTGAACGGCCGGTGGGTGCTCATACCGGCACGCTACGGCGAGCCGCCGACACGACGCAGGCGGGCTCGGCGGCGGATCAGGCGCTCTTGCGCGCCCGACGCTGAACGAACGTGGGCGCCGCTCCGGTCTCGACCGATTCCCGGGTCACGACGACCTTCTCGACCTCGTCGTTCGACGGGATGTCGAACATGATCGGGCCCAGCACGTCCTCGAGGATCGCGCGAAGGCCCCGTGCGCCGGTCTTGCGCTCGACGGCGAGGTCGGCGATCGCCTCGAGCGCCTCCGTCTCGAACTCGAGGGCGACGCCGTCCAGCTCGAACATGCGCTGATACTGCTTGACGAGTGCGTTCTTCGGCTCGGTGAGGATCTCCATGAGCGCGACCTGGTCCAGCGGCGTCACCGATGCGACGACAGGGAGCCGGCCGATGAACTCCGGGATCAGCCCGAATTTGTGGAGGTCTTCGGGGCGCACCTCGCTGAACAGACTCAGGTCGTCGCCCTTGTTGTGCAGCGGTGCACCGAAGCCGATCCCGTGCTTGCCCACCCGGCTGGAGATGATGTCCTCCAGACCCGCGAACGCGCCCGCGACGATGAACAGCACGTTCGTCGTGTCGATCTGGATGAATTCCTGGTGCGGGTGCTTGCGCCCGCCCTGCGGCGGAACCGAGGCGACCGTCCCCTCGAGGATCTTCAGAAGCGCCTGCTGGACGCCTTCGCCCGACACATCCCGTGTGATGGAAGGGTTCTCGGCCTTGCGGGCGATCTTGTCGACCTCGTCGATGTAGATGATGCCGGTCTCGGCGCGCTTGGTGTCGAAGTCGGCCGCCTGGATCAGCTTCAGCAGGATGTTCTCGACGTCCTCGCCGACGTACCCCGCCTCGGTGAGCGCCGTCGCGTCCGCGACGGCGAACGGCACGTTCAGTCTCTTGGCGAGCGTCTGCGCCAGATAGGTCTTGCCGCAGCCGGTCGGGCCGATCAGAAGGATGTTGCTCTTGGCGATCTCGACCTCGTCGGCGCGCTGCTCGGCGCTCTGGAGGGTGCCGTGGGCGCGGATCCGCTTGTAGTGGTTGTACACGGCGACCGAGAGGGCGCGCTTGGCGGCCTCCTGCCCGACCACGTACTCCTCCAGGAAGGAGAAGATCTCGCGCGGCTTCGGCAGGTCGAAGTCGGAGACGACGCCCGTGGAGGACTCGGCCATGCGCTCTTCGATGATCTCGTTGCACAGCTCGACGCACTCGTCGCAGATGTAGACGCCGGGTCCCGCGATCAGCTGCTGTACCTGCTTCTGGCTCTTTCCGCAGAAGGAGCACTTGAACAGGTCGGCACTCTCACCGATGCGCGCCATCAGGCTCTCTCCTCGTTGGGTACGGGGCGGTGCCCCGTTGCGGCCAGCCCAGTCCCCGGCTGTCCTTCGAGCCTAACCGCTGAGGCCGACAAGCGTGGGGATTGCGACGCGCGTTGTGGAGGCGGTTGGGGGCGTTCTGCTGTCGGCGGATCGGGCGGAATGACGACACCCCGCCGCCCGAGAGGAGGGCGGCGGGGTGTCGGGGCATCGGCTACTTGGCCAGTGCGGCCGGGATCCGCTTGCGAGTCGTCAGCACCTGGTCGACGAGACCGTAGTCGACGGCCTCGCGGCCGTCGAGGATCTTGTCGCGGTCGATGTCGCGGTTGACCTGCTCGACGGTGCGGTTCGAGTGCGCTGCGAGCGTCGTCTCGAGCCACGTGCGCATACGCAGGATCTCGGCCGCCTGGATCTCGATGTCGGACGCCTGGCCGTGGCCGGCCTCGCCCATCGCCGGCTGATGGATCAGCACCCGCGCGTTCGGCAGCGCGAGACGCTTGCCCGGTGCGCCGGCGGCCAGCAGCACGGCCGCGGCCGACGCGGCCTGGCCGAGCACGACCGTCTGGATCTGAGGCGAGATGTACTGCATGGTGTCGTAGATCGCCGTCATGGCGGTGAACGAGCCGCCCGGCGAGTTGATGTACATGATGATGTCGCGGTCGGGGTCCTGACTCTCGAGCACGAGCAGCTGGGCCATGACGTCATCGGCTGACGCGTCGTCGACCTGCACCCCGAGGAAGATCACGCGATCCTCGAAGAGCTTGTTGTACGGGTCCTGGCGCTTGTAGCCGTAGGCAGTGCGCTCTTCGAACTGGGGCAGGATGTACCGGCTGGAGGGCATGGCGAGCCCGTTGCCGGCGGTGCCGCCGAAGGTGGGGATGCTCATTTTGCTGTCGTTCCTTCTGATTCGCCTTCGGTTTCCGTGCCGCCGCCGCCGACGACGTCACGCAGGTGCGCGCGGATGTGATCCACGAAGCCGTATTCGAGCGCTTCCTGTGCGGTGAACCACCGGTCGCGGTCACCGTCCTCGTTGATCTGCTCGACGCTCTTGCCGGTCTGGGATGCCGTGATCTCGGCCAGCCGGTTCTTCATCGAGACGATCAGCTGCGCCTGGGTCTGGATGTCGCTCGACGTGCCGCCGAATCCACCGTGCGGCTGGTGCAGCAGCACCCGCGCGTTGGGCGTGATGTAGCGCTTGCCCTTCGTACCGCTCGTGAGCAGCAGCTGACCCATCGAAGCGGCCATGCCGATACCCACCGTCACGATGTCGTTCGGCACGAACTGCATCGTGTCGTAGATGGCCATGCCGGCGGTGATCGATCCACCGGGTGAGTTCACGTAGAGGAAGATGTCTTTGTCGGGGTCTTCGGCGGCGAGGAGGAGGATCTTCGCGCAGATCTCGTTCGCATTGTCATCGCGCACCTCCGAGCCCAGCCAGATGATGCGGTCTCTCAACAGCCTGTCGAAGACGCTCGTCGCGACAAGTGGTTCGGCCATGTTCACTCCTGATTCGGTGGTCGTGGCTACGAATCTACCGGCGCGTCGCATCCCACCCGACCGTGTTCGCCCTCGGCAGAGAAGCCACCCCGCGGGCGCGGCGCGGCACGACCAAGGGACGGATGCCGCAGCATCCGTCCCTTCTCAGAACGCGTCGATCTACTCGGCGTCGGCGGTCTTCTTAGGTGCCTTGCGCTTCTTGGCGGGCTTGACCTCGGCCTCTTCGGCCTCGATCACCGCGTCGGCGTCGGCGGCGGCATCCGCGATGTCCTGGGCCTCCTCGACGACCTCGTCTTCGGCGGCGGCCTCCTCGTCGACCGACACGAAGCCGGTCAGGTCGACGGGGTTGCCGCTCGTGTCTACGACCGTCACGCGGCCGAGGGCGACGGCGAGCGCCTTGTTACGGGCGACCTCGCTGACCAGGGACGGCAGCTGGTTGTTCTGCTGGAGAGCCTCGACGAAGTCCTGCGGCGCCATTCCATACTGTGCGGCGGACTGGACCAGGTACTGCGTCAGCTCGTCCTGCGACACCGAGACGCTGAGCTTCTCGGCGATGGCGTCCAGCAGCATCTGGGTGCGGAACTGCTTCTCGCTCGCCTCGGTGACCTCGGCGCGGTGGACGTCGTCCTCGAGGCGGCCCTCGCCCTCGAGGTGGGTGTGCACCTCGTCTTCGATGAGCTTCGGCGGGACCGCGATCTCGACCTGCGAGAGCAGCTGCTCGACGAGCTTGTCGCGTGCCGCCGAGCCCTGGGTGAAGGTCGACTGCTGTGCGACGCGGTCCTTCAGGCTCTCGCGCAGCTCGGCGAGGGTGTCGAACTCGCTCGCGATCTGCGCGAAGTCGTCGTCGGCCTCGGGGAGTTCGCGCTCCTTCACGGCGGTGACGACCACGGCCACCTCGGCCTCTTCGCCGGCGTGGTCTCCGCCGATCAGGGTCGAGCGGAACGTGGTGTCCTCACCGGCGGTGAGCGAATCGATCGCCTCGTCGATGCCCTCGAGAAGCTCGCCCGATCCGACCTCGTAGGAGACGCCTTCGGCGCGGTCGATCTCGGCGCCGTCGATCGTGGCGACCAGGTCGAGCTCGACGAAGTCGCCGGTCGCGGCCGGGCGGTCGACGGTGACGAGCGTGCCGAAGCGGGCGCGCAGGCGGTCGAGTTCCTCGTCGATCGCGGCCTCGTCGACCTCCACGGCGTCGACCTCGACGGTCGTGCCCTCGAACGCGGGCAGTTCGAACTCGGGACGCACGTCCACCTCGACGTCGACCTCGAGGTCGCCCGAGAAGTCCTTCTCGTTCGGCCAGACCACGACATCGGCGGAGGGGCGGCCGAGCACGCGCAGCTCGTTGGCCTCGACGGCCTGACGGTAGTAGGTGTCGAGCCCTTCGCTGACGGCGTGCTCGAGCACGGCGGTGCGGCCGACGCGCTGGTCGATGATCGGCGCCGGGACCTTGCCCTTGCGGAACCCGGGGATCTGCACGTCCTGCGCGATGTGCTCGTAAGCGTGAGCGATGCTCGGCTTGAGCTCATCGGGCGAGACCGTGATGTGCAGCTTCACGCGGGTCGGCGTGAGCTTCTCGACAGTGCTGTTGACCATGCCTGTTCGTTCTCCTCGTATTCGACCGCGCGCCAGCGCGGCAGCTGAAGGTCTGGGATGTGGGGCCGTGACGTCGGGGCGACAGGATTTGAACCTGCGGCCTCCCGCTCCCAAAGCGGGCGCTCTACCAAGCTGAGCTACGCCCCGGGCGGGTGGGCACGCCATCGCGTGCTGATCGGCCCCCAGAAGTCTAGCCGACGGCCCGGTCGGCGCAGGCATCGCGGCGCCATGCCATAGAATCGTTGAGGCGGCGGGAAACCGCCGAAAATCGGGGCTGTAGCTTAGTGGTAAAGCCTTAGTCTTCCAAACTAATGATGCGGGTTCGATTCCCGTCAGCCCCTCCACCTCTCCATCCCTCATCCTGCCGGGGCGATTCTCGCCCGTGCGAGCGCGCGGGTATTGACATCACCGAGGCCGTCTGGGACCTTCCAGTTGGATCTTCGCTGATGCCCTGGGGAAGGAGTTCGCGATGGTCAAGAACGCCGAGAAGGCGTCGTACCGCCATCGGGCGCGGATGACCCCGCGCCGGCCCGCATCCGGCCTCGCAGAACGCTGGACGATGATCGACGGGGTGGACGTGTTCTACCGCGAGTCCGCCAATCCCCCGGACGCCCGCGTCATGACGCACCTGCACGGATTCGGCCTCTCCGGCCGCTACCTGCTTCCGACCGCCGAGCTGCTCGCCGACGAGTTCCACACCCTCGTCCCCGACCTTCCCGGGTTCGGCCGCAGCGGCAAGTTCGGCATCGGCCTGGACATCCCCGACCTGGCGCACGCCGCGGCGCGGTTCCTCGACGACCGCGGGATCGCCTCCACCAGCCTCGTCGGCAACTCGATGGGATGCCCGGTGATCCTCGAGTTCGCGCACCACTACCCCGAGCGCATCGAGCGCGCCGTGCTGGTCTCGCCCGCCGGCGGCATCCACAATCAGCCGTTGCGACGGGCGGTGGGACAGCTTGCGACGGACGGCGGCCGCGAGCCGCGGAAGATGATCACCGTCGCCACGCCCGACTACCTGCGCTTCGGCGTGCCCAGCACGTTCAAGATGTTCCGTGCGCTGACGCAGTACCCGTCCCTGCAGCGTCTGCTGGAGCTGAACGTGCCGACACTGGTCGTGCTGGGCACCCGGGATCCGCTTCTGCCGGGCCCGGCGCGCATCAAGGAGGTCGCGTCGCAGGACGAGAACCATGTGCTGATCGTGGTGCTCGACGGCGCTGCGCACGCCATCAACTTCAGCCACCCGAAGGAGCTGGCGCACGTGATCCGTCTGTTCATGGACGACCGGCCGATCGTCGACATCCCCGGTTCGCCTGACGCACGCGTCATCGAGATCCATCGCGGCGAGCACCACCCGCGTCCGAAGGAATAGCGATCAGTCGCGGATGAAGCGCTCCGGCAGCACCACGTTCGCCGGAGCGCCCTCGAAGAGGGGTGCCACCTGTTCCGGGGTGTAGCCCGCGATGCCGCAGCCGACCTCCGTGACGAGGAATCTCAGTTCGGGATGCGATTCCGCGAAGCGGAGGAACCGCGTCACACCGTCCCTCATCTGTTCGAAGCCGCTCATGGTGTCGATGCCGTACGACTGCCCTTGAAGCCCATCTCCTTGACCCCAGATCGCGCCGAAGCGCTCCACCGCCATCGCGGCCGCTCCCGCTCCGTGTGCGCCGCCGGCGTTGGATCCGAAGACGAAGATCTCGCCCGGCTGGAGGGATTCGATGCGCATCGGGCCATTGTCCGCGCTCCGGTTCCGCCGCGTCCAGCCCCGCCGGTCAGATCGAGATCGAGAAGCCGCCGTCGGCCTTCAGCAGCTGACCCGTCACCCAGCGCCCTCGCGGGGACACCAGGAAGGCGACCACCCCGGCGACGTCGGCCGGTTCGCCCAGACGCCCCCCGGGTTGCGCGCCGATCAGCGCGCTGCGCACGTCGTCGTCCATCCACCCGGTGTCGATCGGACCGGGGTTCAGCGCATTGGCCGATATGCCCCGCGGTGCCAGCTCCCGTGCGGCGGAGATCACGATGCGATCCAGGGCCGCCTTGCTCGCCCCGTACGGCATGTTGCCGGTCGTGTGATTGCTCGTGAGGGCGACGATCGCACCCCCGCCGTCGACCTGCGCGGCGAACGCGCGGACCAGCAGCCAGCTCGCCCGTGCGTTGACCGCGAAGTGACGGTCGAACTCCTCGACCGTCGTGTCGAGGATGCCCGATTCCACGTCCCACGCATGCGACAGAACGAGTGCCGAGACCGCGCCCAGCTCGCTGTTCGCCGCCGCGAACAGCGTGTCCGCGGCATCCGCTCGTTCGAGATCCACCGGAACGTCCGAGACCCGCGCGCCGGTCCCCCGGACGTCGGTGATGACGTCCTCCAGACCGCTCGCGGCGTCGGCGCCGAAGATCGCGATGTCGGCCGGGTGCCAGCGACTCAGGACCAGGTCCCAGCCCTCCGCGGCGAGCACGCGGGCGATGCCCGCGCCGATGCCCCTCGCACGCCCGACGCCGGTGATGAGCGCGACCGGCCTCGTCGCCGGCCTGTTCACGCGCCCAGCGGGATCGCGGAGAGGTGGCGAACGGTGTGCGCCCGGTACACCTCCGCGTTGCGCAGGATGCTCTGCCGCTCCTCCCGGCTGAGGTCGCGGCGCACCTTCGCAGGCACGCCTGCGACGAGCGATCCATCGGGGATGACCGAGCCCTCCAGCACCACCGCTCCTCCGGCGACGAGGCAGCCTTCGCCGAGAACCGCGCCGGAGAGGACGACGCTTCCCATCCCGATCAGGGTGCCGTCACCGATCGTGCAGCCGTGGACGACCGCGTTGTGACCCACCGAGACGTTCCGGCCGATGACCACGGGTCGGCCGGGATCGACGTGCACCGACACATTGTCCTGGATGTTGCTGCCGGCGCCGAGCGTGATGGAGTCGCTGTCGCCGCGCAGCACGGCGTTGTACCAGACGCTCGCTCCGTCCTCCAGCGTGACGGCGCCCACGATGCGGGCACCCGCGGCGACGAACGACGTCTCGGCGAGATGGGGTGTGGCATCCTGCAGGACCAGGACGGAGGCATCGGGGGCGACGGTCATCCTCCGACCCTACTCAGGGTGCTCGCGGGTCACCGGCCGAGTGCGGCCAGGATCGCCTCGGTGTACCAGGGCCCGAGCGTGTCGGCGAAGGTGACGGTGAGGTGGTCCTGGTCGCGGTAGACGTTCGCTCCGCCGACCACCGGGTGGCACAGATCCTCGTCGCAGAACACGTCGGTGAAATCGAGCAGGGTGACCCCGTCGACGCCGGATGCGGCATCCCGCAGTGGATCATCCGCGAGGAGCAGTTCGGAGCGCGGCCCGTCGCACTCGGCCAGAGTGCGGGTGCGCAGGCACTTGTTCGGGTCGGTCTCCCACACCGGGTTGTCGACGACGGTGACGACGGGGATGCCGCGATCGAGCACCTCCGCCCACGCCTCGCGGTAGCCGGCGACCGCCGCATCGTAGGCGGAGTCGTAGCCGTCGGAAACGTACGGCGTCGTCGCTATCGCGGCGGTGAACACGGCGTCGAGGTCGGTGTCCGCCAAGGCGCCGCGCACACCGTCGCGCCACTGCGTGCAGGCGGCGCCGAACGCGCCCTCCGTCGACAACGGAGTCGTGTTCCACGGGCACGCGCCCTTGAAGTACGTGATCAGATGCCAGCCGTTATCGTCCGCCATCTTCTCGAAGGTCGCGAGCAGCTGGAACGCGTGACTGTCCCCGATGAGCGCGATGCGAGGAGCGTCGGGATCGTCGGAGCCGAATGCGCACGAGACGGGGCGCGCATCGTTGAGCTGTACGAAGCACTCCTCGTGGGTGGGGCGGTCCACTCCGGCGAAGCCCGGCGCGGGCAGGATCGTGTCGCCGAAGTCGGTGCCCCCGCACTCCGCTTCGAGTACGACGGCTGCCCCGAAGCAGTCCGGCGGGTTCTCGCGGAGCTCCTGGATCGCGCGGACGCCCTCGTTGTAGGCGGGCGCGTTGACGGCCCAGGCGACGCCGGCGGTGCTGCCGACCACGATCATCGCCACGAGCGAGGACCACAGGGTCACCCGCGAGGGCCGCGACGTGAGGACCTTCCAGCCGCGCACCGGATCTTCGACGAACCGTTTGGTCAGCCAGGCGAGAACGAAGCAGATGCCCAGAAGCGCGACCCGATGGTAGATCGTGAGCCCCCAGAACGGCACCGACGGAGCGATGATGATGAGAGGCCAGTGCCACAGGTAGAGCGAGTACGAGATGTCGCCAACGAACTGGGCGGGCCGCAACGCGAGCAGGCGGGTGGGATACCACCAGCGCTCGGTGTTGGATGCCGCGATCACCGCGGCCGCAGCGAGCGTCGGCAGCGCCGCGGCGTAGCCCGGGAACGGGGTCTGCCCGTCGAAACGGAAGATCACGAAGACGAGCACCGCGATGCCCGCCCAGCCCAGGGTGAAGCTGCCGATGGCGTTGCGGATGCGCAGGGCGGGGATGAGCGCGACCATAGCGCCCACCCCGAACTGCCACATGCGCCCGAAGGTCACGAAGTACGCCGGCGCAGGGTTCGTGATCGTGAAGACGACGCAGAACACGAAGGATGCCGCGGTCACCACGGCCAGCGCGATGATGACGGCACGTCGGACGGACCCGCGGAACCGCTTCGCGGCGAACCACGCCGCGAGCAGTATGAGGAGGGGCCACATGACGTAGAACTGCTCTTCCAGCGACAGCGACCAGTAGTGCTGCACAGTGGTCGGATCGCCGCCGTGGTTCAGGTAGTCGGCGGAGTTGAGCGCGAGGTACCAGTTCTCGACGTAGAAGGTCGACGCGAGGATCTCGCGGACCTCGTTCGGCAGGGCCGATGTGGGCGTCAGGTAGGGCGACATCGCGACGAGTGCGCAGAACAGGAGCACCAGCAGGGATGCCGGCAGCAGGCGCCGGGCTCGCCGCGCCCAGAACTGCCCCAGCCGCACGGTTCCCGTCGCCGTCAGCTCGCGCATCAGGTGCGCAGTGATCAGGAACCCCGAGATCACGAAGAAGACGTCGACACCGACGTAGCCGCCGGAGAAGCGTGCGGGCCAGAAGTGGTAGAGCACGACCGCCAGGACCGCGATCGCGCGCAGGCCTTGAACGTGCGGAATGAAGCGGGATGGCTCCGCGTGCTCCGGAGAGCGGTCGATCGGTTCGCGCAGGACGGGCCGCGCAGGCTCATTCAGGTGCTGCGGTCCGAGGTCGGAGTCGGCGGAGGGCACCCCTCGACGTTAGTCGGTGGTTCCCGGCATCCGGCTGCGAACCGGCGGACGAGGTCGACACCGCCGCGACGCGGGGTTAGCCCAGCCTTCGCTTGCTTGCGGAATGTGCGGGCCTGAGTAGCGTTGGAGCACGCAGACAGACGGTGCCCGGAAGCGCACGCACTGCCCAGATGGAGGCGAAACGATGACCAAGATGCAGACCACCCCCGCAACAGCCGCCGACCCCACGGTCGCGGCAGGAACAGCCCAATTCCTCACCCCGGTCGCGATCGGGCTGCAGGCCCTCGCAGTCAACGGCAAGCAGGCGCACTGGAACGTCCGCGGCGCGAACTTCATCGCGATCCACGAGCTCCTCGACACGATCGTCGACCACGCGCAGGACAGCGCCGACCTCGCCGCGGAGCGCATCGTCGCCCTCGGCCTGCCCATCGACGCCCGACTCACGACGATCGCGGCGAAGGCCCCTCGTTCGCAGGTGCCCGCCGGCTTCACGCAGTGGGAGGACATGATCCGAGGCGTGATCGCCGACATGGATGCTGTCCTGGTGGACGTCAAGGCGGCCATCGACGGACTCGACGAGATCGACCTCGCCAGCCAGGACATCGTGCTCGCCATTCGCGAGTCGCTGGACAAGGACCGCTGGTTCCTGTTCGCGCACCTGGCGGAGTAGCACTTCCTCGATGACGCCCCCGGTCGTCCTGACCGGGGGCTTCACCGTGTCACGCGCGCTGCAGGTAGGCGATGA
>NZ_DASUNI010000129.1:0-7404 GCF_036277215.1 Microbacterium sp. | reverse complement strand
TCACCGAAGGTGCGCGCGGAGAGGGAGCGATCCTGCGCAACGTGAGCGGCGAGCGGTTCATGGAGCGCTACGCACCCACCATCAAGGACCTCGCCCCGCGCGACATCGTGAGCCGCTGCATGCAGCAGGAGGTCGCTGAGGGGCGCGGCGCCGGGCCGCACCGCGACTACGTGCTGCTGGACTGCACCCACCTCGGTGCGGAGGTGCTCGAGACGAAGCTGCCCGACATCACCGAGTTCGCCCGCACCTACCTCGGCGTGGACCCGGTGGTCGAGCCGGTGCCGGTGATGCCCACCGCGCATTACGCGATGGGCGGCATCCCGACCAACAACGACGCGCAGGTCCTCGCCGACAACACCACGGTGGTGCCCGGCCTCTACGCCGCCGGCGAGTGCGCGTGCGTGTCGGTGCACGGCTCCAACCGCCTCGGCACCAACTCTCTTCTGGACATCAACGTGTTCGGCAAGCGCGCCGGCCGCAACGCCGTCGAGTACGTCCAGACCGCGGACTTCGTCCCGCTGCCCGAGGACCCCGCCGCCGAAGTGCGCGGCCTCATCGAGGGACTGCGCAACGGAACCGGTACCGAGCGCATCGCCGTGCTGCGCAAGAAACTGCAGGACGAGATGGACAAGGGCGCGCAGGTCTTCCGCACCCATGAGTCCCTCACCCACGTGCTCGGCGTCATCGAGGAGCTGCGCGAGCGGTTCCGCAACATCCACGTCGACGACAAGGGCAAGCGCTACAACACCGACCTGCTCGAGGCGGTCGAGCTCGGCTTCCTGCTCGACATCGCCGAGGTCGTGGTCGTCACCGCGCGCAACCGCAAGGAGAGCCGCGGCGGGCACATGCGCGACGATTACCCGAAGCGCGACGACGAGACATACATGAAGCACACGATGGCGTATCTGTCGGGCGACGCGGGCTCGTCGAAAGCCGACGACCACATCCGCTTGGACTGGAAGCCCGTCGTGATCACGCGGTACCAGCCGATGGAGAGGAAGTACTGATGGCGACGACAGTCCTCGACACACCGGAGAAGACCGCACCGGAAGCGACCGAGGGGACCGGTTCGCCGGACGAGATCGAGCAGGCGCCGGTGCAGACCGGCATCCAGTCGTTCCTCGTGACCTTCATCATCCGCCGCTTCGATCCCGAGGTGGACGAGGAGCCGCGCTGGGTCGACTACGACGTCGAGCTCTACTCGACCGACCGCGTGCTGGACGCGCTGCACAAGATCAAGTGGGAGGTCGACGGCTCGCTGACCTTCCGCCGCTCGTGTGCGCACGGCATCTGCGGGTCCGACGCCATGCGCATCAACGGGCGCAATCGGCTCGCCTGCAAGACCCTCATCAAGGATCTCGACATCTCGCAGCCGATCTATGTCGAGGCGATCAAGGGCCTGCCGCTGGAGAAGGACCTGATCGTGGACATGGAGCCGTTCTTCGCCTCCTTCCGCGACGTGCAGCCCTTCCTCATCTCCGGGACGAAGCCGGAGCCGGGCAAGGAGCGCATCCAGTCGATCGTCGACCGCGAAGTCTTCGACGACACCACGAAGTGCATTCTGTGCGCGGCATGCACCTCGTCGTGCCCGGTCTTCTGGACCGACGGGCAGTATTTCGGACCTGCCGCGATCGTGAACGCGCACCGCTTCATCTTCGACTCGCGAGACGACGCCGGCGACATGCGCCTCGACATCCTCAACGACAAGGAAGGCGTCTGGCGCTGCCGGACGACCTTCAACTGCACGGAGGCCTGCCCTCGCGGCATCGAGGTGACCAAGGCGATCGCCGAGGTCAAGCAGGCGATCCTCCGCGGGCGCTGACTCCCGCTGTTGTCCCGGATGCCGCCGCCGCGGCATCCGTCGATCGCTAACCTGTGACAGTGAGCCAGAAGAGCGCGCGGGGCAGCGCACCCGACGCGCGTGCGGCGGCCGAGCACGCCGCGCGCGAGGAGGAGACGCTCCGGGAGCGCTGGGAGGCGACGCAGGAGTCGTTCCGCGACCGCTTCGACGAGCCGATCCAGGCCGCGACGAAGCTCACCAAGGCGACGATGGCGTGGTTCCCGATACGCGTCTGGCGGCACTTCCTGAGACTTAACGGCTTTCTGCTCGCCGCGGGCATCAGCTACCAGGCGCTGTTCGCGATCTTCGCGGCGATCTACCTCGCGTTCGCCATCACGGGACTGTGGCTCGGCGGCAACGAGGATGCCGTCAACGCGATGATCGCGGTCATCAACAGCTACATTCCCGGTCTGATCAGCGAAGAAGGGGGCGTCGTCACGCCGGCGGAGGTGCAGCAGATCGCATCCAGCACGACAGGGGTGCTCGGCATCACCGGACTGATCGCCCTCGGCACGGTGATCTGGACGGCCATTGGCTGGGTGACCTATTCGCGACGCGGCGTGCGCGACATCTTCGGCATCCCGCCCGACCGGCGCAGCTATGTGCTGCTGAAGGCGCGCGACCTTCTCGCGGCGATCATCTTCGGCGTCGCGATCATCATCGGCGCGGTGCTGACCTCGATCGGCTCGTGGGCGCTGTCGTGGTTGCTCTCGCTGATCGGCATCGAAGCGGCCCCGGGAATGCTCAACGCGAGCATCGCGCTCGGCTCGGTCATCGTGTCGTTCGCGCTGAACGCGGCGGCTCTGGCCGGCCTCTTCCGCTTCCTCACCGGCACCTCGCTTCGATGGCGGGTGATCTGGCCGGGTGCGCTGCTCGGCGGCGCCGCGCTCACGGTGCTCCAGCTCGGAGCGGGGCTTCTGCTCAGCTACACGCCGTCCAATCCGCTCCTGGCCACGTTCGCGGTCTTCGTCGGGCTGCTGCTGTGGTTCAAGATCAGCGGCATCATCATGCTGGTGGCGGCCGCTTGGATCGCCGTGACGTCGAAGGACAAGGACATCCCGATGCTGCTGCCCACCGAGGCCGAGCGGATCGCCGCCGAGCATCAGGCGCTGCTGCTGGCGGCGCAGGTGCGACTGCGGACGGCGCACGAAGCTCGCGCCGCAGCCCCGTGGTACCGCGCGTGGCGAGCGGACTTCGCCGTCAGGGAAGCCGAGGACGAACTGGAACGGGTCGAGGCCTCCGCCCCGGCGGCGTCGATCACGTCCAAGCAGGGCGGGAGGCAGGCGAGGCGAGCGGCGAAGCAGGCCGAGTCTGCGAATGCCGAGTCCACGAAGCATCCGAACGACACGGATGCGGCTCCGGCAGGGGCTGCCGCGGGAGCGCCCGGCCACCCGGGGCATGTCAGGAGCGATCGATAGGCTGGGAGGCGTGCCACATCGCGTCCGCATCGCCTCGATCAACGTCAACGGAATCCGGGCGGCGACCCGCAAAGGGATGCTCGAATGGCTCGATGCCGCGGACGTGGACATCATGGCCCTGCAGGAGGTCCGTGCCACGGTCGACGAGCTGCGGGCGGTGCTGCCCGGCTGGGAGCTCGTCAACGACGAGGCGCTGGCGAAGGGACGCGCGGGCGTCGCGATCGCCGCTCGGCTCGCTCCGACCGCCGCGCGGACCGTCCTGGGCGAAGAAGGGCTCGACAGCGCGGGTCGCTGGCTCGAAGCCGATTTCGACGTCGACGGGGAGCGGCTCACCGTGGTCAGCGCCTACGTGCATACGGGCGAGGCCGACACGCCGCGGCAGGACGCCAAGTGGGCGTTCCTCGATGCGATGGAACGGCGGCTGCCGCAGCTGGCTGCGACCTCGCCGCTGTCCCTCGTGATGGGCGACCTGAACGTCGGGCACCGCGAGCTGGACATCCGCAACTGGAAGGGCAACGTCAAGAAGGCCGGGTTCCTGCCTCGCGAGCGCGCCTACTTCGACAGGTTCCTCGGGCCCGCGGGCGCCGCGGTGACCGGGGTCGACGGGTCGCGGGGTACCGGCCTCGGCTGGACCGACATCGGTCGCATGCACCACGGTGAGATCGACGGGCCGTACACGTGGTGGTCGATGCGCGG
The DNA here is from genome assembly GCF_036277215.1 of Microbacterium sp. Lineage (GTDB taxonomy): Bacteria > Actinomycetota > Actinomycetes > Actinomycetales > Microbacteriaceae > Microbacterium. The sequence goes on along the minus strand of NZ_DASUNI010000129.1, from coordinate 3,450 downwards.
ACGCGCCTTCGACAACGACTCCGGATGGCGCATCGACTACCACCTCGCGACGCCCGAGCTCGCATCCCGGGTCACCGACTACCGCGTCGTGCGGGCACCCTCCTGGGACACGCGCTGGAGCGATCACGCACCGGTGCTGGCCGACTACTCGATCGGTCGCTGATCGCTCCGCCGCGGCATCCCGTGTCGTCTGCGGCGGGGGCCTCCCCGGCCCGACTCTAGAATTGCCCAGTGACGAAACCTCGCCTCTATTCCGGCATGCAGCCCTCCGCCGACTCGCTCCAGATCGGCAACTACATCGGGGCGCTCATGCAGTGGCGCGACCTGCAGGAGGCGTACGACGCGTTCTTCTCGGTCGTCGACCTGCACGCCCTGACGCAGCCGAACGATCCCGCCGAGCTGCGCGAGAAGACCCGCCGGACCGCCGCGCAGTACATCGCGGCGGGCATCGAGCCGTCGAAGTCCACGTTGTACGTGCAGTCGCACGTGCCCGCGCATCCTGAGCTCGCGTGGATCCTGTCGACGATCACGGGCTTCGGCGAAGCCGGACGGATGACGCAGTTCAAGGACAAGTCGCAGCGCTACGGCTCGGAGGCGACGTCCGTGGGCCTGTTCACCTATCCGGTGCTGATGGCGGCCGACATCCTGCTGTACCAGACCGACATCGTGCCGGTCGGCGACGACCAGAAGCAGCACGTCGAGCTCACGCGCGACCTCGCCGAGCGCTTCAACGCGCGCTACGGCCAGACGTTCCGCGTGCCGATGCCGGTGATCCAGCAGGACACTGCGCGCATCTTCGACCTGCAGAACCCGACGGCGAAGATGTCGAAGTCCGCGGAGTCGGATGCCGGCGTGCTGTGGCTGCTCGATGACCCGTCGGTGAGCGCGAAGAAGATCATGCGCGCGGTCACCGACAGCGAGGGATCGGTGCGGTACGACCGCGAGGTCAAGCCCGGGGTCTCCAACCTCCTGGTGATCTACGCCGCCCTCACCGGTCGGCAGATCCCCTCGATCGAGGACGAGTACGCCGGCCGCGGCTACGGCGACTTCAAGAAGGGTCTGGCCGAGGTCATCGTGAACGAGTTCGGCCCGGTGCGCGCTCGCGCGCTGGAGCTGCTGGACGACAAGGCGGAGCTCGACCGCGTGCTCGCCGTCAACGCCGGCCGCGCCTCGGAGGTCGCCGATCGCACCGTCGCGGACGTGTACGAGAAGGTCGGGCTGCTCCGGCGGGTGTAGCCGGGGCGCCGGGCCGTTCGGGATCCGGGACTCGCCGCGGGCACAACGTCGCCATCCTGTGCCGCGCACACGCTCAGCGTGATGGGAGGCGGGCTTTGCGGTCCGAAATGGCGACCTTGTGCGCGCCGGCCACGAGCGCCCGGTGCTCGACGGCGGCTCGCACGGCGGAGATGACCCGCTCCGGGTGGTACATGATGTCCTCGGCGATCGGGCGGAGTGTGACGTAGCCCAGGGCCGCTGCCGCCAGGTCGCGTCGACGATCGCGTCTTCCGGCTTCCCAGCCGCTGTGGAACTCTTCGCTGTCGCACTCGATGATGAGCCATCCGTCTACAACCAGATCGACTCGTCCGACCCCGCTGATGGAGACTTGCACATCCACCGTCCAGCCGTGCGACCGCAGCAGCAGCCGCATGAGTGACTCGGCACCGGACTCCGCGCGGCGGTCCAGGAGGGCGCGCAGCACGCGGAATCGGCGGGGCAGACGACGGAACACCTCCGCAATGTCCTGCTCGTCGACCAGCCCGAGATGCCATGCGCTGTCGAGAGTGGCGATGGCCGCACGGGGCGGCTGGCACCTGCAGGCCTGAGCGAGCGCCTCCACCAGCGGGGCGACGAGGTCGGCTTCCGCCGCCTCGGTTGCGCGCCAGTGGCGCACGAGCTGTGGGCTGCGCGCGGGGATCCGCGTCGAGCCGTAGTCCATCTGCACGTGGAGCGCGCCCGCGTGGAGCACGAACACGTTCAGCAGCGCGAGCAGCGACACGCAGTCCAGGCGCCCGCCGTCGCGTGCGGCGGCGAGTACCGGCTGCGGGCAGCCGCCGGATAGATACGTTCCCTTGCGAACGCGGATCAGCCGGGCGGCGGCGATGGCTTCGTCGATCTGCCGTCGACTGGCTCCGCGCTGCCGCAGCTCGGCATAGGTCAACGCGCCTCCGCCGAGGGAGGCGGCCACAGCTGCGGAGCGCGACTCGAACATGTCCCGATGCTGAGGGGCCGGCATCCAGGCCGACGGCGCCCCCGCGGCAGCCGCGGACAAGTCCAGACGGCAGCGGCCTGGGGAGGAACGCGGCCACGGACGCACAACGTCGCCATCTGGTGCTTCGCACGGTGTGGGAATCGGTTCCCAGTCCCCTACGGCGCCGAATCGGCGACGTTGTGCTCGACCCCTGGGCTTCGCCCACGGGTCGGAGGGGCGTGCGAGGATGGGGGCGTGCCGGAGATGCCCGAAGTCCAGGGCCTGGTCGACTTCCTCCGCGGGCGGACGACGGGGCTCGCGATCACGCGTGTCACGGTCGCCGCGTTCGCCGCGCTGAAGACATACGATCCGCCCGTCGACGCACTCGTGGGCGCCGAGATCACGGGCGCCGCGCGGCACGGCAAGTTCATCGACCTCCCGACCGCGACGACGGATGCCGAGCCGCACCTGATCTTCCACCTGGCCAAGGCGGGTTGGCTGCGCTGGTACGACGAGCTGCCCGCGACGCTCATCCGCCCCGGCAAGACGCCGATCGCGCTGCGGGTCGCGCTTTCGGACGGCTCGGGATTCGACCTCACCGAAGCGGGAACCAAGAAATCGCTTGCGGTCTACGTGGTGAACGATCCCCAGGATGTGCCGGGGATCGCCCGGCTCGGGCCGGATCCGCTCGATCCCACGTTCACCCGCAACACCCTCGCCGGCCTCATCGAGGGCAGACGCACGCAGATCAAGGGCGTGCTGCGCGATCAGTCGATCCTGGCCGGGGTGGGCAACGCGTACTCGGACGAGATCCTCCACGACGCACGGATGTCGCCGTATGCGCTGGCCGCGAGCCTCTCGCCCGAAGACATCGACCATCTCTACGAGGCGATGACGGCGACGCTGGCCGAAGCGGTGGCCACGGCGAGCGGCAAGCCGCCCGCTGAGCTCAAGGACGCCAAGCGACGCGGCATGCAGGTGCACGGTCGTCGCGGCGAGACCTGCCCCGTCTGCGGGGATGTCGTGCGCAGCGTCTTCTTCGCCGACAACTCGCTGGAGTACTGCGCGACGTGTCAGACCGGCGGCAAGGTGCTGGCGGACCGGCGGCTGTCGCGGCTGCTGAAGTAGGCCTACCTGGGCGGGCGTTTCGTCTCGGTCGCGGCGCTCCCTCGCTCAACGACCGCGACGGGGGCACGGCGGGCGTTTCGTCTCGGTCGCTGCGCTCCCTCGCTCAACGACCGGGGCGGGGGCTCCTCGCTCCC
>NZ_DASUNI010000128.1:0-10469 GCF_036277215.1 Microbacterium sp. | reverse complement strand
CTCATCGGCCTCATCATCGTGAAGAGCCGACGATTGCACCTGGTTCTGGCCGGCATGCTGGCGCTGTTCATCGGTCTCGTCATGTTCACCACGGCGGACATGGACCTGCCGTATCAGGGCGCTCTCGCGGTCAATCCGGGCGCGTTCGAGCGCGTGGTGGACCAGGTCGAGCGGATGGAAGGCGGGCCGTAGGCGTGTCGAGCACCTCTCAACCGTTCACGGGGCTCCCGGTGGCGGATGGGGAGCGGGCAGTTGAGAATGATGGGCATGACCGCGAGCGCGCCGGGCGGGACGTGGACTGTCGCGGACCTGCGACAGCTTGCCGCCCTACGGGAGCTGGAGATCTCCGCGGCGAAGGTCGACGGTGGTCACGGGCGCTGGAGGCCGATCTGGGTCGTGGTCGTCGAAGGCGAGGTCTTCGTCCGCACCTGGCACCGGCGCAACACAGGCTGGTACGGGGGGGCGGTCAGGTCCGGGCGGGCGCGGATCCGGATGTCCGGCGGCGATCCCGTCGACGCGGTCGTCACGCCGACGGGCGACAGGGCTGCCGACTCCGTCGGCGCGGCATACCTCACCAAGTACGGGCCTGGAGCGCAGTCGATGGTCACGGCCGAGGCCGCCGCATCGACTTTGCGCCTGATGCGCGCGTCCTGACCGGGGCACGCGTAAGAAGCGCAGCGGGGCCGCGCGGCGCGGTCTACCACCAGGATCTGCCGCGCAGCATCTCCCCGAAGTCCTCGGGCGACCCGCGACCGGCCTGACGCGAGCCGAGGTAGCTCTCCACGACCGCTCGCCCCAGATCGTCGAGCTCGGGAGCGACGACCTGGCCCCCGGCGCGCCGCGCGAGCGCATCGATGAATCGTGCGAGGCCCGGGTCGTCTCCCAGTCGGAAGAAGGTCGTCTGCGCGCCGAGGCGCTGCACCACGTCGAGCTCGCGCACGGTGACGGCCACCGTGCGCGCATCGGGCGGGTAGGCGAAATGCACGGAGCCGTTCGGGTCGAGGTGCGACGTCGGCTCGCCGTCGGTGACGATGAGGAGCACAGGCTGCGCGGTGGGGTTGCGCCGGAAGTGCCGACCTGCGAGAAGCAGAGCATGGTGCAGGTTGGTGCCCTTGTCCCACACCGCATCCTTCGCTGTCAGCTGCTCGATCTGCATCACCTCCGCATGTCGGGCGAAGGCGATCAGCTGCAGACTGTCGCCGCGGAAACGGCTCGAGATGAGGTGATGGAGGGCCAGAGCGGTTCGCTTCATCGGCACCCATCGCCCGTCCATCGCCATCGAGAAAGAGGTGTCCACGAGGAGGGCGACGGCTGCCTGCGTGCGTTCCTCGGTCTCGACGACCTCGACGTCCCGTGTCTCGAGTCGCACGCCTGCTGATGCATCCGCACCATCGGCGACCGTGCGCAGAACGGCGTTGGACACGGTTCGTGGGATGTCCCACGCTTCGGTGTCGCCGAAGGCCCATTCGCGAGTGGAGCCGGTGCGGTCGCCTGCGGCGCCGGCGTGACGCGTCTCACGACGGCCGATACGCCCCGACTGACGTGTGGCGATGTCCCGCAGGAGCGCGCGGCCGAGCTGGCGCATCGCGCGGGGGGTGAGCCTCAGCGCACCGTCGGACGCACGATGCAGCATCCCGGTGTCCTTCAGCTCCTGCTCGAGGTCGCGCAGGGCGCGGGCGCTGACGGCGGCATCGTCTCCGACGAGGCGCCCGAGCGCATCGACGTCGATGTCGTCCATCCGGGCGCCCGGGTAGGACTGGCCCAATTGATCGGACAGCGAGTCGAGATCGGACAGCTCCTGCATGATGCCGGTCGCCTCACCGAGACCCGTCGGCTCGTCGCCCGAGAAGGATGCCGAGCCGCTCCAGTCCTCACCCGGTCTGAGCGAGCGCAGGTTGTCGTCGAGCCGCGACAGGGACTGCATGAGGTCCGGCGACCCGAATGCCTGGGCGGCCAGGCTCATCAGCTCGTCGCGCTGCTCCGGGGTCATCGAATTCAACATGCGTTGGGCCGCGGCCGAACGCTCGGCGAGGCTGTCGAGCAGTTCGTCGAGGTTCTGTGGATCCTCGGGGAACTGATCGCCGTGCTTCTGCATGAACTCGTCGAAGTCCTCGGGCGTGTCCTCCCCGAGCCGGCGCTTCTCGAGCAGGTCGTTCAGATCATCGAGCATGTCGCGGATCGCCTGGCGGTCGGCATCCGTCGCAGTCTCGAGGGCGTTCTTCATGCCCGCGAACCGCTGGTCGAGCAGCTCGCGCCCGAGCAGCTCCTTTATGCGCTCGTAGTCGGCGCGCGCAGCGGGACTGCGCCACTCGTAGTCGGAGAGGTCGTTGACGGCGGCCGCAGTGCTGGGCGGCAGATTCTCCAGCCGCATCTCGGCGAACGACCGGTCGTCGTCGTCCATGTCGACGTCGCGGACGAGGTGTTTGCGCTCCTCGAGGACGGCGTGATCGAGCAGCCGGCGGACCTCTTCGAGGGTGCCGTCCAGCCGGTGACGGCGCACGAGGTCGGCCCGTCGTTCGCGCACCCGCCGCGCCAAATCGTCGAGACCCTGCTGATCGCGGGTGCCGCGGCGCAGGTACTCGCGCATCGCGCGCTCGGCAGATGTTCCGGACATGACATCGCGCCCGATCGCCTCCAGCGCCTCCTGCACGGGGACGGGTGGGGCGAGCGGATCCGGGCCGCCGGCGTAGCGGCCGTACCGATTCGTGTGCGCAGGCACGCGGTGGAATCCGCGGACCATCAGCAGCGCTCCCATCTCGGCGGGCGGGCGCTCGTCTCAGCCATACACGGTCTCCCCCGCGGCGCTGTCCTTGCTGATCCGTCGCTCCAGGTAGAGCGCCTCGAGCAGCAGCTCGAGCGCACCTGCCCGCTCTCCGGGGGTTCGCGCCTCAAGACGCTCCGAGACCTCGTCGTAGAGATCGGACTCGCCGAGCACCGGCATCGCCGCGAGGACAGCGGCGGCCGGAACCTGTTCGCCGGTCATCACCGTGGCTCCGTCGTGCAGCGCGTCCACGAGCGCTCGGGCGTCGATGCCGCGCAGATGCGTGCGGGCGGTCTCTGCGACCGCCGTGCGCAGCAGATGCTCGAGTGTGGCGCGCTCGCGTCCCTCCTCACCGGTCTCGAACTCGATCTTGCCGCCCAGCACGTCGACGGCGGTCTCCAGGTCGACCGGCCGCGCGACCCCGACCTCTTCGTGCTGACGCGTCGCGCGGTGCAGCGCGGCTGCGGCGATGGTCTCCGCTCCGGCGATCGCGAAGCGAGCCGACACGCCGGCACGCTGGTCGACGGCATCCGACTCGCGCAGGTTGCGGGTGAATCGCGCCAGCACCTCGAGCAGGTGCGCGGGGACTGCCGCCACGAGGTCCGCCTCCTGGCGGATGACCGCGACCTCCTCCTCGATCGTGTGCGGATAGTGCGTGCGGATCTCGGCGCCGAAGCGGTCCTGCAGCGGCGTGATGATGCGACCTCGGTTGGTGTAGTCCTCGGGGTTCGCGGTGGCGACGACGAGCACATCGAGGCTGAGGCGCAGGACGTAGCCCCGGATCTGGATGTCGCGCTCCTCCATGACGTTCAGCAGCGACACCTGGATCCGCTCGGCCAGATCAGGCAGCTCGTTGATGGCGACGATTCCGCGATGACTGCGAGGGACGAGGCCGTAGTGGATCGTCTCGGGATCACCGAGCGAGCGGCCCTCGGCCACCTTGATCGGGTCCACGTCACCGATCAGGTCGGCGACAGAGGTGTCCGGCGTGGCGAGCTTTTCGACATAGCGCTCGGATCGATGCCGCCATTCCACGGGCAGGTCGTCGCCGAGTTCCGATGCGCGGCGAAGGGATGCCGGCGTGACCGGATGGAACGGATGCTCTCCCAGCTCGGAACCGGCGATCACCGGTGACCATTCGTCGAGCAGGCCGGCGAGACTGCGCAGCAGACGCGTCTTGCCCTGGCCCCGCTCGCCCAGCAGCACGATGTCGTGTCCGGCGAGAAGGGCGCGCTCCAGCTGCGGGATGACGGTTGTGTCGAATCCGTGGATGCCGGGCCACGGATCGCTCCCGTCGGCGAGCGCCGACAGGAGGTTCTCGCGCAGCTCGACGCGCAGCGGCCGGTAGGTGTGCCCCGATGCGCGCAGCTGTCCGGTCGTGGTGATCGCGGGTGGCGATGTTGTCATGACGAGAGAGTAGGTCGACTCCGGTGGCATGTGGGCCGGATGCCAGAATTTCGATCGGTGGCACCCGACAGCGCACGAATCGGGAGACACGCACCGGCGTTTCGTCTCGCTCTTCGCTCGCTCAACGACCAGAGATGGCGCTGGCACGCACAGCAGCCGCTCCCAGGTGAGGGTGGGTGGGACGTGGTACGGTGAAGCCAGCCCACTCGGGACTTGCGTCGTCACCCTCTGCCTTCATAGTGGAGTATCAGACAGCCTGACGCCTGGATCGTCTGACCGACATCCACCCTGACCCTTCGAATCCCGCGCACGAGCGTCTGTATCGCCGCGTATCCCTGAAAGACCTCTTGACCTTCGTCACCCGCATCACCGCTTCATCACGACCGCCGCTCGATTGGCGTCACGCTGACGACGATGTCGCCGTCGCCACGACCGGCGGCGAGTACGCCGGCTTCGTCGGCATCGCTCCGCTCGGCTATGAAGCGCACGGCGCGCGCGGCGAGCACCTCGGTGTGCACGACACCCCGGCTCTCGCTCACGCGGCGGTCGCGGCGTCCGTCACACGAGTGGCGCCCTCACCCGCGGGTCCCCCGCGCCTCACCCGTCCGCTCCGCACACTGCGGCGCGGCACCCCTGGTCGCTCACGCGGCCCGAAAAGTAAAAGGAATGACACGATGGCCACTGGCACCGTGAAATGGTTCAACTCCGAAAAGGGCTTCGGCTTCATCGCGCCCGACGACGGCGGAGCCGATCTCTTCGCGCACTTCAGCGCGATCACCGGAGACGGCTACAAGGAGCTCCGCGAAGACCAGAAGGTCGAGTTCGAGGCCGAGCGCGGCCCGAAGGGCATGCAGGCCGCGAACATCCGGCCTCTCTGATCTTCCATCGGCCGGGGCGGCACAGTCGCCTCGGCCGACCACCACGTCGTTGAGTCAGCTCGCGAGATTCGATCTCGCTCGGCTGCACGAACGACCGGTGACCCACGGATGCCGCGAACCCCAGGGGTCGCGGCATCCGTGCTTCTGCACGGACCGGTCGAACGATCGGATCCCTAGAACCCCTGCACGAAGGTGCTGACGATCCACCCGACGGTCGTGACGACGACGATGCCGAGCGCGACGTAGCCGGTATACAGACCCGTGATCGCGGCCGCGCGACCGATTCCGCCGATCTGTCGAGATCGGGTCAGTGCGACGTGGCCGAAGGCCACCGCGAGGACCGCCGGCACGATCGCCACCAGCGCCGCGAGCACTCCCACGACGGGTACCGGGCTCCACACCCCCGTTGCGAGGGCGAGAAGACCCAGCACGAGCGCCGCGACCGCCGTCCCGTTGCGCGCCGGCTTGCCGGTCCTCGGGTCGACGTATCGCTGCTTTGCCACGCCTCACAGTAGCCCGCAGGCGACAGATGGCCGTCGAGGCACACGATCACGCCGGCGTCACGATTCCGTATCCGTCCACCGCAACCGCCCGCCGTTCCGCCGGTCTCCCGCTCGCGGGACGTAACATCGAACATGGCGCACGCGATGAACACCGGGACCATCGTCGCAATCGTCGGTGAGCAATCCGAGGATGCCCTGGCGGCCCTCGACGGCATCCGTGGAGTCGAGGTGCTCGAGCTTCGAGACAGTGAGCCGGCTCTCGCCGCCCGGCGGATCGCCGCTGCGGGCACGCCCTGGATCGTGCACGACGCAGATCCGCTCGAACATGTGGCCGCGGCGTGGGTGGAGCTCTTCGAGGAGCGATCGACCCTGGGGGCTCTCGAGGTCGAGGTCGAAACGGCTCTCGCGATGTTCGAGGCAGGCTCTGCGCTCATGCCCGACTACTACATCGTGCTCGAGCCGCAGGGCGCACCGGACACGTGGCGGCACTGGTGGTGCGGCGCGCTCGGGCACCATGCGCCGCAACGGGTGCTGGCCTCACCGGCTCCCACCACGCCACGGGATGCCGCCCTGCGACGCCTGCTCAGCAGGCTTCCGTCGTCGCGCCCCTGGCCCGATCCGGCATCGTGGCTGCCTCACCTGCCGTTCGAGATCCCCGACCGCGTCGGGCTTCGCGACTGAGGCCGCTCGTCCTCGACGAGCGGCCTCAGTCGCGCCTGGATCAGCGGTTGTGCGGCACAGTGACCTGGGTCGGGGCCGTCGACGAACCGTTCGCGCTGTCGACCGCTCCGACGGTCAGCGTGTAGACGCGTCCCGCAGGGTCGTTGCCGGTGCGCTCCGCGCGCAGCTGCGCCGCCTTCGGAGAGATCACCACCCAGTCGGGTGACGTGTTGCCGTCGCCGTTCCCGTTGACCGTTTGGTTGCTGGTCACGCTGAGCGACACGGTGGGAACGCCGCAGTTGTCCTCCACGGTGTAGTCGAGGGCGACATCGCGCATCTTGTGGTTCGCGGGCCACAGCGTGGTGGGCGTGCGGGTCAGGTTGCTGATGACCGGCGGCGGGTTGGATGCCTCGATCTGCGCGGACGCCGTGTTGTCGGACGGGTCGTTGTCAGCGGGATTCGAGGCGACCGCCGCGCTGCCCGAGAGCACCGTCCCGTCGGCCACGGAGCACGGAACAGCGACGGTGAAGTCCGCCGTCACGAGCGCACCGGGTGCGATCAATGGGAACGTGGCCGTCGTGGTGGCCGCGGAGGTTCCGGCCGGCGCGGTGAAGGTGACCGAGACGTCCTCCGCAGGCATCGGCGACGTGTTGCGCACCGTCGCCGTGAAGACTGCGTCGCTTCCGGTGAGCACGGGGTCGGGAATCGCTGCGAGCGACACGGACAGATCGGGCTTGGCCGCTGCCGCAATGAACGCCGCGATGCGCTGCGCTGTCGCCCAGTCGAGTTCCGGCCCCCCAGATACGGCGCCCCCCTTGTCGGTGGACAGCACCGCCTGGAACTTGATGTTCGCCCAGTCGTCGAAGCCGGTCAGCGTCGACAGCTGCGCGACGTCGCATCCGACGAAACCGAAGTCGTTGACGTCGACCGACACCGGGTTCTCGATGATCGGGGCGCCGCCTGCGTCGGTGTTCCCATTCCAGTTGATCGGACCGTTTCCTGGCGCAGCGTCGGAGGTCAGTCCTCCGTCGTTGGTCCAGATCGTGCCGTCCGTGCCGCCCTGGATACCGAGATTCTCGTTGAGGACCGACTCGTCGAGCGGCGCGAGCGTGTCAGGCGAGAAGTCCAGTCGCAGTCTGGCGTCCGCGACGCCGTTGTTGTCGGTGTCGACGTTCGGGGCCGGCAGGGTGGGGTCGGGGATGCCGCCCGTCTGGAACAGGTAGCTCATCGCGCTGAGATAGTTGGGCTTGCAGTTGTTGAGAGCATCGCCGGTGTCGCCTCCGTGACCGAGGCGCAGCGCATGGCCGAGCTCGTGCACATGCGTGCCCGCCTGCTCGCGCACCGACCCGACATTGTTGGTCCACCCGCCGAGGCTGACGATCGTGTCTCGACCGCTGTCGGAACAGCACAGCCCCGAGCTGCCTGTGTCGGGGGCGGGCCGCTGGTGAGTCCACAGGCTGTAGTGCAGGTAGGGACGCAGATCGGCGCTGAAATTGGCGTCACGCACGGCCTGTCCACCGTTGCTCCAGTCCAGCAGTGCCTGCTCGGGGAGCGCGTCGTCGACGACAGACAGGAAGTCGATTCCGGTCGCCGGATGGTTTCCGGGGTAGGGGCAGTCCGGTGGGGCCGCCACCGGCGCACGGTCGAACATCGCCTGGGCCTCCGCCAACGCTGCGGGAATGGGCCGGTGAGTGTGACCGTCGGCCGCGCCCTCCATGTAGTCGATCTCGGTGATGATCGACGGACGGCATGGATCGGAGCCCAATGCGGCCAGGTTGAGGACCAGTGCGCCGTCGGCGTTGCGGATTCCCAGCAGCTCGATGCCGTCGGAGATCCCGTCGCCGTCGAAGTCGCCGCCGTTGTCGAGCAGGACGTCGAACGTGACGGCGACATTCCCCCCGCTGCAGAAGCCCGTGCTCGGAGCGGTGTCACCAGTCCATCCGCCGCTGTCCAGGTCGAGGGTGATGTCGATGTTGTCATCGCCCGGGTCGCACGCGTCGAGCAGGTCATCACCCGAAGAGTCTTCGTCATCCCAGATCTGGATCGAGATCGGAACCGTGGTCGTGGCCGCAGGAACGGTCCGTGTGAACTCCCAGTTCGGACGAATGTCGGGCGGATCCGGGTTGTTGACGTAGCCCGACTCCTGGCGAGGCTGACCTGCGATCGAGACGCTGGCGTAGGGATCGTCAGGACAGGGCACGAGGTCTCCCTCATCGCACGCGACCTCGACGACGCGCAGGATCCGCACCGTGACGCTGATCGGGTCCGCGGCGTTCGCCGCGGGAGCGATCAGCAGCGATCCGACGAAGGCGAGGACTGCGGCCAGAGCGACGCGCGCGCGCATCGGACTGCGGTGATTCATGATCTGTCGACCTTTCCTGCACCGCATCGCGGGCCGATCCCGCCTCTGGGCAGCGCTCAATCCGTAGAGCGCGGTCGACCGCGTGGTGATACACGCGGATCCGAGCTCACCCGGGGCCGCGCCGACCGGCGAAACCGGCGAACAGGGCGTGCAGCAGTGGCAGGGCGGACACCGCGATGAGAACCGTGCCGATGACGGCGTCCTCAGCCCGAACCAAGATCCCGCCGATGAGCAGGGCGGCGAATAGCACTGAGGAGACGACCCGTCGCCCCGTCCGCTCCAGACGACCGATCCGACGTTCGAGGCGGGGATTCTGCGTCGCGACCCTGCCTTCCTCGATCCGCGTCGTGAGATCGTCCAGCCGCTGAGGCAGTCGCGCGACCACGCCAGACACCGCCAGCGCCTGCTTCGCGAACGCCTGCAGCACGTTGCCGCCCTCTTCCCGGATCAGCTGCTGGGCGTACGGCTCGATGGCGTCCCAGATGTTGAACCGGGGGTCGAGCGCGCTGCACATGCCCGAGGTCAGGCCCATCGCACGGACGATCAGCAGGAAGTTCTCCGGCAGCTGGAAAGGCAGCGATCGCACGACGTCGCCGAACTCCAGCGCGAACTCGCGGAACTCCCGCGGATCCACCTCCTGCAGTTCGGCGAAACCCATCCCGCCGAAGCGAGCGAACAGCTTCGTCATCGCACGCTCGAGCTCCGCGGTATCGGCCGAGGGCAGGATCACGCCGACCTCGCGCATGCCGTCGACCATCCCTCGGCCATCACGCGACGCGGCCGCGACCAGCACGCGTCTCAAACCCCGGCGCAGGGCTTCGGGCACCTCGCCCATCATCCCGAAGTCGATGAACGTGAAGATCCAACGCCGGCCACCGGATGCCGCACCCGCGGCATCCGGTCTGTTCATGAGCGGCGTGACGAAGACGTTTCCGGGGTGCGGGTCGGCGTGGAAGAACCCGTCGTTGAACACCTGGTCGAACATGACCGCTGCGAACTCCGCAGCCACCTCCGACGGGTCGATGCCCGCGGCCCGCAATGCCGCGACATCGTTGATCTTGATCGCCGTGACGTCCTGCAGGGTCAGCACACGTCGCGTCGTGCGCTCCCATACGACCTCCGGCACGGCGACGCGGGCGTCGTCGGCGAATTCCAGCGCGAATCGCTCGGCGTTGGCGGCCTCGTGCAGGTAGTCGATCTCCTCGAGGCTGGTGTACGCGAACTCCTCGACGAGGGCGGGCATGTCGACGCGTGTCGAGACCACCTTCACGCGGCTCAGCCACCGCGCGACCCGGCGCAGCGCACGAAGGTCGACGTCGACGACCTGCTGGATCCCCGGCCGCTGGATCTTCACGACGACGCCGGTCAGACCCGCATCGGGGGCATCGGCATCCGACAGGCGGGCACGGTGGGCCTGACCCAGGGATGCCGCCGCAACCGGCACCGGGTCGACGAACGCGTACGCCCGCCCGAGGGGCACTCCGAGCTCCACCTCGGCGAGCTGGCGGATCGCCGGGAACGGGACGGGCGGCACCTCGTCCTGAAGCCCTTCCAGCTCCTTGGTGATCTCGGGCGGCAGCACGTCCAGACGGGACGACATGAACTGGCCGACCTTGATCATCAAGCCGCCGAGATCGACCGCCAGTACGTGGAAACGCTGGGCGAGCCGTCGGAGGCGGGCCGCCCGGCCGCGCGCCGCGATCCGGGCGAGCCCGAGCCGCGGCAGGAACAGCTCGTACCACCACGCCTGCACCATGTACAGGGCCGCGAACCGCAGGATCCGGCGGTAGCGGGCGCGCATGTTCCCGACGTCGGCCATCTGAGCTCCTTGACGCCGACGTGCAGCAGGCAGCGGGTCAGTCCTGAGCGAGGATGGAGAAGATCTTACGGCGCGCCTC
>NZ_DASUNI010000127.1:0-4244 GCF_036277215.1 Microbacterium sp. | reverse complement strand
CGGCGACATCGGGCGACGCGACCGCGTCCCCGGCACCGGCGAGCTCGGCCGCCAGTTCGAGCTGGTCGACGGTGACCGAGCCGTGGGGGTCGAACTCCTCGTGCGTTTCGTCTCGTCGCTGCGCTCCTCGCTCGACGACCGGGACCGCGTTCGTGGAGCGGGGCGAAACGACCGGGACCGCGTTCGCGGAGCGGGACGAAACGACCGGGCGGCTGCTGTCACTCACAGGTGCGGCACCCCCTCGGACGCCTTGTAGTAGACGGCGTGGCGGTAGTTCTTGCCCGCCGGGCTCTCGAAGAAGGCGCCCTTCGCATCGGGATCGCTCGTGGTGATGGCGTCGGCCGGGACGACCCAGATCGAGGTGCCCTCGCCGCGGCGGGTGTACAGGTCGCGGGCGTTGCGGACGGCCATGTCCGCGTCGGGTGCGTGGAGCGATCCGGCGTGCACGTGGCTCAGTCCGCGGTTGGCCCGGACGAAGACCTCCCAGAGGGGCCACTGTTCGGCGGGCGATGCGCCGGGGGTGGTCATCATGCCGCTCCGCTCTCCGTCGTCGAGCGAGCCGAGCGAGACGCATTGCTCTGCTTACGCGCGTACTCGGCGGCCGCCTCGCGCACCCACGCGCCGTTCTCATGCGCTTCCCGTCGCGCTCGCAGCCGTTCGGCGTTCATCGGCCCACGGCCGGCGAGCACCTCGAAGAACTCGGTCCAGTCGATTTCGCTGTGATCGTACTGCTGCGTCTCTTCGTTCCAGCGCAGGTTCGGGTCGGGCAGGGTGACCCCCAGGGCCTCGGCCTGCGGCACCAGCATCCCGATGAAGCGCTGCCGCAGCTCGTCGTTCGAGAAGCGCTTGATCCTCCACGCGGTCGACTGCGCCGAGTTGGGGGACTGGTCGTCGGGAGGTCCGAACATCATCAGGCTCGGCCAGTACCAGCGATCGACGGCATCCTGAGCCATCTCCCGCTGCGCGGGGGTGCCCTGCATGAGGGTCAGGAGGATCTCGAACCCCTGCCGCTGGTGGAACGACTCCTCCTTGCAGATGCGCACCATGGCGCGGCCGTACGGACCGTACGAGGCTCGGCACAGCGGCACCTGGTTGCAGATCGCGGCGCCGTCGACCAGCCAGCCGATCGCGCCCATGTCGGCCCAGGTCGGGGTCGGGTAGTTGAAGATCGACGAGTACTTCGCCTTGCCGGTGATCAGCTGCTCGGTCATCTCGTCGCGCGTGATGCCGAGCGTCTGCGCGGCCGAATACAGGTAAAGGCCGTGGCCCGCTTCGTCCTGCACCTTCGCCATCAGGATCGCCTTGCGCTTGAGGCTGGGGGCGCGGGTGATCCAGTTGCCCTCCGGCTGCATGCCGATGATCTCGGAGTGCCCGTGCTGCGAGATCTGCCGGATCAGCGTCCTGCGGTACGCGTCGGGCATCCAGTCCCGAGGCTCGACGCGCGAGTCGGCGGCGATGAGCTCGTTGAAACGCCACTCCTCCTCGGAGAGGTCGGGCTCGACGGCGCTGAGGTCGACGGTGGTCATCTTCGACTCCTGGTGTTTACAGAACGATCGTTTAGTTATTATGACAGACATGGAGCGCCCCACGAAAGCGATGATCGAGCGAGACCGGGCGTCGGCGGCGCTGGGCATGGTCGTGGACCACGACGAGCCAGGACGCGCGGTGGTGCACATGGTGGTCCGCGACGACATGACCAACGGCTTCCACATCACCCACGGCGGGCTGGTGTTCGCGCTGGCCGACACGGCCTTCGCGATCGCCTGCAACGAGGACGACCGCATCACCGTCGCGCAGGGCGCGGACGTCACGTTCCTGAAGTCCACGAGGGCGGGCCAGACCCTCACAGCGACCGCGGTGCGTCGCGCCCGCAACGGCCGCAGCGGGATCTACGACATCACGGTGGTCGATGAGACGGGGGATGCCGTGGCCGAGGTGCGCGGTCGCTCCCTCGCGACCGACCGCACTCTGCCGGAGCCGCCTCCCGGTCGTTGAGCGAGGGAGCACGGCGACCGAGACGAAACGCCGTCGTTGAGCGGGCGTTTCGTCTCGCTCCGCTCGCTTCAGCGACCGGGGCCTCAGGCCGCGGCCAGCTGCTTCGCCACGAGTGTGAGCACGTCGTACTGCGCCACGATCTCGTCCTTCTGGTTGCGGATCACCGCGTCCCACCGCACCTCGCCGTAGTCGTCGGTCTCGCGCGGCGTGATCTGCTTCGCCGTGAGCTCGACGCGGATCTCGTCGCCCGGCGACACCGGCGTGAGGAACCGCAGGTTCTCGAGGCCGTAGTTGGCCAGCACGGGGCCCGGCTCCGGGTCGACGAACAGGCCCGCCGCCCACGAGACCAGGAGGTACCCGTGCGCCACCCGCCCCGGGAAGAACGGGTTGGCCGCGGCCGCCTCCTCGTCCATGTGCGCGTAGAACGTATCGCCGGTGAACTGCGCGAACGTCTCGATGTCCGCCAGCGTCACCTCACGCGAGGCCGACACCACCTGATCCCCGATGCGCAGCTCGGCGAGCGACTTGCGGAACGGATGCCGGCCGGTCGAGTCCGAGGCGGCGCCGGCGTGCCAGACGCCGGTGAGCGCCGTGAGCATCTCGGGGGAGCCCTGCACGGCGGTGCGCTGCATGTGGTGCAGCACCGCGCGGATCCCGCCGAGCTCTTCGCCGCCGCCGGCCCGCCCGGGCCCGCCGTGAACGAGATTCGGCAGGGGCGATCCGTGCCCGGTCGACGAGCGGGCGTCGTCGCGGTCGAGCAGCAGGACCCGGCCGTTGAAGGCCGAGATGCGGCTCATCAGCTCGACCGCGACCGCCGGGTCGTGCGTCGCGATGCTCGTCACCAGCGAACCGCCACCGCGCGCCACGATGTCGGCCGCGTCGGCGACGCTCGCATACGGGATGACGGACGCCACCGGGCCGAACGCCTCCACCTCGTGCACCGCGTCGGATGCGGCATCCGGGAATCGCAGCATCAGCGGCGGAACGAACGCCCCGTCGGGAGACTCGCCGATCGAGCCGTCGCCGCGGGTCACCGATGGGGTGCCGGTCGCCCCGATGACGACCTCGCCGCCGGCGACCTCGAGCTTCGCCACCTGCGCCAGCACGTCGTCGCGCTGCCCGATCGAGGCGAGCGGCCCCATCGTGACACCCTCCGCGCGCGGGTCGCCGACGACGACGCGCTCGGCGATGCGGGCGCGCACCGCATCGATGACGGCGTCGACGGATGCCGTCGGCACGAGCGCCCGCCGAATCGCGGTGCACTTCTGCCCGGCCTTGGACGTCATCTCGGTGACGAGCTGGCGCACGTACGCGTCGAATTCGGGCGTTCCGGACACGGCGTCGGGGCCGAGGATCGAGGCGTTGATCGAGTCGGTCTCGCTCGTGAACCGCACCCCGCCGGTCTGGACGCAGTCGTTGGCGCGCAGCCGTTCGGCGGTCGACGCACTGCCGGTGAAGCCGACGATGTCGCCCAGCCGCAGATGCTCGAACAGGTCGGGCACGCTGCCGCTCACGAGCTGGAGCGAACCCGCGGGCAGCAGACCGGATTCGACGAGGATGCGCACGTACGCCTCCGCGAGGTACCCGGTCGGAGTCGCGGGCTTGACGAGGGTCGGCATCCCGGCGAGGAACGCGGGAGCGAACTTCTCGAGCGATCCCCACACCGGGAAGTTGAACGCGTTGATCTGCACCGCCACCCCGGGCAGCCGCGTGTAGATGTGCCGACCGAGGAACGAGCCGTCCTTGGAGAGCGTCTCGACCGGCCCGTCGACGTACACCCGGGCGTTGGGCATCTCGCGCCGCGCCTTGCCGGAGTACGAGAACAGCACGCCGATGCCGCCGTCGATGTCGACCCAGGAGTCCGCCTTCGTCGCGCCGGTCCGGGCCGACAGCGCGTACAGCTCCTCCTTGCGCTCGGTCAGCGCGAGGGCCATCTGTTTGAGCAGCACCGCGCGCTCGTGGAAGGTCAGCGCGCCGATGCTCGCCTGCCCGACGGTCCGCGCGTACTCCAGCGCGGCGCCGAGGTCGAGCCCTGCGGTGCTGACTCGTGTGACGGGCTCGCCGGTCGAAGCGTCCCGCACCAGCATGGCGTCGGGGTCGTCGGCGGGCGTCCACCACGCGCCTTGGACGTAGCTGGGCAGCATGTCGGTCATCGGTCGTTCTCCCATACGTAGAAGCCTTCGCCGCTCTTGCGGCCGAGCCGGCCCTCTGCGCACGACCGATCTGGTGGGCCTGGACGTGCGCCTCGG
>NZ_DASUNI010000126.1:0-6327 GCF_036277215.1 Microbacterium sp. | reverse complement strand
GTCGACTGCCCGCTCCTCGAACGCGCGTCGGTGTGACTGGACATCTCGACCGACACGCGGCCCCTTCGGCTTCAACGAAGAAAGGAACAACACTCATCATGACAGGTCTCAGAAGAGCGGTGCTCATCGCTGCCGCTCTGGCGACGTCCGGGGCGCTCGCGCTTACGGGCTGCAGTGCCGGCGGAGGCGACTCCGCCGGCTCCCTGGACGGGACCCAGTTGCTCACCATTCCCCGCGAGGACATGGGGACGTTCGACCGCAACTTCAACCCGTTCTCAAACCCTGAGTTTCCAATGACTCAGCAGGCGATCTACGAATCAATGCTCATCTACAACCCGGCAGACGGCTCCACGACCCCGTGGCTGGCAACCGAATGGGAGGTGGCTCCCGACAGTACGGGCATCACCTACCACCTGCGTGATGGCGTGAAGTGGTCGGACGGCGAACCGTTCAGCGCCGACGACGTCGTGCTCTCGTTCGACCTGCAGCGTGAGATCCGTGGCGGCTTCGACTACATCGAGACCGTCACCGCGGTCGACCCGCTCACCGTGCAGTTCGACTTCAACGAGCCGTTCTCACCCGCGCTGCTCGACATCGGTCAGCAGATCATCGCGCCCGCCCACATCTGGAGCGAGGTGGACGACACGACGAAGTTCGCCAATGAGGAGCCGGTCGGGACCGGTCCCTACACCGAGGTCACGAACTTCCAGGCTCAGTCCTTCGATCTCGGAAAGAACCCCGAGTACTGGCAACCCGAGAAGCAGCAGATCGAAGGCATCCGGATGCTGGCATTCGCGGGCAATGACGGAGCGAACCTCGCCGCCGCCAACGGCGACGTCGACTGGGCGCCGCAGTTCATCCCGAACATCGAGGAGGCCTACGTCGCGAAGGACGCGGACAACCGGTTCTACTGGTTCCCGCCCACGGGGTCGATGATCAACTGGCAGTTCAACACGACCAAGGCCCCGTTCGATGACCCGGGTGTTCGCAAGGCGCTGTCGATGGCGGTCGATCGCGAGCAGGTCACCGAGATCGGGATGCAGGGCTACACGTATCCCGCCGATTGCACCGGGCTTACCGGCTCGTATGACACGTGGCGCGACGAGGCGGTCGTCGAGTCCTGCACGTGGACGGGCCGTGACCTGGACGGCGCAGGGGAGCTGCTGGATGACGCGGGCATCACTCTCGGCGCAGACGGCAAGCGCGTCCTTCCCGACGGCACGCCGTTCGCCTTCGACTTCTCGGTCGGCTCCACCTCGAGTGACTGGGTATCGGTGGGCAACGTCATCTCACAGAACCTCGCCGAGCTCGGTGTGACGGTCACCGTCGCCGCGAAGGACTGGGGCGACGTGGTGGCCGGCTATGAGAACGGCACGTTCGATTCCGGCATCGTCTGGAGCGCCAATGCCCCCACGCCCTATCAGTTTTATCGCGGCGTGATGGGAACCGAGACGGTGAAGCCGGTCGGCGAGCAGACGTTCGACAACTACCACCGTTACGGCAGCCCGGAGGCCGACGCGCTCCTCGCACAGTTCGCCGCCGCACCCGACGAGGCTGCGCAGCACGACGTCGCGAACCAGCTGCAGGCGCTCTTCGACAAGGACGCCCCAGTCGCTCCGCTCTTCCCCGGCCCCGAGTGGGGGGCTGCGAGCACCGAGCGGTTCACCGGCTGGCCCACCGAGGACAACCCCTACGCGACGCTGTCAACGCGCTCGCGGACGACGGTCCTCGTCCTCACCACCCTCGAGCCAGTCACCGCCGACTGAGAAACGGTTCGTCCTGCTGCGTCGCTGACCGCGGCGCAGCAGGCCGAACCAGGAGGCACAACATGGCCTACATGCTGCGACGCTTCGGGTTTTATCTCGTCGCATTCTGGGTGTCGATCACCCTCAACTTCTTCCTCCCCCGCTTCATGCCGGGAGACCCGGTATCGCGCATGGTCGCGCGCCTCCAAGGTCAGCTTCGCCCCGACCAGATCGAGGCCCTCAAGGAGTCGTTCGGGCTCAGCGACGCCCCGCTGTGGGAGCAATACCTCCGCTACCTCGGCCAGCTCTTCACGGGCAATCTCGGTTTCTCGATCTCGAGGTTTCCGACGCCGGTCATCGACGTCATCGGCAGTGTCATCGGCTGGACGCTGCTCCTGGGCTTCGTGTCGCTGATCATCGCAGTGATCATCGGCAACGTTCTCGGCATCCTTGCGGCGTGGCGCCGCGGCGGAGTCCTCGACTCCTACGTCCCGCCCTTTCTCATCTTCATCGGCTCGTTCCCGTACTTCTGGCTGGCCATGGGGTTGCTGTACGTCTTCGGGGTCACGCTCGGGTGGTTCCCGGTGCGGCACGCCTACGGGGTCGGCATGACCCCCGAGTTCTCCCTCGCCTTCATCGCCGATGTTGCGTACCACCTCATCTTGCCGGCCACCTCGATCGTGCTCGTCTCGATCGGCGGCTGGATGCTGGGCATGCGCAACACGATGATCGCCACGAACGCCGAGGACTACATCGTCATGGCCGAGGCCAAGGGCCTGCGGCCCAACCGTGTCAGGACGAACTACGCGGCGCGCAACGCGCTGCTGCCTTCCGTCACCGCGTTCGGGATGTCGCTCGGCTTCCTCGTCGGCGGCGCACTGCTCACCGAGGTCGTCTTCGCCTACCCGGGAATCGGCTACACGCTGCTCTCCGCGGTGCAGAACCTCGACTACCCCCTCATGCAGGGGCTCTTCCTGACGATCACCACATTCGTGCTGATCGCCAACTTCCTCGTGGACATCGTGTACGTGCGGCTGGACCCGCGCGTGCGCGTGAGCTGAACGGAGCGCGTGATGTCACTCGCACAGAATCCCCAGGCGATGGCCGAGCTCGATCTCGGCACGGCGCCTGGCCCCGACGGCCAGCCCCAAGCCGCACCGCCCCCGCCACGTAAGCGCGGCGGCGGAGGGCTCCTTCGCGGCCTCGTAGGCAACACCAAGTCGGTGGCAGGAATCGTGATCCTCATCGTCTTCCTTCTGATCGCGGTCTTCGCGCCCGTCATCTCGCCCGGAGACCCCAACCTCATCACCGGGATGGGCTCTCAGCCACCCTCGCCAGAGCACTGGCTCGGTACCACGGCAAAGGGTCAAGACGTCCTCGCCCTTAATATCTGGGGCTCGCGCTCGTCGCTGTTCGTCGGCTTCTCCGTCGGGATTCTGGCAACGCTCGTCGGCCTCCTCGTCGGCCTGGCATCGGCCTATCTTGGACGCTGGGTCGACAACCTCCTGTCGCTCGTCACCAACGTGTTCCTGCTACTGCCCGGTCTGCCGCTGCTCGTGATCCTCGCAGCGTTCCTGCCACAAGGACTCGGCACCGTCATCCTGGTGCTCGTCATCACCGGGTGGGCCGGGTCTGCACGCGTGCTCCGCTCGCAGGCGATGTCGATCCGGGGCAAAGACTTCGTCGGCGCCTCACAGGTGACCGGTGAAAGCGGCCTCCGCATCATGTTCCGAGAGATGCTGCCGAACATGGCGTCGATCGTCATGAGCACGTTTCTCGCCTGCGTCATCTTCGGCATCGGCGCGCAGGCGGGCCTCGAGTTCTTGGGCCTCGGCGACATCAGCACCGTCAGCTGGGGAACAAACCTCTACTGGGCCAGCAACGACGGCGCCCTGCTGACTGGCGCCTGGTGGGTGTTCGTCCCGCCCGGGGTCTGCATCGCGCTCGTCGCGTTCGCGCTAGCGCTGGTCAACTACGGCGTCGACGAGACGACGAACCCACGCCTGCGCCGGCCGCGCCGCCGCACCACCCCCGATGAGCCCACGCGGGTTGCGGCATCCGCCGGAAACAACTCAGTGCAGGCCGCAATCTCACAGAAGGAGCAGACCCCATGAGCATTCCCTTGCTGGAGATCGAAGATCTCAGCGTCGAGTACGTCACCGAGGCCCGCACCGTCCGCGCGGTCGACCGGGTCACGTTCTCGATCGCCGAACGTGAGGTGTTCGGCTTGGCCGGCGAGTCCGGCTGCGGAAAGTCGACGATCGCCAATGCGATCCTGCGCCTGCTGCGCGACCCCGCCGTCATCGCCGGAGGATCCATCCGATTCGCCGGAACGGACGTGCTGGCATTGAGCACCAACGAACTGCGGGACTTTCGTTGGCGTCAGGTGGCGATGGTCTTCCAGAGCGCGATGAACTCGCTGAATCCCGTGATGACGATCGGCGACCAGATCGCGGACATCTTCACCACGCACGAGGGCGTGTCGAAGAAGACCGCCATGGTTCGGGCAGGTGAGCTGCTCGATCTCGTGGGCATCCCGCGGGACCGCCTGCGGTCTTACCCGCATCAGCTCTCCGGTGGGATGCGGCAGCGCGTGGTCATAGCAATGGCAACGGCACTGCGGCCGCCCCTGTTGATCATGGATGAGCCCACGACAGCGCTCGACGTGGTCGTGCAACAGGAGATCATGGCGCAGATCAAGGACCTGCAACAAGAGCTGGGATTCGCGATCCTCTTCATCACGCACGACATATCTCTGATGGTCGAGCTGTCCGACCGGATGGCGATCATGTACGCCGGCCGCTTCGTGGAGACCGCGCCGGCGCAGGAGATCTTCGATGCTCCGAAGCACCCGTACACCCGCGCGCTGATGAACGCGTTCCCTCCCATGACGGGTCCGCGCACGCGTCTTCGTGGCCTCGGTGAGGGCGTGAGGTTCCGCGACATCCCCGACCTGGAAGCGGTGACACCGACCCATTGGGTGGCGCCGAGCACTGACGCCGACCTGATCACCGAGGCCATCGCATGACCGATCATGACACCCCGGTGCTCTCGACGCGGGGACTGCAGAAGACATTCTCGATCGGGGGGTCTTTCTCCCGCAAGCAGGTCCGCGCGCTCGGCGGGGTCGACCTCGATATCGGCCACGGTGAGATCGTCGCACTCGTCGGCGAGTCGGGAAGCGGTAAGTCCACGCTCGCACGCTGTATCGCGCGCCTTGAGCAACCGTCCGGAGGCACCTTCCTATTCGAAGGCGAAGACATCATCGCGACCTCGAAGCGGCGCGTGACGCGCGAGTACCGCTCGGCGGTGCAGATGATCTTCCAGGATCCCTTCGGCTCGCTGAACCCTGTCCACCGGATCGGGCACTTCCTCGAACGCCCGCTGCGCATCCATGGCGCCGCCTCCGGCCGCGCCGCGCTGGAGCAGGCCAAGCGTCGGCTGATGGCGAAGGTAGGGCTACCCGAGGAGATGCTCGACCGTTATCCGCACGAGCTCTCGGGTGGGCAGCGGCAGCGCATCGCCATCGCCCGCGCGCTTGCGGTGAACCCTCGTCTTCTCCTTGCCGACGAGCCGACGTCGATGCTCGACGTCTCGGTGCGGATCGGGGTGCTCAATCTCATGCGCAATCTCTGCGAAGAGCAGGGCATCTCCATGCTGTACATCACGCATGACCTCGCGTCGGCGCGCTATCTTGCCGACCGCATCGTGGTGATGTTCGCGGGCGAGTTCGTCGAAGGCGGGGACTCGATGGATCTGCTCGCACAGCCCGCCCATCCTTACACCCGACTGCTCATTTCGGCGGTGCCCGACCCGAAGCGCACGGATCCCTTCGATGCGATCGAGCGAGCGCAGCTGCGTCGCGAGGTCTTGCGGCCGACGCAGTGCTCGTGGTCGGAGGAGGCAGCCGAGCCGTGCTCAACCGAGAAGCCGGTGTATCACAGGCTGAGCGAGAAGCCGGAGCATTGGGTGCGCTGCGGCCTCTACGCACCGCCGGCGGACGCACCCGGAACCGCACTGGAACAGGCCGCAATCGACGAGGAGAACGACGCCGCATGAGCGCTCACCCCTCGGGCAGCCCCGACGTGGCGGCACCTGAACTCGCGGCGCGTGCTGCGCGCGACCCGCACCGACCGGCGTTCCACTTCGTCGCACCCGCAGGGTGGCTGAACGATCCCAACGGACTCACGCAGCGCGACGGCTGGTACCACCTCTTCTACCAGCACAACCCGTTCGCTGCGGTCCACGACCGGATCCACTGGGGACACGCACGCAGCACCGATCTCATGCACTGGGAGAACCTTCCGATCGCACTGGAGCCCGGCGAGGGGCCCGACGTCGACGGCTGCTGGTCGGGCGTGCTGGTGGACGATGGCGGCATACCGACGCTGGTCTACTCGGGCCGTCACGACGGCATCGAACTGCCGTGCGTGGCCACAGGTTCGGCTGACCTGCTGGAGTGGTCGACGGATGCCGCGAACCCGGTCATCCCCGCTCCGCCGACCGACCTCGACATCGTCGCCTTCCGGGATCATTGCGTGTGGCGCGAGCCGGGCTCGGACGGACTGCCCGGGCGCTGGCG
>NZ_DASUNI010000125.1:0-11188 GCF_036277215.1 Microbacterium sp. | reverse complement strand
GGCATCGGAGCAGGCTGGGACTCCGTGTGGCGCCCTTCGGCGGAGGAAGCCAAGGCTGGATGGCAGGCGGAGGTTCAGATCCCGGCCCCGGCTCCCGCTCCCGGTGACAAAGGCCGCATGCTCGACGGCAGGATCGTCCTGGACGCGACGGACTGAGCCTCAGCGGTGCGGCGGTGGGTTCTCGTCGTCGTGGACCGGCGGCTCCGGCCAGACCTTGGCCACAGCCTCAGTCAGCCGGATCGAACCGGTGCTCGGGTGCTTGTCGCTCGCGGCGCCGGCGCTGCCTCGCTCGATCGCGAGCTCCTGGCTGTCGCTGAGCACCTGCGGATGGTTCCGCGCCAGTGAGATCACGCCGTAGATCGCTATCGCGCCGGCGATGGCGAATCCGACCAGGGCGGGCCAGGGTGCGGTGGCAGCCTCCTGCAGCACGATCAGCCCGATGAGCACGGCCACCATCGGATCGATGACCGTGAGCCCCGCGATGACGAGGTCGGGCGGTCCGACCGAGTACGCCGTCTGGACGAAGTACGCGCCCACCGCGACCGCGGCGAGGAGGGCGATCAGGCAGAGCAGAGTGAGCCACTCGAAGTTGCCGGCCTGCACCCTCTTGATGACCACCTTCGCGAGGGTCGCCACGAATCCGTAGATCACCCCGGACGCGACGATGTAGAACAGCGCCTGCGCGCGCTTGCGCAACCAGATCCACAGGATGCTGAAGACGACGATCACGATCAGCAGCAGCACGAGGATCGTGATCAGCTGCTGGTCGGTGACCTTCTGCTCGGTCGCGACGAACGCCGCGATCGTCACGAAGATGAAGATGCCGCCGACGCACGCGATGATCGCGCGGATCGATTTCTTCGTCGGCTTGTGCCCGCTGACCCTCGAATTGAGGAGCGTGGTGATCACCAGCGCGAGCGCGCCCAGCGGCTGCACCACGATGAGCGGCGCCAGCGCGAGCGCCCCGAGCTGGCACAGGATCGCCATCGCGAGCATGAGCGTCCCGGCTACCCAGGAGGGACGCTTCAGGAGACTCAGGAGCTGCTTGCCCGTGAGGCCGGTGCTGCCGGACGAGCCTGTCAGGTGCTCGACCTTCGCCACACCGCGGTGCTGATACTGCGCCCCGAACGACATGAAGACAGCGCCCAGTAGGGCGAGCGGGATGCCGAGGAGGATCGCGGGATCGCGGAAGACGCCGACCACGTTCAAGGTCACATCATCGAGCGAAACAGCCAGCCAGACCACCTCTCGACCCTAACCGGCCGGGCCGCTCGATAGGCTCAAGGCGTGGCCGTTCTGCCGATTCGCATCCTGGGTGACCCGGTGCTGCACGCCCCCGCCGCCGAGGTCGGCGACATCACCGACGAGGTGAGACAACTGGTCGCGGACATGTTCGAAACGATGGATGCCGCCCCCGGGGTGGGCCTCGCCGCGCCCCAGGTCGGGATCCCGCTCCGGATCTACACCTACAGCTATCCCGATGACGACGGTGCACCGTGGCGCGGTGTCCTGATCAATCCCGAGCTGTGGATGACGCCCCTGGAGCCGGGCGATCCGGACCCGGACGAGGAGGCCGAAGGCTGCCTCTCCTTCCCGGGCGAGCGGTTCCCGCTGCGACGGTCCGACCGCGTCCTGGTCACCGGCACCGATCTCGACGGCGCCCGCGTCGAGATCCGCGTCGACGGGTGGCGGGCTCGCATCATGCAGCACGAGTTCGATCACCTCGACGGGATCCTGTACGTCGACAGACTCGGCGACGGCGACTGGAAGACCGTGCAGAAGATCGCGCGCAAACGCGGGTGGGGGCGCGCGGGAGCATCCTGGGTGCCCGGCGTCGACGACATCGAGGCCTGAGCGACTTCGCCGCCCGCGCGCGAGCGCTCGGATGCGAAAGGCCGCCGACTACACTGCCGTCAGGCGGACGAACGGGGTGAGATGGTTCGCGGAGGATTACGCGCGGTGCTCGTCGCGGCGGTCATCGCCGGGACGGTGGTCCTGAGCGGCTGCGGACCGGACGCCGGTACCGGCGGGCCATCGGGCGGTCCGTCTGCGACCGAGACACCCGCGGCACTCCCCGTGCCGGCCCGGGTCCTCGAGATCGAAGCGCTCGATGTTCAGTCGTTCGTCGCCCTTCCCCAAGAGGAGCGACTGGCATACGTCGACTACCGGCTGAACGCGAACGCGGCGCACCACGCGACGACGATCGAAGGGAAGGATCGCCCGACATGGACGATCCCGACGCGGGACATGCCCGGGCAGCAGATCCTCGACAATTTCATCTACCTCTCGGATGAGGCGGGCTTCGCGGTCCAGCTGAACGAAGAGGGCGAGAAGCTGCTGTGGGTGGTGGAAGCGATCAAGCTCCAGAGCGGCGCGTATTGGGACTCGCCCGGCCCCGCCGCGATGAGCAATGCTTTCGAGCGGGATCTGAACTTCATCCTGAGCCGCGAGGGTGACACCACGTTCATCACCGACCAGGCGTGGACGCTCGTCAGGGACGGTGCCACCATCAGCGGCGTGGATGCCGGAAGGATCCCGGTCACGCTCCGCGACATCGTGTTCACGGATGAGACCGGTGTCACGGTGACCGGGCGGTTCAACTACTTGGAGTTCACCGGCTTCGACGGCCAGCCGAAAGCTGCCTGGCTGCTTGACAGCATCCGGGAGTGATCTCACGGCCGGCTGGCCTCAGGCGCACACGGAGAACGACCCCAGAGTGGAGTCCGGGGCCGTCCGCTCCCCGGCTTGGACTCGAACCAAGAACCTATCGGTTAACAGCCGATTGCTCTGCCAATTGAGCTACCGAGGAATGTACCCGCCGGAGCGGGCAACCCGAAAAGCTTAGCAAATCGCCGACCGTGCTCGTGACATCAGGAGACCACGAGGCGATGGTCGGCATCGCCGTCGGGCGTCCAGAGCAGGTCCGTCGTGCCGTGCCCATAGCCGATAGCATGACCGCTGCGCAGGACGAGCACGTCCGCGTCGAGATCGCGCACCACGTCGGGCTCGTTGGTGACGACGACGGCCGACATTCCGTACGACGCGCGGCGCCTCAGGATCGCCTCGCGGGCGGCACGACGCACCTCGACATCCATGTTGGAGAACGGCTCGTCGGCGATCAGCACACGTGGCTGCAGGACAAGCGCGCGGGCGAACACGACCCGCTGCCGCATGCCGGCGCTGAGCTCGTAGGGATACTTCGCAGCGGCTCCGAGCGGCAGCATGAGCTCGTCGAGCAGTGTCGCGACCCGCACCGCCAACGCGCGATCGTTCACGCGCCGATCGCGGCTCGTGATGGGCTGGCCGATCACCTCCGCCACGGTCATCCGTGCGGGCAGACGAGCGCCTGCGGACTGGGACACGTATCCGGTCAGGTAGGTCAGCGTCCTGTGGGCCCGACCGGGGCGGCGCACGGGGATGCCTTCGACGGTGGCACTGCCGCCGACCACGCCGAGACCGGGTTCGTCCGCACCTGCCAGGACGGCGACCAGACTCGACTTGCCCGATCCAGTCGGTCCCATGACCGCGAGGGTCCGACCGTGCGGCAGCACGAACGAGACGCCGTCGACCACGCGCACGTCCGGGGCGCCTCGCCCGGCGCGTGCGATCGACAGATCGCTGGAACGGATCGCGACGTCGGCTTCCGGGCGGCTGGGCATGTGCTCATCCTGCCCTGCGCCGCCTTCGTGCGCCAGCGCGGACGACCGAGTGGCGAGGCTGCGGCGAACTCAGAGGTCGGCGGCGAAGAGCTGTCGCTCCGCGTCCACCTCCCGCAGCCGCACTCGAATGGTCCGCCCCTCCTGCGAGTCGGGCGGCACGCGCTGAATGGCGCCCAGCAGCTCGGTCTTCTCCCTGTCGATGGTGCGGGCGACGAGGCGTCGTGCGAGCGACGCGGCCGAGACGGCCGCCGCCTCGTCCGTGAGAGCGGGGAAGTCCGCCGTGAGCAGCTCGGCGGCCAGCGAACGGTACGGCTCACGGACCGCCGACACGGCGTCCGCCGCCCATCCCGGCCGGCTCACGTCCGGTGCGGCCGCGACGCACTGGCGCACGGCTTCCAGCGCGGGATGCCGGAACGGCACCGACACGGACCGTGCGAGCAGCGTCGGTTCCAGCCGGTGGCCGAACTGCAGGATCCCCATCAGCGCATCGCGCTCGAGGGCGACCTCCGCGGTACGCGGTAGCGAGGAGATCGTCAAACGCACGGCCGACTCGCCGTCGCCGGTCTGGGGCTCGCTGGGTGCCTGTCGTTCCCCCGCCGGATGAGACCCTCCGCTGCGCGCGGCACGCTCCACCGCCCCCCGCACCTCCCCCAGGTCGAGACCCAGCCGTCTTGCGAGTACGCGCACATACCCGGGGCGCAGCGACGGGTCGCGGATCTCCGCGACGATCGGCGCGGCGGCACGCAGCGCCCCGGCGCGGCCCTCGACCGTGGACAGATCGAATCCGGCCAGTCGCTGATCGATCACGAACTCGAACATCGGAACCTTGGTGTCCATCAGCGCGCGCACGGCGCCGTCACCGCGCTGCAGACGCAGATCGCACGGATCGAGTCCGCCGGGCGCGACCGCCACGTACGTCTGCGCCGCAAAGCGCTTCTCGTCGCCGAACGCGCGCAGCGCGGCCTTCTGACCCGCGGCATCGGGGTCGAACGTGAAGACGACCTCGCCCGAGGCGGAGTCGTCGCCCATGACGCGTCGAAGGACCGAGATGTGGTCGGATCCGAACGCGGTGCCGCAGCTCGCGATGGCCGTGGTGATCCCCGCCAGATGGCAGGCCATCACGTCCGTGTAGCCCTCGACGACGACCACCCGATGATCGCGGGAGATGTCGCGCTTGGCGAGATCGAGCCCGTACAGCACCTGCGACTTGCGGTAGACCGGCGTCTCGGGGGTGTTGAGGTACTTGGGTCCCTGATCGTCGTCGTACAGCTTGCGCGCACCGAACCCGATCACCTGGCTCGTCACGTCGCGGATGGGCCAGATCGCCCGCCCTCTGAAGCGGTCGTACACCCCGCGCTGTCCCTGCGAGACCAGCCCCGCGCTGCTCAACTCCTCGTCGGTGAAGCCCAGCTTGTGCAGCGCATCGCGGAGGTTCGACCATCCCTTGGGTGCGTAACCGACGCCGAAGTGCGCAGCCGCTCCGGCATCGAACCCGCGTTCGCCGAGGAACCGCCGGGCGGACTCGGCCTCCGTGGTCGCGAGTTGCGCGCGGAAGAACTCCGCGGCGGCGCCGTTGGCCGCATACAGCCGAGATCGCCCGGTCGTCTCGGGCGCCGCTCCCCCGTCCTCGTAGTGCAGGGCGTAGCCGATGCGGCCGGCGAGCCGCTCGACGGCCTCGGTGAACGACACGTGGTCCATGGCGCGCAGGAACGAATAGACGTCGCCGGACTCGTTGCAGCCGAAGCAGTGGTAGAACCCCGCCTGCGGGCGCACATTGAAGCTGGGGCTGCGCTCGTCGTGGAAGGGGCACAGGCCCTTCATCGCCCCGATGCCTGCAGGCTTGAGCGCCACCCTCTCGCCGATGATGTCGGCGATGTTCGTGCGCGCCTTCACCTCGTCGACGTCGGACTGCCGGATCCGGCCGGCCATCAGGGCGCCCCCTCGATCCTGGGGACCGGCCGTGACGCACCGGGTGCCCAGACACCGAGAGACTCCGCGTCGACCTCTCCGACCAGGCGTCCGTGCCAGGCGATCGCATGCTGGTCCGTGAGGCTCGCCACCTGGTCCACCACCACCCTGCGGCGCGCGGCATCCGTCTGTGCGTCATCGAAATCCTCGGCGTACACGGCGTCGAGCTCCTCGGGCTTCTCCCACAGGGCGGTGGCCAGGCGCTTCAGAACTCGGCGCTGCTCCTTGTAGACGCTCTTGCGCCCCTCGATGGAGACGACGACGGCTCCGATGATGCCTTTGAGCACCGCCATCTCGGCTTCGACGACCCTCGGAACGACCACGTGCGCACGGTAGCGCGTCAGGATCGGCGCGGCATAGGCCTCGCGCGTGGCCGCGGTCGCCGCGCGGGCGAATCGGCCGATGAGGTCGGAGGTCAGGTTCTTGAGGCGTGCGTGCGACGCACGCGTTCCGTCGAAGGAGTCGATCCATTCCGGGAGCCGCATGAGTCGGTACAGCGCGTCCTCGAGCTCATCGCGCGCGTAGTCGAACCCCACCCACGACTGGATAGCCGACAGCAGCCCCGCATGCTCGGCGGTGGCGGACAGCCGCGCGGGGTCGAGATACCCGTTGACGATCGCGTCCTCGAAGTCGTGCACCGAATACGCGATGTCGTCGGACAGGTCCATCACCTCCGCCTCGATGCAGCGGACTCGACCGGGCGCGTCGGCGCGCAGCCACCGGAAGACGTCTTCGTCCTCCGGGTACACGCCGAACTTCATCCGGCCGCCGGGATCGGGAAGAGGGTGATCCGCCGTCCACGGATACTTGCACGTCGCGTCGAGGCTTGCCCGGGTCAGATTCAGACCGTGGCTCCGGCCGTCCTCGGCGACGGTCTTCGGCTCGAGTCGGGTCAGGATGCGCAGGGTCTGGGCGTTGCCCTCGAACCCGCCGACGTCCTCGGCCCAGTCGTTGAGCGCTCGTTCGCCGTTGTGGCCGAAGGGAGGGTGTCCGAGATCATGGCTGAGGCACGCGGTGTCGACCACGTCCGGCGACAGTCGCAGCGCCGTGGCCAGCTCACGACCCACCTGCGCGACCTCCAGGGAGTGCGTGAGGCGGTTGCGGGCGAAATCGGCGGGACTCGCCGGGCTCAGCACCTGGGTCTTGGCGGCGAGTCGGCGCAGCGCAGCGGAGTGGAGCACGCGTGCGCGATCCCGCGCGAAGTCATCGCGCTGAGACCGATGGTGCTCGCGGTGGAAACGCGCGGCGTCCGCGTCGTCGTAGCCTTCGGGGCGCTCGGAGGCGGCGCGTACGGCGCCGTCAGCCGCCACTGTGGTCGAGTTCCGCATCGGCGAGAGCGCAGGAGGCCTCGACCCCGAGATGGCGCGACTCCAGCCAGCCGTCAGGCAGCGCGGGGCGCTTGGGCGTTCCGGCACGGCCTCGCTGTCCCTCTGCGGCGGCGCCAGGATACGGCGCATCGAGGTCGAGCGTTTCCAGGAGGCGATCGATCTCGTCGATACTCGAGACCGTCGCGAGTGCGGCGCGCGTGTCACCGCCGACAGGGTAGCCCTTGAAATACCAGGCCACGTGCTTGCGGATGTCGCGGCAGCCTCGTGCCTCGTCCTGGAGGAACTCGGCGAGCAGCTGCGCATGCCGGCGGAATGCCCGGGCGACGAACCCGAGGGTCGCGTCGACCGGCGCCGGTGCGGCCGCGCCGGACGCGCCGAGTGCGCGAGCCAGATCGCCGAAGAGCCAGGGCCGGCCCAGACAGCCGCGTCCGACGACGACGCCGTCGCACCCGGTCTCGTCCATCATCCGAAGGGCATCTTCGGCGGACCAGATGTCGCCGTTGCCGAGCACGGGCACACTGGTCACAGCCTGCTTGAGCGCGGCGATGGCCGACCAGTCGGCCTGACCCGAGTAGAACTCGGCGGCGGTGCGGGCGTGCAGGGCAACAGCTGCGACTCCGGCGTCCTCCGCGATCCGTCCCGCGTCGAGGAACGTGAGGTGTTCCGAGTCGATGCCCTTGCGCATCTTGACGGTGAGCGGAACGTCGCCCGCCGCGCGGGCCGCGCGGGAGACGATCTCCCTGAACAGCTCGAGTTTCCAGGGGAGCGCGGCTCCCCCGCCCTTACGGGTGACCTTGGGAACCGGGCAGCCGAAATTCAGGTCGATATGGTCGGCGCGATCCTCCTCGACGAGCATGCGCACGGCCTTCTCGACCGTGGCGGGGTCCACGCCGTACAGCTGGATCGACCGCGGGGTCTCGGACTCGTGGTGGGTGATGAGGCGCATCGTCGTGGCGTTGCGCTCGACCAGCGCGCGCGAGGTGATCATCTCGCTGACGTACAGGCCGGCACCGTATTCGCGGCACAGGCGGCGGAACGCGGTGTTGGTGATCCCCGCCATCGGGGCGAGCACGACCGGCGCGTCGAGCTCGATGGGCCCGATGCGCAGGGTGCGTTCGGGCGAGAGGGTGAGGGTCACCGTCCCATTCTCCCAGACGCGCGGCTTCCCACCTCGAATCCGGCCTAACCTGTGGGTATGACCGAGGCCACCGCTCTGACCATCCGAGACATCCCCTTCCGCACGGCCGACGGGCAAGAGGCCACGCTCTCCGATTACGACGGCCAGGTGCTGCTGATCGTGAACGTCGCCTCCCGCTGCGGGCTGACCCCGCAGTACGAGCAGCTCGAGCAGCTCAAGAAGACCTACGGGTCGCGCGGATTCGACGTCCTCGCGTTCCCGAGCAACCAGTTCCTGCAGGAGCTGTCCAAGATGGACGACATCCTGGAGTACTGCTCGGTCACGTGGGGCGTGACGTTCCCGGTGTTCGACAAGGTCCGCGTCAACGGCAAGAAGGCCGCGCCGCTGTACCAGGAGCTGACGAAGGCCGAGGACGAGACCGGCAAGGCGGGACGCGTGGAGTGGAACTTCGAGAAGTTCCTGGTGCTGCCCAGCGGCGAGGTGAAGCGGTTCCGGCCGAAGGTCAGGCCCGACGACCCGCAGATCGTCGCACTCATCGAAGCCGGCCTCCCGGACTAGGTCGGAGGCGCCGGTGCGCCTCGGCGCGATCCGGGTCGGCGCGCCGTCGTGGTGACGTAGCAGTTCTGCCACGTCCAGAACGCCTCGTTGTCGAAGAGCCGCATGCTCTCGGCCCAGGTGGTCTTCCCGACGAGTCCCGAGCTCAGCAGCTCCCCTTCGAGCTCTCGCATCGTCAGCGCGAGATAGCGGGCGGGCAGCGATCTTCCTGCGAAGAGGATGGTCTCTCCGTGCGCCTCGACGGCCTCGAAGCCCGAAGCCGCGAGCTGCGGGGCGATGCGCCGCCCGACGAAGTAGTCGATGCCCTCGTTCGCCGACCACGCCAGGAAGCCCTCCCAGAAGTCCCGGAGGACGGGACTGTCCGTCGCGAGCACCGGGTGGAAGTCGGGCTCCTCCACCACGAGGACGCCGCCTGGCCGGACGGCCGCTGCAAGTCGGCGCAGCACATCGATGCGCTGCGGAACGTGGTGCAGCAGCGCACGTGTCAGCACCAGGTCGTAGTCCTCGCCGAGCGGATCCCCCGTCACATCGATGCGCCGGACCTCGAGGTTCGGCGCCTCCAGCGCGCTGAGGAATCGCGTGTCGATATCGCTGCACACGACGTGGCCGCCGGGCCCGACCTGCTCGGCCAGCCAGTGCGACACGCTGCCGTTGCCTGCGCCCACCTCCAGGCACCGCCATCCCGCCGCGACACCCGCCTGCTCGAGTCGGAAGAACAGCTGCGGATCCAGCATCCGCGACATCAGCGTCAGACGCTCGTCCTCCTGCGGGATGCTGTGGGGCAGTATGTAGTCGGCCATCGGAACCCCCTGCTCGGCGACAGGATATCGTCCGGCTCCGGATCACACGGGTGCGCTGACCACTCCGCGATGCTCGGCCCACACTTGGCGCACGATCTGGGCGAAGGCCTCGGCGGGCTGCGCGCCCGAGACGCCGTACTTGCCGTCGATGACGAAGAACGGGACGCCCGAGATGCCGTACGCCGTCGCCTGTGCCTGGTCGGCCCTGACGTCGGGTAGGTGCCGACCGCTCCGCAGCGCGGCGCGCGCGGCATCCGTGTCGAGACCGACATCCGTCGCGAGGGCCACCAGCTCGTCCTCGCGACCCAGGTGGCGACCCTCAGTGAAGTACGCGGACATGAGGCGTTCGGTGAGCTCGGCCTGACGACCCTGGGTCTTGGCGAAGTGCAGCAGCTCGTGCGCCTTCACGGTGTTGGTGTGCTTCAGCAGATCGAAGCGGTAGGGCAGCCCGGCATCGGCCGCGATTCCGGAAACTCGGTCGAGCATCTCGCGAGCCTGCTCGGGCGAGACCCCCTTGTGCTGGGACAGATACTCCTCTTCGCCGCCGTCGAAGTCGACCGGTGTGTCCGGCGAGAGCTCGAACGAGTGGAAGACGACCTCGACGACCGGAGCGTCCTCGTCACCGGAGGTTTCGGCGAGTCCGTTCTCGAGGTTGCGCTTGCCGATGTAGCACCACGGACAGGCGATGTCACTCCACACGTCGATCTTCAAGGCTTCTGTCATGTGCGGTGCAACCCCGCGCCCACGGGCGGAATTCCCCCGTCGGGCAGAGCGGAGCGGCCCACTGGCGGACCTGTGCGAGGATATCTCCGGCGCGCGGCACAGAACGGTGTGCGCTGGGATACCGGTGGGGGCCGTGCGAGCAAGGGGAACTCGCCGTGCTGTGCGAACAGCGCGGTCATCGCGCCGCTTGGCTGCGGCGCTCGGATGGACGATCGGCGTGCTCGTCGTGGCTCTCCTCGGCGTCGCCGGGGCGACCGTCGCGAGCGGTCAGGTCGGCCGGATCATGGGCGCAGGCCCGTCGCCCGCTCCGTCTGCGACGCCCACTCCGACGAGCACGCCCACCGCGACCCGCACGCCTAGTCCCACGCCGACACCGGAGCCGCCCCCGCCCCCGGTGTCGCCCGCGGCAGCGCCCTGCGCGACGGCGGTGACGATGTCGGTGTGGGCGCACTACGACGACGACCTCATCTTCGCGAATCCGGTGCTGCAGGACGCGATGGCCTCCGGCGAATGCGTGCGGACCGTCTTCGTCACCGCGTCGGACGCGGGGCGGGGAATGGGGTATTCGCAGGGGCGTGAGCTGGGGATCCTGCGGGCCTACAACACGATGCGCGGGCAGGAGGGGTTCTGGTCGGAGAATCGCGTGACACTTCTGTCGGGCGCGGAGCTGAGCCAGTTCTCGCCCGACGGCGATCCCGACGTCACGATCGCGTTCCTGCGGCTGCCCGACGGCAACCTCAACGGGGACGGCTTCTCCGCCACCGGACATGCGGCGCTGCCGAAGCTGCTCAGTGGGGTCATCGCCGACCTGGCGCCCGTCACCGGCGCGCCGGCCCTCTCGTCCGAGGGGCTCGTCGTGTCGCTGGCCGAACTGATCCAGGCCTACGATGCGACCCGTCTCTTCACGCACGTGCCGTCCGACTCGGCGGAGTGGTCTGCTGGTGACCACCCCGATCACGCGGCGACGGGAACGTACGCGCGAGCGGCGTGGCAACGGGCCGGTTTCCCAGCGGGGCA
>NZ_DASUNI010000124.1:0-9555 GCF_036277215.1 Microbacterium sp. | reverse complement strand
ATGGCGCCGATCCCCGGGGTCAGCGCCGACGTGGTCGACGACGACGGCGACGTCTGGCTCCTCGGTCGCGTCGACGACGTCATGAACATCTCGGGCCACCGGCTGTCGACCACCGAGATCGAGTCCGCGCTGGTGGGCAATGAGGCCGTCGCGGAAGCAGCCGTGGTGGGAGCATCGGACGAGACGACAGGTCAGGCCGTCGCGGCCTTCGTGATCATCAAGCAGAGCTACCGGGCCGAACACTCCCTCGACGGCCTGGCGCAGTCGCTGCGGGTCTGGGTGGCGGAGCAGATCGGACCCATCGCGCGCCCCCGCGACGTGTACATCGTCGAAGAGCTGCCGAAGACCCGGTCGGGCAAGATCATGCGGCGCCTGCTGCGCGATGTCGCGGAGGGTCGCGAAGTCGGAGACACCACGACCCTGGCCGACACCGCTGTGATGTCGGTGATCTCGGCCCAGGTGCGCTAGCCGACGCAGGCTCAGGCGTAGGAGAAGACGACCTCGACCTCGACGGGGCTGTCCAGCGGAAGCACCGGAACGCCTACAGCAGACCGGGCGTGGCGGCCGGCCTCGCCGAAGATCTCGCCGAGCACCTCGCTCGCGCCGTTGATGACGCCCGGCTGTCCCATGAAGTCCGGCACGGATGCGACGAACCCGACGACCTTGATGACGCCGGTGAGCCGGTCCACGCCGCCGACGGTGGCAGCGGCCGCGGCGACCGCGTTCAGCGCGCACTGGCGCGCGTACGTCGCGGCATCCGCTGCGGGCACGAGCCCGTGGCCGTCGCCGACCTTCCCCGTCGCCGGAAGCGCACCCGACACCATCGGCAGTTGACCGGCGGTGAACACCAGATCCGCATGTGCCTTCGCCGGCACATATGCCGCGACCGGCGGAACGACAGACGGCAGTTCGATGCCCAGCTCGGCCAGCCGCTCGGAGACGCTCATATGGCGGGCTCCTCGAACTGCTGGGCGGCCTGAGCCGCGGCATCCAGTCCCGCGTTGGCGGTCCCGCCGCCGGAAGGCCGCTTCAGGTAGGCGACCAGGCCGCCCTCGGGGCCGGGTACGACCTGCACGAGTTCCCAGCCCTGCTTGCCCCAGTTGTTGAGAATGGCTGCGGTGTTGTGGATGAGAAGGGGGGTGGTGAGGTACTCCCACGTGGTCATGAGGGTCTCCGAAAATCGGCAGGCGGAAATGGGAAAGCACCGTGACAGGGCGGGTCCGTCAAGGGTTCGCCCAGGTAGCTCCCCTACGATCAAGCCTATGCCTGAAACGAAACGGACGGCCAGCGGCGTGCTCGGCGGCATGTTGGGACTGGTCGGTCTCAGCGCTGTCGCGGGTGTTCTGATCACCGCCACCGTCACTCCCGCGATCGCTCTGTCCGGTGCCGCAGCGACGAGCGCGATCACGATGTTCGACAATCTTCCCAGCGTCCTGGACATCGACAAGCTCATGCTGCCGACGACGCTGTACGCGAAGAACCCCGAAACCGGCGAGGACGTCGAGCTGGCTCAGTTCTACGACCAGAACCGTTCTCCCGTCGTCTTCGACGAGGTGACGCCGGTCATGTACGACGCGATCCTCTCCAGCGAGGACCCCCGTTTCTACCAGCACGGCGGCGTCGATCTCATCGGCACCTCGCGCGCTCTGCTGCAGAACGCGCAGGGCGGCGGCGAGACCCAGGGTGGCTCCTCGATCAGTCAGCAGTACGTCAAGAACATCCTCATCCAGCGCTGCGAGCGCGACGCGACGACCAGTGAGGAGCTGCTCAACTGCTGGACGGACGCGACCACCGCGGTCGGCACCGAGGGCATCCAGCGCAAGCTTCAGGAGATGCGGTACGCGATCGCCCTGGAGCAGAAGTATTCCAAGAACGACATCCTTCTGGGCTACCTCAACATCGCCAACTTCGGCGGTCAGAACTACGGTGTCGACGCGGCAGCCAAGTACTACTTCGGTGTCTCCGCCAAGGATCTGACGCTGGGCCAGGCCGCGGCGTTGGCCGGCATCGTGCAGAACCCGAACACGTACCGCATCGACCAGCCGGCCAACGAGGTCAACGGCGCCGCCGACGGCTACTCGTTGACGAAGGTGCGCCAGACGTACGTGCTCGGCCGGATGCTCGAGGACGGCAAGATCACCCAGGAGCAGCACGACGCCGCCGTGGCGGAGCCGATCACTCCGGTCATCACTCCCGCGAGCACGGGCTGTGCGGCCGCGGGTGGCGCCGCTTACTTCTGCCAATACGTGAAGAACATCATCAAGACCGACCCCGCCTTCGGCGCGACCGAGGAGGATCGCATCCGCACCCTCCAGCGCGGCGGACTGAACGTCTACACGACTCTGGATTACCGCGTGCAGGTCCCGTCCGACAACGCGATGAAGGAATTCGCCCCGACCTCGATCGAGGGCATGTACGACCCGTCCACCGGCAAGTTCGGCTCGGCCGCGGTCAGCCTGGAGGCGACCACCGGACGGATCCTGTCGATCTCGCAGAACACCATCTTCAGCGAGGATGCCGCGCTCGCGAACGACCCGAATTACTCGTCACTCATCTACGCAGCCGACTACAAGTACGGCAACTCGACCGGCTTCGAGGCCGGGTCGACGTTCAAGCTGTTCACCCTGATCGACTGGCTCGAACAGGGACACTCGGTCAACGAGAGGCTCGACGGTCGGGTGCGGGTCATCAAGCGGATGACCAACAGCTGCAACGGCGATTGGGTGAACGTCGAGAACGACCGGATCGGCAACTTCGGCGGCGGCGGCGGATACGCCGGCACCGTCATGCAGTTCACCGCCGAATCGCTCAACTCCGGCTTCTTCGCCATGGCCGAACAGCTCGACCTGTGCGACATCCAAAAAGTCGCGACCAAGATGGGCGTGATGCGAGGTGACGGGGTTCCCGTGACCATGGACACCCAGTTCTCGGTGATCGGATCCAACAACGTGGCGCCGATGGCGATGGCCGGTGCGTATGCGACCGTCGCGAACAACGGCATCTACTGCCAGCCGAAGGCGATCGACCGCGTGACCGACGCGGACGGCAACGAGATCGCTCCCCCGCAGACCACCTGCACCCAGGTGCTCGACCCGAAGGTCGCCGCGACGGCCGCGTTCGCTCTGCAGGGAGTCATGCGCCCGGGCGGAACCGGCGCGGCGTCCAACCCCGAAGACGGAACGCCGCTCATCGGCAAGACCGGAACCCATGAGTCGTACCAGACCTGGATGGTGGAATCGAGCACCAAGGTCGCCACCGCGGTCTGGGTGGGCAACTCGATCGGCCAGGGCAACATCTTCGACCGGTATCACGACGGCATCCAGATGTCTCAGCTGAGGCACGAGATCGCCCCGAGGATCCAGGCTGCCGCGGATGCCGCATACGGCGGCGACCGCTTCCCGGATGCGGACTCCAACCTGACGCGCCAGGTCTACCGCGACCTGCCCAACGTCATCGGCATGTCGGTCGACCAGGCCACGGCAACGCTCGAGCAGGCCGGCTTCGACGTCTCGGTCGGCGAGGCTGTGGACTCCGCCGAGGCTGCGGGCATCGTGGCCGCTCAGAGCCCCGGTGCGGGCAGGGTGAGCGGTGGCACCCAGGTGACCATCAACCCCAGCAACGGGCAGGGCATCGCCGTGCCGGACGTCACCGGCAAGCAGCTCAATCAGGCGGTCAGCGATCTGCGCGCCGCCGGGTTCGGCAACGTGCAACCCGGACAGTGTACGGATGACGCGACTGCCGGCCTTCAGGGCAAGGTTTCGAGCACGAATCCGGCTGCGGGCACTGTCGTGAACCGGAATGCGGCCATCACGGTGGCGTACAGCCTTCTCAAGTGCCCCTAGTGGCGCCGACTCAGGCCAAGGCCGCCCTCACCGCTCTCGCAGCGGTGGGGGCGGTCGGCGCGAGCGCCGCCCTCTGGGGCATCGGCGTCGAGCGCTACCTGTTCACGGTGCGCGAGCACGGGGTGCGCGTCCTGCCGGTGGGCGCCGCCCCGCTTCGGGTCCTGCACCTGTCCGACGCCCACATGGCGCCGTGGCAGCGCCGCAAGCAGCGGTGGATGGCCGCGCTGGCCGACGAATGGCGACCCGATCTCGTCGTCAACACGGGCGACAACCTGGGGCACGCGGAGGGACTGCGCGGGCTGCGCGTCGCACTCGACCCGCTCCGCGGAATACCCGGGGTTTTCGTGCACGGGTCGAATGACCACGCTGCGCCCTCTCCGCGCAATCCGCTCCGATACTTCACCGGACCGTCGAAGGTGAAGACGACGGGCGAGCCGCTGGACACCCAGGCGCTCGACGGTTACCTCGGCGATGAGCTCGGCTGGCTCGACCTGAACAACGCGGTCGGCTCGCTCGAGGTCGCCGACGTCCGAGTCGACGCCTTCGGCGTCAGCGATGCCCACCGCGGCTGGGACAAGCTCGAGGTTCTCCCCGAGCTCCTTCACGACCTGCAGGCCGATGTCGCCCCCGCCGCGGTGACCATCGGAGTCAGCCACGCGCCGTACCGTCGCGTCCTCGACTCCTTCGTCGGACTCGACGCCGACATGATCTTCGCCGGCCACACGCACGGTGGACAGGTCCGCGTTCCGGGCTACGGAGCGCTCGTCGCCAACTGCGACATCCCCTTGCGCCAGGCGCGCGGCCTCAGTGACTGGACGCACGCGAGCCAGACCGTCCCGCTCAACGTCAGCGCGGGGCTCGGGCACTCCATCTACGCGCCGGTGCGCTTCTCCTGCCGGCCCGAGGCATCCCTCATCACCCTCCTCCCCCGAAACTGACCTCGCCGCACGCGGTCTCCGGCGATTCGGAGCATCGGTCTCCACGGGGTAGACTCGGGGGGTTGCCACGGGGTGTGGCGCAGCTTGGTAGCGCGCGTCGTTCGGGACGACGAGGCCGCAGGTTCAAATCCTGTCACCCCGACAGCAGAGAGGCTCCGCCGCGAGGCGGAGCCTTTCGCATCTCCCCCCGAGACAGGAGCACCGTGACCGAAACGCCTGCTGACAGCATCCCTCCCCGCCTCGTCGCGTTCGACCTCGACGACACCCTCGCGCCGTCCAAGAGCCCGATCGACCCGCGCATCGGCGCCCTGCTGATCGCGCTCGCCGAGCGCGTCGAGGTCGCGATCATCTCCGGCGGACAGCTCGAACAGTTCAAGGTGCAGGTGGTGGACAGACTCCCGGATGCCTCTGCCGAGACGCTGTCGCACCTGCACCTGCTCCCGACGTGCGGAACGCAGTACTACCGGCTCGAACGGGACGGAATCCACACCGTCTACGCCCACGCGCTGACGGACGACGAAAAGGCACGCGCGCTGCACGCGGTCGAGGGCGAAGCCCGGCGCCTCGGCCTTTGGGAGGCGGAGACCTGGGGCGACATCCTGGAGGATCGCGGTTCGCAGATCACCTTCTCGGCGCTCGGACAGCGGGCGCCGCTCGCGGCGAAGACCGCGTGGGATCCGAGCGGCACCAAGAAGAACACGCTGCGCGAGGCCGTCGCCGCGCAGATCCCGGACCTCGAGGTGCGCTCGGGAGGATCGACCTCAGTCGACATCACCCACCGCGGCATCGACAAGGCCTACGGCATGCGCCGGCTCGCCGAGCAGACCGGCATCGCGCTGGATGACATGCTGTTCGTCGGGGATCGCCTGGACCCGGACGGCAACGACTATCCGGTGCTCGCGATCGGGGTGCCCTGCCATGCGGTCGAAGGCTGGGAGGACACCGCCGAGTTCCTCGACGAGTTGCTGCCGACCCTGCCCGCGCGGGGCTGAACCCGGCCCGCAGTGGCCGTCAGACCGCCGCACCCGCGCGCGTCGACTGCCCCACCGGCACCAGGCGCGTCAGCTGCGTGACGTGCTTGGGCTCGAGCTCCTCGAGCGACGAGACGCCGAGGAGCTTCATGGTGCGCTCGATCTCGCTGCGCAGGATCGCGATCGCGCGATCCACGCCTTCGCGGCCGCCGGCCATGAGGCCGTAGAGGTAAGCGCGGCCGATGAGGGTGAACTTCGCGCCGAGGGCGATGGACGCGACGATGTCGGCGCCGTTCATGATGCCGGTGTCGATCATCACCGTCGCGTCTCTGCCGACCTCGCGCACGACGCTCGGAAGCAGGTGGAACGGGATGGGCGCACGGTCCAGCTGGCGTCCGCCGTGGTTGGACAGGATGATGCCGTCCACGCCGGCGTCGATGAGCCGCACCGAGTCCTCGACGTTCTGCACGCCCTTGACGACGATCTTGCCCGGCCAGATGTCGCGGATGATCGCGAGGTCGTCGAAGCTGATCGTCGGGTCCATCGCCGAGTTCAGCAACTCGCCCACGGTGCCACCGGTCGTCGAGAGCGACGCGAACTCGAGCTTCGGAGTGGTCAGGAAGTCGATCCACCACCACGGACGCGGGATGGCGTTCACGATCGTGCCGACCGTCAGCTGCGGCGGGATGGCGAAGCCGTTGCGCTTGTCACGCAGGCGGGCGCCGGCGACCGGCGTGTCGACGGTGAACTGCAGCGTGTCGAACCCGGCCGCAGCGGCTCGGCGTGCGAGACCGTACGAGATCTCGCGGTCGCGCATCACGTAGAGCTGGAACCAGTTGCGTCCGTCGGGGTTGGCCGCCTTGACGTCCTCGATCGACGTGGTGCCGAGCGTCGACAGCGTGAACGGGATGCCGGCAGCGCCCGCCGCGGATGCTCCCGCGCTCTCGCCTTCGGTCTGCATCAGACGCGTGAACCCCGTCGGCGCGATGCCGAACGGCAGAGCGCTCGGACCGCCGAGGATGGTCGTGGACATGTCCACGTTCTCAGCCGGGCGGAGGACGTCGGGGTGGAACTCGATGTCCTCGAACGCCTGCCGCGCCCGCGTCAGCGACAGCTCGCCCTCGGCGGCGCCGTCGGTGTAGTCGAACGCCGCCTTCGGCGTCCGGCGCTTGGCGATGGCGCGCAGGTCGCCGATCGTCAGTGCGGCGTCGAGGCGCCGCTTCCTGCCGTTGAGCTCGGGCTTCTTGAATTGCATGAGTTCGAGCAGTTCGGCGGGTTTGGGGAGCTGGCGCTTCACCATCGTCGGTCCTTTCGTCAGGTGCGGGCCAGGCCCGCTTCGGCGTAGTAGCCGGTGATGTGGTCATGGATCAGGGTCCGTGCCGACGCGGCGTCGCCCGCGTCGACCGCGGAGAGAATCGCGGCATGCTCGGAACGGAGCCGCCCGGCCGTGGCCTCCCAGTCGGCGATGCGGTCGGCACCGGCCTGCACGTACGACTCGATGGCAGTGCGCAGCCCGGCCATCATCGCGGCGATCACGACGTTGCCGGACGCCTCCGCGAGAGCGAGATGAAGTTGTGCGTCCAGAGCGAGGAACTCGCCGGGCGTCAGGTCCGCGGCATCCATCGCGTCGAGCACGGCGTGCGCATCGTCGGTGGATCGTGCGGGGTCGGCGGCGACCGCCTCGACGACCGCGGACTCGAGGACGAGCCGAGTGCGCACCACATCGTCGAGCGGGAAACCGTGCGCCGCAACCTGCAGCCTCAGCAGCGCCGACATTCCGCCACGCGGCGTCGCGATGATGATCGCCCCCGAGGTCGGACCGGAGCCGGTGCCGGTGCGCACCAGGCCGAGCACCTCCAGCACGCGCAGTGCCTCACGCACGCTGGAGCGTCCGACACCGAGCCTCACCGCGAGTTCGCGCTCGGGCGGAAGGCGGTCGCCGGGCGTCAGTCGCCCCTCGAGAAGGTCGTCCTCGATGCGCTCGAGCACGGTCTGCCAGGCGCGCGCGGCCGGGGCCGTGGTCGCATCCATGCGTCCTCCTCGTGTGGTCTGACCACAGTAGCATGTGGTCAGACCACAGTGCATCCCGCTCCCGCGTGGCCGTCGCCCTATCCTGTTCGCATGACGCCCCTCGTGCTCGTCCTGATCGTCGCCGCAGTCACCTGCGCGGGCTGCTGGATCGCCTCCCTTCTCACCAAGGACACCTCGTGGGTCGATCGCATCTGGTCGATCGTGCCCGCCGTGTACGTGTGGATCTTCGCGATCGCCGGGATGCTGGACGGAAACGATCCGTGGCGCCTGCTGTTCATGGCGCTCCTGGTGACGGCCTGGGCGGTGCGCCTGACATTCAACTTCGCCCGCAAGGGCGGCTACACCGGGATGGAGGACTACCGGTGGGCGATCCTGCGCGGACGCATGCGACCGTGGCAGTTCCAGCTGTTCAATCTGTTCTTCATCGTGCTGTACCAGAACGCGCTGCTCGTGCTCATCACGCTTCCGGCCCTGATCGCCTGGCAGAACCCCGCGGCCCTGACCGGATGGGATGTCGCGTTCGCCGTGCTCTTCACCGCGTTCCTCGTCGGTGAGTTCGTGGCGGATCAGCAGCAGTGGGAGTTCCATCGCGCGAAGGCTGCGGCGGGCGGTCGCCTCAAGCCCGGCTTCGTGACGACCGGGCTCTTCCGCGTCAGCCGGCATCCGAACTTCTTCTTCGAGCAGGCGCAGTGGTGGACGTTCTACGCGATCGGGGCCACCGCGGCGGTGGCATCGGGACTGGGTTTCTGGGGCGGCGCGATCAACTGGACGATCGCGGGGGCGGTGCTCCTGTCACTGCTCTTCGTGGGGTCGACGATCTTCACCGAGTCGATCACGTCGTCGAAGTATCCCGCGTACGCCGAGTACCGGCGCCGCACGTCGATGCTCGTGCCGCTGCCGCCGCGGCGCCGGACGAAACCCGCCAAGGGCGCACGGGCGGGCAAGCCCGCCAAGGCGCCGAAGGGCGGCAACGCGCCGCAGCCGGCGTGAGGCGCTGCGGACTCTCGCGCACAGCGTCGCCATTTCGGTGCCTCAGCGGCCCGATACCGG
Organism: Microbacterium sp.; assembly: GCF_036277215.1. GTDB lineage: Bacteria > Actinomycetota > Actinomycetes > Actinomycetales > Microbacteriaceae > Microbacterium. The sequence continues at coordinate 723 of NZ_DASUNI010000124.1, read as the reverse complement.
GAAAAACGTGCCGTCAGGGCACGGTCAGCGACGTTGTGCTCGCCGCCTGCACCAGCAGCGGGGGCGCTGAGCCTAGGCCGTGGCGTACCCGTCGGGGTTCTTCGACTGCCAGTTCCAGTAGTCGCGGCAGGAGTCGTCGATCGTGAGACGGGCCTTCCAGCTCAACTCCCGCTCGGCCTTGGACGGGTCGCAGTAGGTCGCGGCCACGTCGCCGGGCCGGCGGTCGAGGATCTGCTGCGGCAGGGGGTGGCCGACGGCCTTCTCGAACGACGCGATCAGCTCGAGGACGCTGACGGGCTTGCCGGTGCCGAGGTTGTACACGACGTAGCCCGGCTGTGCCTGCTCCAAGGCGGTCACGTGCCCTTCTGCGAGGTCGACGACGTGGATGTAGTCGCGCAGGCCGGTGCCGTCGGGGGTGTCGTAGTCGGCTCCGAACACGCCGATCTGCTCGAGCTTGCCGACGGCGACGCGGGCGACGAACGGCATCAGGTTGTTCGGGATCCCCGCGGGGTCCTCACCGATCAGTCCACTCGGGTGCGCGCCCACCGGGTTGAAGTACCGGAGGACGGTCACGTTCAGCTCGGGGTTGACCCGGGCCACATCGGCGAGGACGACCTCGTTGATGCGCTTGGACTTGGAGTACGCGTTCGACAGGTCGATGCTCGTCGTGGATTCCTCGGTGAACGGAAGATCGGCCGGGTCGGAGTAGACGGTTCCGGTGCT
>NZ_DASUNI010000123.1:0-8323 GCF_036277215.1 Microbacterium sp. | reverse complement strand
CCGGGGTCATGCCCTCGAGCGTGCCCACCCCCTTCCGGGGGGCCGCAAGACCCGCCCGCATCTGTGGATCGCGCTCGTCCGAAATGCACCTGCGGAGGAGCGCCGGGTCCGTCGAACCCACGTCTCCCGCGTCAGCCCATGGTTTCCCGCGCGCCACAGCGCATGGGTTCGCGCAGAAGGTGTGGGTTCGGGCAGGCTCAGCGGCAGGCGCGCGCGGGAGTCAGCTCGTGCGGGGGCGCGGCGACACCGGGATCGGCGCGGTCGTCGCGACGGGCTCGCTGAAGTCGGCGCCCGTCGGCGCGACCACGCGGATCGGCAGCGTCTCGTCGATCGTGAGACGGAAACGTCCCGACTCGGCGCGACGCAGCCGCCCGGACGCCAGCAGCCAGATCGAGCCGATCGCGAAGGCCACGAGGGCTGCGACCGCGCCCACCAGGATCGCCATGCGGGGACCGAACTCCGACGCGACCCAGCCGACGATCGGTGCGCCGATCGGCGTGCCGCCCATGAGGATCGCCATGTACAGCGCGAGAACGCGTCCGCGCAGCGCCGGATCGGTCGTCGTCTGCACGTAGCCGTTGGCCGTCGTGAGCATCGTGACGACCGCGAATCCGGTGAACATGAGCGTCGCGGCATATGCCCAGTAGTTCGGCATCAGCGACGAGACGCCCGCGGCCGCGGCGAACAGGAGGGTTCCACCGACGACCACGCGCAACCGGGCGCGATCGCGCCGGGCGGCCAGGAGCGCGCCGGCGAGCGAGCCGATCGCGAGGATGGAGCTGAGCAGCCCGAAGCCGTCGGCGTTCTGCCCGAATTCGAGCGCCATCGTCGACGCGAAGATCGGGAAGTTCATGCCGAACGCGCCAACGAGGAAGACCATCGCGAAGATGACGATGAGGTCGGGGCGGCGGCCGACGTAACGGAAGCCGTCGGCCAGTCTCGACGCGCCGGAGGTGCTGGCGCGGGGGAGCAGCTCGTGCGTGCGGATCAGCAGGAGGGCGACGATCATCCCGAAGAAGGTGACGGCGTTCAGCAGGAAGACCCAGCCGGTGCCGACCGCGACGATGACCACTCCCGCGACGGCCGGGCCGATCATCCGTGCGCCGTTGAAGGATGCCGCGTTCAGCGCAACCGCATTGGACGCGTTCTCGCGGGTCACGACGTCGGAGACGAAGGCCTGCCGGGCCGGGTTGTCGAACGCCGTCACGACACCGAGCGCAAGCGCGAAGCCGTACATGATCGGGAGGGTCATCAGACCGGTGAGGATCATGACGCCGAGCGCGATCGCGAGCAGCATCAGCAGTCCCTGCGTGACCATGAGGAGCCTGCGACGGTCGAAGCGGTCGGCGACCCATCCGGTGACGCCGACGAGCAGGAGCGGTGGCGCGAACTGCAGCGCCATCGTGACACCCATCGCGGCGGCGTCGTTGTCGGTCAGCTCGGTGAGGACCACCCAGTTCTGGGCGGTCGCCTGCATCCATGCCCCGATGTTGGAGACGAGTGCTCCGATGAACCAGACCCGGTAGTTGAAGACCGAGAACGACCGGAACATGGCGCTCATCGGGCCACCATCCGCTGCATGATCGCCGCCGCCTGCGCGAGGATCGCGCGCTCGTCGGGCTCGATCTCGGCGAGGGCACCCTCGACCCACGCGTCGCGTCGACGCGCGGTCTCCTCGACGACCGCGCGGCCGTCGTCGGTCAGGTCGATCACGACCTTGCGACCGTCGTGCTCGTCGGCGCTGCGGGAGACGTAGCCCGAGTCCTGAAGGCAGTTCACCGTGCGGTTCATCGCGGGAGCGGACACGCGTTCGCGGTCGGCCAGCTCGCCGAGGGTGTGCGGCCCGTGCACGGACAGGCCGGCGAGGACGGCGAACTGCCCGTCGCTCATCGAGTCGACCGCTCGCTGCGTGCGCATGCGCCGCGCGAGCCGGAACGTGGCGATACGCAGGTCGGAGGCCTCGCGGGAAAGGTCGTGGCTCGGGTCTGCATGTTCGGTCATCGATCGTTAGCCTAGTTCATTATCCTAGCTAAGTAAATTCGACGCCCTCGATCGTGTCGGCGCGGATCTAAACTCCCCCCATGCCCCAGTTCACCGATGTGCGCGGCGTGCCGATCGTCTACGACGTCCATCCCGCGAACGGCGTTCCGCGTGCGGTGGTCCAGCTGGCCCACGGGTACGGTGAGCACGCCGGACGCTACGCACGACTGATCGATGCTCTGACGGACCGCGGCTTCACCGTCTACGCGGACGACCACCGCGGCCATGGTCGGACGGGGATGCTGCAGCACGGTGACGACTCGGCGCGGCTGGGCACGCTCGGGCGCGGGGGGATACCGGCGGCCGTCGCAGCGATGTGGGGCGTCACCGAGGTCATCCGGCGCGAGCACGAAGGCCTGCCGGTGGTCCTGCTCGCGCATTCATGGGGCTCGTTCATGGGGCAGATGCTCCTCAACCGGCATCCCGAGGCCTACGAAATGGTGATCCTGAGCGGCACCGTCTACCGGCAACTCGGCTCGGGGAATCTCGGCGACCTGAACAGGCGATGGAACGGTCCGGGGACGACCGGCATGGAATGGCTGTCGTCGGACGACGAGGTCGTACGCGGGTTCCTCGCGGACCCGCTGTGCACCACCGTACCCATGGGCAAGAACTTCGGGCTGTATCGACAGCTCCAGATGCTCGGCCGCCCGCGCAAGAACCTGCGTGATATCGCCGGGCGCGACATCCCGATCCTGCTGCTGGTCGGGCGCGACGACCCCGTCGGCGGGCCGCGCAGCGTCCACAGGCTCGCGGATGCCTACCGACGGCGCTCCGGATTCACCGAAGTCACGACACTCGTCTATCCGGAGATCCGGCACGAGGTCTTCAACGACGTGGGTCAGGAGCAGGTGCGCAGCGACGTGCTGGCCTGGCTCGACGAGCACCTTGCGCGCAGCGACTGACGGTTGCGCCGGCGGTCGGCCTCACTCGAAGTAGGAATCGTCGATCACCCAGTGGTCGTCGGAGCTCACGACGATGTACTCCCACCGGTCTTCGTAGTCGACGGGCTCGTCGGTCTGGTTCCCCTGCTCGTCGAACAGGCTGGTGTACGACTCGACCGTGGACACCGCGATCGCCGATCCGACGGCCTCGACCTCGCCGACCCGCACCTCGTAGTCGTCGAGGCTGCCCGTGAAGGAGCGGGCTTCGTCGACGAACGCCGCGCAGTCGGTGATCTGCACGACCTCGGAACGGTACTGCTCGGTCGTCGTGGCGAAGTAGTCGTCGCAGTTCCCGGTCAGCCAGGCGTCGTTGTATCGCTCCACGGCGTCGACGGCCGCGTCCCTGTCGGCGGCCGTCGGGACGCTCCCACCCGGCTCGCCCGAGGAGTCCTCGTCCGATGGCCCCCCCGCCGGGGTCAAACCCGTGATGAGCATCGGCGTCAGGATCGCGATGGCCGCGACCACGCCCACGACGACCACACCGAGGACGACCCACACGATCCACATCCGCGACTTCGGCGGTTCGGTCGATGCCGTGAAGCCGGCGGCAGGGGCGACGGGATACGTGACGGCGTACGCGTCCGGGCTGTACGGCGCGGTGAAGGCCGCCGGAACCTGTCCACCGGGGTACTGCGGCACAGGCGGGACAGGCGGCACCGGCGGCACAGGTTCGGCGGAAGCCGGAGCGAATCGCTGCTCGGCCTGGCTGTCCGCGCGAGGCTGCGTGTAGTCGGTCCAGTTCGCGCCGTCCCACCAGCGGAGCGCGCCCTGCCCGTCGTCGTACCAGCCCGGAGAGACCGTCGTCATGATCGAACGATAGTGCGCGCGCGGCCGGGCCGACACGGGTGGAACGGATGCCGCGGCGCGCGGCATCCGTTCTCGATCCGGAATCAGCGCGAGCTGAACGCCGCGTCGAATGCCGCTGCGGGTGCCGCGAAGGCGTTGCGCTTCACGAACTCGAGCGCCTCGGGTGCGCCGAGGAGGCGATCCATGCCGGCGTCCTCCCATTCGACCGAGATCGGGCCCTCGTAGCCGATGGTGTTGAGGGCCCGGAAGGATGCCTCCCAGGGCACGTCGCCGCGGCCCGTCGAGACGAAGTCCCACCCGCGGCGCAGATCCGCCCAGGCCAGGTGCGACCCGAGCCGCCCGTTGCGTCCGTTGCCGAGGTTGAGCTTCACGTCCTTGCAGTCCACGTGGTAGATCACATCCTGGAACTCGAGGATGAAGTCGACGGGGTTCAGCTGCTGCCACATGAAGTGCGACGGATCCCAGTTGAGGCCGAACGCGGGTCGGTGGCCGATGGCCTCGAGCGTGCGAACCGTCGTCCAGTAGTCGTAGGCGATCTCGCTCGGATGCACCTCATGCGCGAAGCGCACACCGACCTCGTCGAAGACGTCCAGGATCGGGTTCCACCGGTCGGCGAAGTCCTGATAGCCCGCGTCGATCGCCTCCTGTGAGACCGGGGGGAACATCGCGACGTACTTCCAGATGCTCGAGCCGGTGAAGCCGACCACCGTCTTCACTCCGAGCTTCGCAGCGAGTCTGGCGGTGTGCTTCATCTCTTCGGCGGCCCGCTGGCGCACGCCCTCAGCGTCGCCGTCGCCCCAGACCCTGTCCGACAGGATGCCGCGATGACGCTGATCGATCGGATCGTCGCAGACTGCCTGGCCCTTCAAGTGGTTCGAGATGGCCCAGACCTTCAGGTCGTGCTTCGCGAGCAGGTCGAGCTTGCCCTGGACGTACTCGTCGTCATCCCAGCGCCACGGGTCGAGGTGGTCGCCCCAGCAGGCGATCTCGAGTCCGTCATAGCCCCATTCCGACGCGAGGCGTGCGACCTCCTCGAGGGGAAGGTCGGCCCACTGGCCGGTGAAGAGGGTGATCGGTCGCGTCATTGCGGTGTTTCCCTTTCGTCTTCGGGTGGACGGGCTCAGTCCGTGGAGATCCAGCTGCTGTCCGAGGCGGAGCTGCGCTCGACGGCATCCAGCACCCGCTGCACGTGCAGTCCGTCGGCGAAGGAAGGCCGCGGCTGTTCGCCCGCCACGATGGCGTCCACGAAGTCGACGACCTGGTGCGAGAAGCCGTGCTCGTAACCGAGCATGTGACCGGGCGGCCACCACGGCGCCAGGTAGGGGTGGTCGTGCTCCGTGACGAGGATGGTGCGGAACCCCTGCTCGTTCGCGGGGAGGGTGGCGTCGTAGAACTCGAGCTCGTTGAGTCGCTCGAGGTCGAACGCGACGGCGCCGAGTGAGCCGGACACCTCGACGCGCAGGGCGTTCTTCCGTCCGGTCGCGAAGCGCGTGGCTTCGAACGTGCCGAGCGGTCCGTAGCCGCCGGCTGGGTTCGCGTATCGACCTGCGAAGAAGGCGACGTCGTCGACGGTGACTTCGCCACGTTCGGTGGAAGCGGTGCCCGAGAGGCCGACGCCTTCGGCGAGAAGGGGCCGCTCCCGGACGATGGTGTCGATGACACCGGAGACGCTCTGCAGGCGCAGCCCGGTGATGTATTCAGAGAGATCGACCGCGTGCGCGCCGATGTCGCCGAGTGCGCCCGATCCCGCGCGCTCTTTCTTCATCCGCCAGGTCAGCGGGGCCTCGGCATCCATCAGCCAGTCCTGGCGGTAGGACGCCCGCACCTGCCGGATGTCGCCGATGCGGCCTGCCGCGATCAGATCGCGCGCGAAGGTGGCGGCCGGAACGCGTCGGTAGGTGAAACCCACCATCGCGCGCACCCCGCGTTCCGCTGCGCGCGTCGCGGCATCCGCCATCGCCTCCGCCTCGGCGACGGTGTTGGCCAGCGGCTTCTCGCACAGCACGTGCTTGCCCGCCTCGAGCGCTGCGATCGCGATCTCGGCATGCGTGTCGCCCGGAGTGACGATGTCGACGATGTCGATGTCGTCGCGGTCGATGACTTCGCGCCAATCCGTGGCCGCCTCGTCCCAGCCCCACTTCTCGGCGGCGGCCGCGACCGCGTCGGCGTTGCGCCCGACCACGACGGTCATCGACGGGTGCGCGGGCAGATCGAAGAAGCGGGGGGCGACGCGCCACCCCTGCGAGTGTGCGGCGCCCATGAAGCCGTAGCCGATCATGGCGACGCGGAGGTTGTCGGTCACAGTTGCTCCAGGGTCGTGCACTGCGGTGGGGGATGCTGCAGAAGGGGGCCTCCGCGAGCGGCGGACGCCCCCTCCTGCGACTGGCTGTCGGGTCAGGACTCGAAGGCCAAGCCGATGTACTGGTCGACGTTCTCCTTGGTGACGACCGGAGCATCGAGGACGATGCGGTTCGCCACGCCCGGCGTGATCAGGTCGCTCATCGTCTTGCCCTGAGCGATCAGGCGGGCGAGGGCGATGCCGTCGGCAGCCTGCGTCGACGGGTAGATGATCGTCGCCTTGAGCACGGTGTCGTCGGCCTCGATTGCCTCCATCGCGTTCAGCGACCCGGCGCCGCCGACCATGAAGAACTCGTCGCGTCCGGCGGCCTCGATGGCTGCGAGGACGCCGATGCCCTGGTCGTCGTCGTGGTTCCACAGCGCGTCGATCTGCGGGTTCGCCGACAGCAGCTGGGATGCCGCCGCCTCGCCGCCCTGGACGGTGAAGTCCGCCGCTACCCGCGCTCCGACCTCGAGACCGCAGTCCTCGAGTGCGTCCGCGAAGCCCGCAGAGCGGTCCTGCGTCAGCGGCAGCGAGTCGATGCCTGCGATCTCGGCGACGACCGCGTCCGGGTTGTCGCCGAGCTGCTCGCAGATGTACGTGCCGGCGCTGACGCCCATGCCGTAGTTGTCGCCGAGCACGGTGGCGCGGGCGGCGAACGGGCTGGAGAACTCGCGGTCGACGTTGATAACCGGGATGCCGGCCTCCATCGCCTTGATCGCGACCTCGGTCAGGGCCGCTCCGTCGCTGGGCAGCAGCACGATGGCGTCGACGCCGTCGTTGATGAACGTCTCGACGGCGGCGATCTGCGCGTTGACGTCGTTGGTGCCCTCCGCAAGCTGCAGCTCGACGTCCGGGAAGCTCTCGGCCGCCTCGATGGCGCCCGAGTTGATGGCACCGAGCCACCCGTGGTCGGCGGCCGGGCCGGAGAAGCCGATGGTGACGGTGTCGCCGGTCGCCTCGTTCTCCTCCGCGCTGGTGCCCTGGTCGGCAGCCTCTTCTTCTTCGGGTGCACCGGGAGTGCAGCCGGCCAGCAGCGCGATGGCGGTCAGTGCGGCTGCGCCGATCCCGATCGCCCGCGTGCGCACTGTACGGGTTGAACGCATGAATTCCTCCTTGAATGTGAATGCAGGTCGGGCGCCAAGGGGACTCGGCCACGCTCGCGCGGCGGTCCACCGGGTGATGACCGAGATCAACGTAGCAGAACGTAACATCCGCGCGACAGCTTTTGTTGGCGGCTCAGCAAAAGCGAGCCTCACCGTAAAATCCGCGCTCCTCGCGAAGCGGAGAGCCGGCCGGGCCGTCGGCTGATGGTCGCGGAAGAGGGACTCGAACGACCCAACCGCCACCTGTTATGGTCAGCGTGTGATCAAAGGTGACCAGGATTCGACGTTACTCACGGTGCGCGGCGTCACGAAGAGCTTCGCCGGCGTTCGCGCCCTGCGGGGAGTGGACCTCGACGTGCGCGCCGGCGAGGTGCACTGCGTGCTGGGCCAGAACGGCGCCGGCAAGTCGACATTGATCAAGGTCCTCGCCGGCGCGCACCAGCCCGACGCGGGCAGCATCTCCTGGGAGGGCGAGGAGGTCGTGATCCCCAATCCCGAAGCCGCACTCGAGCTCGGCATCGCGACCATGTACCAGGAGCTCGACGTCGTCGACGGTCTGACCATCGCCGAGAACATCTTCCTCGGCCACGAGCTCGCGCGCGGCGGTTTCACGAAGCGCTCGGAAGCGGCCCGTCAGACGCGCGAGCTGCTGCGCAGGCTGGGACACGCCAACCTCTCTCCGAACACCGAGGTCGGGCACCTGAGCGCAGCCAACAAGCAGATCGTCAGCATGGCCCGCGCCCTGTCGCACGACATCAAGCTGATCATCATGGACGAGCCGTCGGCGGTCCTGGACACCGAGGAGGTCAAGAACCTCTTCCACGTCGTCCGGGAGCTGACCTCCGAGGGCATCGCCGTCGTCTACATCACCCACCGCCTGGAGGAGATCCGCCAGATCGGCGACCGCATCACCGTCCTGAAGGACGGCAGATCCATGGCATCCGGCATCCCGGTGGCCGATACGCCCACCGCCGAGCTCATCCGACTCATGACCGGGCGGGAGGTCGCGAACGTGTTCCCGCCGGCCGTTCCGGTGCCCGCTGATGCGCCCGTGGTTCTCGAAGTGGATGGCCTCGGCCTCGCCGGCG